>JAITII010000002.1 GCA_031279515.1 Deltaproteobacteria bacterium
GAAGGTCGCAGCTTTAGCTTTTCGACTTGGGCGAGGCTTTAGAAAGGGGTGTCAAGAACTATCTTTCCAATGCAGAAATAGTCTTTGACCGCTTTTACTTGCTTAAGCTCATGCTCCAGAAGCTGGAAGAGCTTCGCCGGAAAGTGTTCGCCTCTGCAGTAAGAAACGCGAAAAAAGCTCTCAAAGCTTTCCTTAGAGCTTGAGACCAAAAGACCATTTCCTAGAACAATAATTGGATCAATTTTGATTGTGGGCCTAGGTCCCTTGTGGAACCAGTCCTATTGCCTCACGCTTTTGTCAAGTCCTGGTTTTGCCAAGACGCACAACAATTATAGGGTCATACGGGGTTCGGCTACTAAATACTGGGTTCTGTTAGTTTTAGAAGGAAATGACAAATATATTCGCATTTTATGCGGAAAAACCCCGTGAACCCCGACTCTCTCATACCTATTCAAGCGCTCTAAGTAGCGCCCAAAGTGAATAGTAGAGGATTTTTACTGGCCAAGAGCCTTTTTGTCAATATTAATTTCCGGGCAAGCTTTTAAAGGCAATCGAACTAAATTTGCAAGGCTCTATTAGGCAGTTTTAGAAAAATGAGCACCATTAGTGTGGATAAATTTTATATTTTCCACAGTATTTAGTGACCCTATGAAAATAAATCGCAAAAACTGGTATTTTTATTTTTTTTGTCTAGAAATTTGTGCTAAAATTAAATGTTAAACCGTACGGTTAACCCTTGCGGTCGGCAGTCCTATCTGGTAAAGGCGCTATGGGCTTTCGGTTTTCCCTGTTTTTCGAAGGCAACATCCGACCGTAAGGCTTTTTTTCCCCAAAACACTTCTAATTAAGTTCTTTAGCTTTAGCTAAGCTCTTGCCAAAAAGATATCCTTTGGCTAGATTACATAAAAAACTAATTTAATGTCATTTCCCCCTCAAAATATCCTCTTTGTGCCCCACATGGGCCTTTTAGGGCCGCGCTCCCTTCCGGGAACGGGCCCTGGCGGCTGTCGCGACTAATCCCCAAAAGACAAGAAGAAAATATTGTATTTTCATTTTCCTAAGCCATTTTCCTAGACAGATGTGGCTTTGTGTATTATTAGTGCTTTAAGGTTTTAGGTGACAGTATGATAGTCGTCCGCAAAAGGGAGAGCCGCAAAGTCGTGAGCATAGTTACCCCTAAAATAGAATTTTTAACTCCCCCCATTATGGAGGGGGTCATGGGATTATTACAGAGGACCTACCACGGGCAGATAACCATTATCTGCCAGAATTTTAGGGTAGTGCAGGTGGAAAGGCGCGAGAATTTCAACCCTGAAGAGCTGGCATCTGACTCTTTGGGCCTCAAAGACGAGGGTATTAACCTTTCGGAAGTACAAAAGAGGATAGTAGGCGCATTAAAGGGCCTAGAGTTTGGACAGGTAATCCTGGTAATTAAAAAGGGACGCCTTGCCCAGATCGAAAGGCTCCAAAAGGAGCGCTATGCCGATCTCCAAGGGGTCTATGGGGACGGTATTTAAGCCTAGTTTCTAGCGATAAAAGGCAGTCCTCATATTATTTTAGTGCCGTCTATAATAAGTGAACAAAGCTTTTAGCCCATTTTAATGAGCTTTTATCTCATTTTTAAAGAGTTTTTGGCCGGGACGCTTAAATTGCGTAAAACGGCCTATTTTTGGCTAATAAAGTCTTAGAGGCGGTAAGGGCGGCCGGGCCCGCCCTTACCGGAAGTCTGTAGTATATTGGGCAAATTAGTTGCTGGGTTCTAAAGTCGGTTCCTCAGTCTCAGAAGAGGCCTCGGCAGCCAGAGGGCCCTCCCTTTGGACGTGGATTTTGATTGAATCTTCATCATCATCGTCAATAGGCGCTTCTGAGGCAACGAACTCTTTATAAGATTCCCTGGCGAGTTTCAAAAGAAATGGGGTTACTAGCCCTATGGCCGCCCCAGTTAAAAAGTAAACGAATCTTCCCATTAATAGCTCCTTTGTAGGTCAAAAAACTTTAATTTCTTTTGAAAAACCTATCCCATTTGGTTTTTCATTAAATTATCATAGAAGGGTTCCCTCTATGATGGCTTTCAGAGCGAAATTTGTCTTCACAAAAGCACCTTTTTTAAGCCAGTCCCATTAAGTGCCTCAGGCCTTAGGTTCCGGGTTTACCAGTAAAATTGTCGCTTTTGGAAGGAATAGTGATATTTAAAAGTAAGTCCCCCCTTTGGCCATTGGGCTTAAGGTTACCTTGACCGGACAGCCTTAAGCGGGTATTGTCCTTGGTCTTGGGGGGTACTTGGACGGCTATCTTTCTATCTTTACCGTCCTGGAAGTACTGCAGCTCCACCTTGGTACCTGTTTGGGCCGCCTTTGGAGCTAAAGCCAGGTTAAAGGTGAGATCGTATTGGGTGAGCTTGGGCTTTACAGGCGTTAAGGGGTTAGAAAATAAAGCGTTTTTTATGCCTTTAAGCTTTTTGCCCACGGCATTTTTCATAGGTTCCCAAAAAGAGCCTTTGGGCTGAACCCTTTCTTCCATCTTGGTGAACATGGCAGGGTTACCCTTGAGGCCACTTTTTACAAGCTCTTCCTGGATCTTTTTTAAAGAGACCTGGCCGTCCGGGGTAGTGAAGAACTTTAAGATTACCTCCTCCGGATCCATGCTTTCCGGATCTTTATTGCTTTGGGCGCTACGGGTAGCATCAGCTTTATAGAGGGTCTCATCCAAGGGCTTGGTGGTCCAGGTGGAGCCCGGATTAAAAAAGGTGCCCTTATTGTTCCCCTTGGGCTCAGGCTCTAAAGGCCTAGCCTCCCCCGTCTGCGTCGGGGGAGGGGCCTTTGACCGCCCGGTGGTCTTGGGCGGTTCTTTCTGGGGCGTAGGTTTCGCCTCAGATTTATTTGGCTGGGCCTTGGGACTAGGCTTGGGTTTGGCTACAGGTGGTGGGACCTGGGTGGCATAGGGCTTAGAGGTGCCCTTGGGGCCTTCTTTGGGGTTAGTTCCTTGGCCTTGGGTGCTCTTAAAAGGCGCATAAGTACCTGCGCTCTGGTAATTCCTGGCCCGGGGCTGGGCTGGGCCCGCCCCGGAGGGGGGAGCAGTTTGAGCCTTTTTCTGGGCCTTAGCTCGTTTTTTGGCTAAAAGTTTGTCATATTTGGCTTTGGCTTGAGGATCCCGTAAGACCGCATAGGCCTGGCTTATAGCCTTAAATCTTTCCTCTGCCACCTTATCGGAGGGATTGCGGTCTGGGTGATATTTTAAAGCCAGCTTAAGATAAGCTGCCCGCAGTTCCTCATTAGGCGCGGAAGATTTCAGGCCTAGGATCTTGTAAAAGTTGTTGTCAGCTGCCAGGGCCATATTTTTACGGGGTCTTGCAAAGGGAAGAGGCGGATAATATACGTTCAATTAAAGTAGTAGTGGAATATCCCCAGGAAAAGGGCAAGGACTTTACCTGTCCGCCCCAGCTTAGGGTCTCTGGGCCTCCTACTATGTCATTTACTTGCCAGTCCCCTCCCTTGACCAGGACATCGGGCCTAAGGGCCTTGATAAGCTCTAGAGGAGTATCTTCTTCAAAGATTATGACCCCATCTACAGGCCTTAGGCCGCAGAGCATTTTGGCGCGGTCCTTTTGGCTCACTATGGGGCGCTCTGGTCCTTTCAAGCGTTTTACCGAGTCGTCACTATTTATGCCCACCATGAGGTATTGGCCCAAGAGACTTGCCTGGTAGAGGTAATCTAAGTGTCCTGGATGGAGGATATCAAAGCAGCCGTTGGTAAAGACAAAGGTCTTGTCCCCTGTAAAGCTGGAACGTAAGCTTTTAGCCTCATCTAGGGTATAGATTTTAAGAAAGGGGGCTGTTTCTAGGTCCATGAGAAGAAAAGAAAATGAAAAAATAGCTAAAAAAATAAAAAAATAGGATTTTTACCAATTTGGAGTGAAGAAGGCTAATATTTTATTATAGGAAAATAAAGCGGTTTTTTAAAGGTAAAAGGGTAGGCTTATTTTTGGCTTCCAAGGGCTAAAATAAGTAAGGCGGGCTAGAGGGGGAAATAGCTAAGGTAGATGGCCAAAAGTCCCATGAGGACGCACCAGGGGGCAAAGACATAAAAGCGGTCTTGCACCAGGATATTATTTAGGATTCTTAAGGCCAGATACCCGAAGATAGCTGCCAGGGCAAAGCCCACCAGGGTGACATTTGCCGGAAAGACGCTTTGGGAGGCTGAGGGGAGCTTTAAGAGAAGTCCCCCTAGGATGGCGGGGATGGATAAGAGAAAAGAGTAGCGGGCAGCTAGGATGCGGTCGCAGCCTAGGATTATGGCCAGGCTAATAGTAAGGCCGCTGCGGGAAAGTCCAGGGGCTATAGCTAGCCCCTGGATCAAGCCAATAGCCAGGGCCAGATAGGCTGGAAATTCTAGCTCAGTTTTGATCTTGGAGTCTTTGAAAAAGAATGCTATTAGGAGAAAGCCTGCTGTTATGAATAGATCTATCCCTACGGTGCGGATAGAGGAAAACATATTGGTAAGGGTGTCTTCGAAGAAATAGCCAATTGCGGCAGTTGGAATGGAGCCTATTACTATCATGACCCCCAGACGAAAAAGGGGCCTGGTGCGGTAAGAGACCACAAGGGTAGCTGGGGAGAAAAGGTGTTTAAGCTCGAAGATCATGCCCAGGACCTCGGTGCGGTAGAAATATACTACTGCTGTCAAGGTGCCTAGATGCAAGATGAGGTCAAAGAAGACCTCTGGTTCCTCTAAGGCAAAGAGCTCTTGGACCAGGACCAGATGTCCAGAGGAGCTAATGGGCAAAAATTCCGCAAGTCCCTGGATAAGGGCGAGTAGTGCTGCCTTTATGAAAAGAATGGTCACTTGTTCTGCCCTGTAACTAAAACTGCAGTGCCCATCATATTCACCATGATCATACCACTGGCATCTGTGAGCTCAGTATAATTTACCTTGAGGCTTACTACGGCATTGGCCCCCTTTTTAAAGGCGTTTTCCTTTAACTGGTAGAGGCAATCCCGCTCAGCTACAATTAAGACCTCGTTATAGGCCGAGGAGGTCTGTCCCAAGAGGTCGGTAAGTTTGGAGGAAAGCTCAGTTAACAGGGAAGTGCCTATGATGATGTGGCTGGAAACCAGATCCAGGTACTTGGCCTCTGAAATAGTGTAGGGGTTGTAGGTGTAAACATTGAGGTTACGGATGGCATCCAGGGTCTCTTTTGTGAACTCGGGGGGAGGGTCGTATTCATAGTTGAATTCCTCCCCGAAACGGGCTTCGGCCCTGGCTAGGATGTTGGAAAAGCAGTTGGCGCAAATGGGACTTGGTACGTCCATGTTCCATTTTTGTAGCTTTTCTATCTTAGTTAGGGAGGCCTCCAGGGCCCCAGAGAGGGGATTTAAGTCAGTACGGCAAATGACGCATTTTCTTTCCATGATGGTTATCTCAAAATAATTTTATTGGCTAACTGAAAGTAGCCAATCTATTGGAGCCCTGTCAAGGAAATAAGCTTATTTCAGGAATATGGCCGTGCTTATGAGAGGCCATAGGAGCATCATATGGTTATGGGTACCTTCCAGGTGCTCAGTTACAATGCGTTTGGGTGAGTCTTTAAGGAGCCAGCCTGTTTTAGAGAGCTTTGAGTCCTCTAAGAGTTCCAAGACGCTTTTGGCAACTTGCCTGTCTTTCAGCCAGAGGTCCAAGGGGGCATTGAAGCCCGTCTTAACAGGGTTTAAGCGAGTGACATCGGGTAAGAGCTCTTTAGTGGAGCGCCTTAGGAGCATCTTGGTTAAGCCGTCTTGGTACTTATAGGTGCCAGGGACACTTAAGGCCAGGCGGAAGAGCTTGGGAGAGGCCATGGGGAAGATCTCTTTTACGCCACCTGCCTTACTGGACAGGGCCTCGCTCCAGAGGGTGGGAGGGGAGGTCTCGTAAGACATCTCCTGGTACAGGCGGTTGGAGAGGAAAAAGGGATAGGGTGTGGGCATGGGAGGTGGAGGGAGGGCGTCTTCCATGGCTTTTACCCAGTCCGGAGAAAAGTACCCCAGGTTTTGGCTATAGCGCTCCCTATCCACCCTTATTTCCATGGTATTGAAGTCGATATTGCGGGAAAAGTAAGCATCCCTTACAGCATGGGACTTTTTAAAGACTGGATGGTCATGGAGCTGGATCCAGGCTTGGGTTTCCCTTTCCAAGAGCTCTGTTTGGCCTGAACTATAGAGATCGGCAAAAAAGAGGAAAAAGTGTTCGAACTCACCGGCCAAAGATTCGTCGCCTCCCAGGCCGGAAAAGAGGTATTCCACACCCCTTTCCCTGGCCTTTTTGGCCAGGATATAGTTAGAAAGCCAGGTCACAGTGATGGAAGGGGAAAGTGTCTTTTCCATGAGGGCAAAGGTCTCGTTTAGAAGATCCGGGGCATGGAGCTCTAGGCTGTTTAGCTTCCATCCCTTGGCAGTTACCAGGGCCTTTACGCCTTCCGTTTCATCGTAAGGGGTCCCCTTGGCAGAACTATAGGCCGTGTACCAGCACTCTATTGGCTCCTTTAAATATTCACTGGCCAGAGCTGCCACTGTAGAGCTATCTAGACCAGAGGAAATGGTAAAGTTAAATTTACCCTTTAGCTTTTCCAAGCGGTCAACTACGTTTTTCCTTAAAGAGTTCAAATAGTGATCCGCTGCTTCCTGGCGGGTCAGGGAGCAGGCTAAGGGATCGAAGGAAAGTTCCAGCCAGGGTTCAATCTTAAAGCTGTCCCCAGATATCCGCACCACATGGCCAGCCGGCACCTGGTAGACTCCCTCATGGAAAGTGCGTTCCGGTATACGGAATACATAGCGGTAATGGGTGGCTAGAAAATCGTAAAGGGTATCCTCCCTGGGAGGAGGGACCTTTCCCAAGCGCTCAAATAAGCTTTTAAGGTCAAAGGAGGCTATCCAGGAAACCCCACTTTTGGCAAAATATAAGGGTGTTGCTCCGCAGTTGTCTCTGATAAGGACTAGGCCATCACGGCTCTTATAGGAAATGATTGAGGCATCGGATTCGGAGAAATTTAATATCTTGGGATCCGCTATGACCTTGACAAGAGGATCTAGAGCTTCCGAGGAAAATATCTGGCCTCTTACAAGGCACCAGTCCTTGGTTTCTTCTAATCCTGTTATGAGTTCTGGATGATAGACGCATCCGTCATCGAAAATAGTTATGCTCATGTTAGGTTCCAGGCAAAGGAGCCAATAAAAGTATTATTAGATACAGGCCCTAAGGGTGGGCCGAAGTCCATACAAGAGAAAAATTATACCCCCTAAGCTATAAAGGGCTAAGGAGCGCTCTTTGCAATAGGCTATCAAAGGGGTTTAAAAGCGGAAAAGTATAGAGCTCTAAAAGCGGAAAAGTTCAGGGCTCTAAAAGCAGAAAAGTATAGAGCTCTGCGGGCTTATCATAAATTAAAAAGAAGCACCTAGTTTCATATTTAACTCTTTTGCTGATGCGGGGCTTTTCAGTCCTAATGTATTATAACACATCTTACAAGTTTTGTCATTTGGGTCAATTTATAAGCCTTCTAAATTTATTCCTAGAGTACTCCATAAGGATTAGCTATCACTATCCATAATTTAAAGAGAAATAAGTTTAACTAGGAGATGATTATTTGTGGCTCATAAGATTAGCATAAATTTAGCCAGAGTAAAGAGGCCCTAGGGTTAATATTATAGGAAAAAGACTTTGGGAGCTATAAAACTCAAAAAAGAAGAAATAATCGCACTCTAACATTAAGGGGAAAATTTATTTCTTGGCAATTGTAAGTTGGCAATTTTTTAGATTGTCAGTTCCAAATAAAATTTTTAATTTTTTAGCTTATGGCTGTTTTAATTTCTTAGCTGTTTAACTTAGCTACTTAACTTTGCAATTTAACTCAGCTACTTAACTCAGCCATTTTAACTCAGCTATTATAACTTAGCGATTTTAACTCAGCTATTTAACTTAGCTATTTATACGTTAAATTTCTAAGCTACTCTAAAGTAAAAATTTTAATGGATATCTTCTAAGGATGGGCTATTAATAAACATACTATCTTTAAGAAGCGCTTTTGATTACGGCTTTTTATTGCCTAAAGTGGAAATTTCATATATAGTAACATTTGGTAAAAGAGCGCATAAGTGTATTTGTAAAGAAAATAAGAAAAATTATCTCTTATGGGGTAAGTAAAAAAGATTATTTCCCCTTCTTTATGGCTCTATCCTATTTAAATTTAAGATGCTGCCTCCCAAGGGATTTTTTTAAAGTGCTATATTTTTTAAAGCTATATGATAGGAAATAAATTGTTTTTTTAGCTTTTGGCCGAACAATTTGCCCAGTTTTTATATCCTTGGGCGTTAATCGGCTTTGCAGAAAGGTACTAGCTAAGGCGTATAAGTTTTAGCTTATGCAGTCACTGCATTCCCGTCCATGACTTTTAAAGGCTTAAACAAACGGTTCTTTTTAGCTAGGTAGCTTATGGTATTGCCAGGCCAGGGCGGGGAAACTATCTTTTTGGACCCCTGGGCGAGCCAGGCATGGGCCAGGATAAAGGCGCCCTCGAAAAGGGCGGCTGCGGAGCCGTAGGGGGTGTTGAAATAGGGTCTCCAGATGCCCAAGGTATCTAAACCGTAAGAGGACAGCTTGTCTTCCACGGCCTTGCGAGGGGGATAGACCTGGTGGAAGGGATGCCAGAGGCGGAAGTTGGGTCCTGTTACCCTGGCCGCCAGAGACTGGGGATTAATAAGGCCAGTAAGTAAGATAAGCCCCCCTGGAGAGAGCCAGTTCAATAGTTTTCCTAGAGTCAAATTGGGATGCAAGAGGTGATCCAGGCTCTGGTTGCAGATAACCAAGATAAGGGGCTCGGAGGAGGGATTGAGGTCCTCTATGAAATCCTCTATGACAATAAGCCCCTTGTCCCGCTCTCTGGCCTTTTGGGCAGCCAAGGGATTGGGCTCTAAGGCTAAGCGGCGGTATTTTTTAGGCAGCAGTGAGAGCATAAGACCGGTACCTGCTCCCACGTCCAGGATGGTGCCGTATTCCGGCAAGAGGGGGATAAGGTGTGAGGCATAATTGCGGTATTCTTCCTCCCTTTCCTCTGCCCTTGCCAAAGGGTCTATGGCCTTGCCATCGGGGTCTACGCCTTTTAGGTATATGTCCTTCTGGGTAAAAAAGTTTCTAAGTAGCTCTCTGTCTGGATGGGGGTTCACTTGAAAAGAGCCGCAACTTTGACATTCCTCCAGGGCAAAGTCCTCGGGTTTGGCCTTTCTGTCCAGCTTGGCTTCAAAGCTGAAGCGGAAGCGTAAAGGTCCTTTTCCGCACCAGCGGCAGGCAGGGCTATGGACAAAATTTTCTGGCACTATTTGGCTCTTGTGCCGCTACTGGGCACTGGGGCCCTTGTAAGGCTTAAAATTATGAAACCAAGATAGGGGGCTATTTCTTTGGGATAGCTAAAACTAGTCAGCCAAAATTTTAAGGGGATTGAGGCCATATTGAAGATATCTTTTATCCCTTTTCGCTTTAGGACCTCTAATTCTCCTCTACTTTTCGTTCTTCCTTTAGCCAAAGGTAGGCTACAGGCTGAGGATATTTAAAGGCCACTTAAGAGAGCTTAGATGAACATACAATATCATGAATAGGCGCCCCAAGGCATAAAAAATGCTAATGCTTTGGGGAAAACTTTAGCTTTTCCTATGAACCATAAGCTCTGTCAAATACAGATAGCTAGCCTGGCAGCTTTTAAAGAGTGGCAATTTAAAACTCTAGGCCAAGGTGCTTTTCTTTTCTGAAAGGACTGCAAAATGGTGGTTAGTATTTCTATCTGTTTCTATGGTCCTAAGTGGGGAAAATCCGGTCTTTAATAGGTAGTCTATAAGTTCTTCGGGACTTTTTAGGATATCCTTGCCGTACTTTTGGTCTTTGGGGAAATGTTGGGAGATGAGAAAAGAGCCCTGGGGTGCTAGGAGCCTATTGATGGCAATCAAGGTATTTTCCAGGTTTTCCAAGATCCCCCAGAGGGTCTGGGCTAAGATTACAAGATCGAAGGAAGAGGGCAAAAGAAGCTTTTCCTCTTTTGCCCTAAGGTCAAGCTCCCTTAGATCTAAAGGGATAGCTTTAAGCTTTAACAAGGGCATTTTCCCTTTTGACTGTAAGGCAGAAGAGATCTTTTCCAGGGCTTTGTTAAGGGCAGTCTGGGACATGTCCACTAAAAAGTACTCTATTATGCTTGTGGGCTTGGAACTAGTCCCTTCTTCCGCGCTTGGGGCCTCACTTTCTGCCATTAACTGAGCTTTTAAGAGCTCTTCTATGACGGCTAAGGAAAAAAAGCCGGCTCCAGCGCCCAGGTCCAGGACCCGTGGGAAAGGGCCTTTGGAAGAGCCCAGTAATAGTAAGGCAGCTTGCATATCCAAGCGGAGACCCAACTCTTCTATTCTCCAGGGGTCAGGGCACTTGGCATACATCTCTTCATAGAGCCCTAAGTGCTTGCCGTCCTTGATAAAATAGTCGGCGTAGCTATTGTCTTTAGCCTTATGGGGGTCTGTTTCAGTCATTTCCTTTTTGCCCATAGGATTAACTCTTTGATAGCTAAAGCCACGTCACTTATAGTCTGAAGAGAGTGCACCGGGGACATAGGCAAAGAGATCACGCTCCTGTAGAATTTCAAGGACTCAGGGTAGGTTTCTGGCAAAAGCTTTAAAAGCTTCCGGTAATAACTAAAGGTATGAACTGGGATGAACATCACTGAGGCGCCTATATTTAGATTCTTTAATTTATCCATGAAAGTATCTTTATGTAGATTTAACCTAGCAAAGTTAGGACGTATTGGATAGAGGTGCCAGGCACTTTCCTCGTAGTTTTCCGGGTGAAGCTTTATCAGTTTTCCTAAAGGGGCCAAGGTTTCAGTATAGATGCGGGCAAATTCTAAGCGTTTTTTCTGAAGCTTGTCGAATTTAGCCAGTTGGGCAATGCCTATAGCTGCCTGGATGTCTGTAAAATTATTCTTAAAGCCCAAACAATCCACATCGTATCTGTAGGTACCCTTTTTGGAGTACCTGCCCCAAATCCGACGGGAATCGCTTATGCCGTAAGAGGATAAAGTGCGGCATTTAGCGAGAAGGTCTTCATCCCCAGACAATAAGCCCCCCTCTCCGGTGGTAAGATTTTTAGTGGCATAGAAGGAAAAAGCGACCATTCTGTGCTGTTGTATGGGGAGCTCTTTAAATAGTTGACTGCTTCCTATGCGCTTTCCCTGGTAAGAGGCTCCCAAGGCGTGGGCAGCGTCTTCCAAAAGATGCAGATTATACCCCTGGCAGATGGCTTGGAACTTTTTTAGGTTAGCGGGAAAGCCGCCGTAGTGCACAGGCAAGATGGCCTTTATGATCCTACCTGTTTTTCTATGCACAGGGTAATTTTGGTTATTTATGGAACAGTTATTTTCCAAAAACTCTATTACCCTTTCAGGGGAAAGATTTCCGTCCACAGGGTCTATATCGCATAAAAAGGGCCAGGCCCCGGTGTAGACTATAGCGTGGACCGTAGAGACAAAGGTTATAGGGGTGGTTATGACCCCATCTGAGGGCCCTAGCCCCATGGCCCGCAGGGCTAGGTGCAGAGCTGCAGTGCAGGAAGAGACCGCCACGGTCTCTTCCGCTTTAAGGTATTGGGCCATTTTCTCTTCAAAGATCTCTGTCTTAGGTCCCTTGGTGAGCCAGCCCGAGCCAATGGTTTTAATTATCCCTTTTATCTCTTCTTCCCCCACCGGAGGGGGGGCGAAGGCGATAAATTTAGGTAAAGGTTTTGGAAAAGGTTTGGGCATATAAATTAGTTTTCAGCTTACTAGGCATTAGCATAGCGCTTGTTATAGGGGTCGGCAAAGACCCCGGCCTTAAGGGCAGCAGCTAGTTCTAAGATCCCAGAGCGGAGAGAAACTTTGGGGCTAAAACCTAAAACTTTATTGATCTTAGTAAAGTCCACATAGTAGTCCCTAAGGTCCGGGTCTCCGGGTAGGATTTTAAGGTGAGAGCCAGGGATGCAGTCGGTTATAATTTTTCCCAAATCTTTAAATTGGATATTGTTTTCATTGGAGCCCACATTGAATACCTGACCCTTTACCTTTTCCAGGGGAGAGTCAAGTGCCATGTGGAAGGCCCGGGCCACGTCGGAGACGTGGACCAGGGGCCTCCACTGGTCTCCGGAAAAGATAGTGAGCTTCTTTCTAAAACAAGCATCCCTGGTTAAAAGATTTACCACCAGATCGAAGCGCATGCGCGGGGCCAAGCCGTAGACCGTAGCCAGCCTTAGGACAATAGGTGCCGTTTTCCCGTCTTGACTTGCCAGAAGCTCTTTTTCCACCTTGGCCTTTAATTCACCATATAAGGATAGGGGCAATAATTCCGACTCTTCTCTGAGCCTTTCTCCTGGTCTTTGGCCATAACAGGAATCCGTGGAGGTAAAGATAAACCTTTTAGCCCTTCCAAAATACTTTACAGCCGTCCACCAGTTTAAGGGTGCGAGGTAGTTTACCTGGATTGTATCATTAAAGTTCAAGTTACAGGCAGCTTCCCCCACCAGGGAAGCTAAAAAAATAATAGAGTCGAATTTTTGAGCCAACTCCGCCACGAGCCCCTGGTCTCTGATGTCCCCAGTTAGCTGGGTGAAGTTAGGAAAGCTAGTAAGTAAAGAAAGGTCTTGTTCTCCGTGGATGTTAGCATCTAAAGAGGTGATCTTATAGCCCGCCTTTAAGAGCTCCAAGTCCAGTACCTGGCCTATGTAACCTGCGCCTCCTACCACTAAGACGCTTTCACCTTGCTCCGGGATCATGGCCCACCTCCTAGCTGGAAATTTCAAAAGAAAGTATAACATTTTAAAGGAAAAGGAAATTATTGGCAAAATATTACTAAATATTGTACTTATTTCTAAATATGACCATAGAGAGCCCCTCCAGCTTCTTCCATGGACAAGGAAATGCGCCAAGGTAGTTTTGCCAGGACTGAAGCCTTTGGATTTGCTATTAATCTAGGCATTTATGGGATCTGACATTGGCCTTTAAAGCATTTACTAGCTGTGGGCAAAAGTTTTTGTATTTTTAGCCTAATGGCAGACGAGAAAAGGAGAGCTTTTTGAAGCTCACTAAAAATAGAGCCTTGGGTCTTCAAAGAAGTCCGCTTCACTTTGAAGAAAATAGCGAATAAGCCGCAGACTTTTAGGAAAATGCTAAGGCTACAGCCAATGAGTATAGGATCCTATGAGCTAGATTTAATAATTACCCGCAATACTAATCACTTTTAAAATCCACTAGCTCTTTAATAAAGGATTATTCTGTAAAGAGCTGTTAACATGTGCTACCTTTACTAAAGGATGTTTAGTTTAGGCCAAGAGATCATTTTGTAGTTCTAGCCCTACATCTACCTGGCTATTTAAGAGCTAAGGCACATTTTTGCCTTAGGGCAACATAAGAATTAGTTTTTTACTCTAAAACGAACGAAAGATCGTTTATTTGCAGAAACTTTAAAAAACTTAAAAAATTTTGCTATAGTTAAAAAAATTAAATAGAGCACTTGACTTTTATTTTTCCTTAGAGTAAAGTAATATTACCCAGGTGGATAATTTCTAGACATTTATAAATCCCTGTGTTTCATAGGTTTCATAGGTTTCATAGGTTTCATAGGTTTCATAGGTTTCATAGATATAGGTCTTTTTTTCTCCTTACCTTTAGATAGATCTCGCTTCTTTCTGACACATATGTTTAGAAATGGTAGGTAATATCTTATAAGAGTATTTTGTTTTCATGCAAAGATTATGCATTATTAAATTTGAAAATGCAATAGTTTTTTAATATAATCAAAAAAAGGTTCAAAATATTTATTCCTTTATTATTGCAGCCTTTTGTTTAAAAAAATTTGATATCCTATATAGAGAAAGCTCTTAGATTGTTCTAATAATTATCCGCCGGGCTATTATAAGCCCATCGCCCCATGGCAAGCAGCAAATTATTATAAGCCCATTGCCTCATCACCACATAGGCCAATACGGATGCATTGAAATTTTACGCTATGCATTACAGACCCGGAATTTACGGCCAGCAGACAAAGGGCTTTACGGCCCTCAATTATAAAATAGGCTAATTGCCAGTATTAATATCTGAAAATGTTAAAGAAACTAAAGAAAAGGTAAAAAAATCTAATTGTCGCCAGTTACCGGCCTCTAGCGTTAAACTCCCACTGGATAAAGGTGGCAGTTTTATTTAAGGGGTAAAGCGCCCACCGGTGAAACTTTTGGAGCCCAGATTTCTAGCTTAATCGCTCGGGAAATGAGCCATAAAAACTGTTTTAAAGCCCGCCAAAAAGGTATAATTTTCTGAAAATTATTAAGCATTTAGTGCGGGTACTATTGCTTATTGCCTAGGAATTTCTCTTAACCAAAGCCGGCCTCTTTCCTGAGGTCTTAAAAATCTTGAGTGCTTATGGAATAATCGTCCATAATATGGAAATTATTAGTTTTTTTGTGAGAAGTAAAAAAATTTCGCATTTCTCCCTGCTGCCCAAGATAGATAGCTGAGCCTCAGCTGGGGGGTAACAAAAGGGTTAAGTTTTAGCTTTTTTAAGAGGAACTTAGCTTTTTTAAGAGGAACTTAGCTTTTTCTTAGGGAAAAAGTATTCTTTTTTTGGTCTTTTGGTACATTACGTATAAAATGGTTTTTGAGGGCATTTAGAAAGTAGATTAATCTGCCACATGCGGGGCTATTAAATAGCTACCACAATATAATGTTACTCTTTGCTAGTATTTCTCTTTGCCCCAAGCTACCAACCTTTAAAAGGACCCCTTAATGAATTGGAAAATTGCCCTTTTTGCCAATTGGGGCAAATGTCTATTTGTCCTTTTGGCTTTTGCCCTGATGGTATTTTTGGGTTCCCTGTGTCTGGACCAGGTACAAAAAGAGCAGAATACCCACAATTATGATGGGGTTTTTGGGGAATTGGATAGGGAAGTGGGGGACTATCTGGAAGGGCCGCGCCAGGCCTTTATCAGTATCTTTGACGGCTTGGAGGATAAGATTGCCGCCTCAGAGACCCAAGAGGTGCTGCAAGATTTTATCTCCCAGGAAGGCTTAAGGTTGCGCCAAAGCCGTCCAGGCAAAGATTGGCTCTATGGGACCTTTGGCATAATCCAGGGCAAGCTAATAGACCCTTTAAACCTCTATGACGGGGACCTAACAGAGTTGGAAAGGGAGTCCTGGTTCCAGAAGGCCTCCCATGGGGTGGTGACGGAGTTCTCAGAACCCCATCTAGACAAGAGGACCGGGCAGATGGCAATCTACCTAGCCAGAGTGGTGATAGGCCAGGATAACGAGAGCCTAGGGGTCCTTTGCATGGTGGTGGGACTGGGATTCTTAGATGAATTTCTGGAAAAGCTATATTTGGCCCCACCAGACTATAGCTTTGTGGTAGATGCTGGAGGGACAATAATCTCCCACAGGGAAAAAGCCCTGGTGGGAGAGAAGATAGTTGACATAGACCCGGACTACCTAGCTCTTTTAGTGCCAGATCCCGGGCTAAGGCACCAAAGCTTTGCCGACTACGACGGCACTAAGGTTACTGCCTTTGCCAAGAGGCTAAAAATTGGCTGGACCGTAGTGGTAGTAGAGCCCATTGGACCTATGGGCCCTCAGACCCAAAGGGCGCTAATCTATCTGTCCTTAGCCGGCTTTCTTTTGGCTATTTTGGTATGTGCCCTTTTCCTCTACCAAGCTGTCTTGCGCTCTAAGGCAGAAAAAGAAAATAGCGCCAAGATTGCTTTTTTAACCCGCATCAGCCACGAGATCCGTACCCCTATGAACGCCATAGTGGGTATGAGCGATCTCTTATTGCGCAACGATAAGGAGATGTCCTCCCAGTGCCGGGCCTGGTCTTTCAATATTAAGCACGCAGGCGATCTCTTACTTTCCATCATCAATGACATGCTGGATTTCTCCACTATCAGAAGCGGACAGTTTAAGTTCGTACCTTTGAGTTACACCCTTTCTTCCCTTGTAAATGACACAATAAACATAGTCTTAGTAAATCTCCAGGAAAAGAGCCTGGCCTTTCTGGTCTTTGTGGACGCCAATTTGCCCAATTACTTGAGGGGAGACGTTACCAGGGTGCGCCAGATAATCTTAAACCTACTTTCCAATGCCGTTAAATATACCCATGAAGGCTATGTCTATCTTTTGGTGGAAGGGCAAAGGAGGGAAGAAGCGGACATTTTAGACCTTACGATTACTATAAAAGATACAGGTATTGGCATCAAAGAGGAGGATAAAGCTAGGCTCTTTTTCGACTATTCCCGTTTGGATCGCCAAAAGAACCAGAGGGTACAAGGAACGGGTTTAGGGCTTACCATCACAGAGAGTCTATGCCACATGATGGACGGGTCCATTAGCTTTGAGAGCAAATACGGACAAGGGTCCTCCTTTAGGGTTAAGGTACCCCAAGAGATAGAGGGGGCCGCACCCTTTGCCCTGGTGGAGGATCTAGCTACTAAAGATGTATTGTGTGCCACTATCCGGGATGACTATGCCCAGTCCTATACTGTCACCTTGGATAATCTTGCCGTGAAATACACCCTCACCCGCAATATTCAAGAGTTTTGCCAGGCTTTAGATTCAGGGCAAAAGTTTAGCCATGTGCTTTTAGATGACGCGCTTTATACCTCCTTTTCCCAGAAGATTGAGACCTTGTTTCCCCAAGCCCGTTTGGGGCTCATGTCCGCTGGCCACCCAGGGACCAGGGCAGCTAAGAACATCTCCTATATAGTGGGACCCTTGTATTCTCTGCCAGTGGCCAATTTCTTAAATAACAGCCCCTCGGCCCTGCACTATGATAGCTTAAAGCACAGGGAGAGGATCCTAGTCCCCAAGGGACGGGTCCTGGTGGTAGATGACCTGGAGACCAATCTCCAGGTGGCCAGAGCCTTGCTCTCTGAATACGGCTGGCACATAGATACTACTAATAATGCCAAGGATTCATTACTTTTAGTCTCCAAAAACAACTATGATCTAGTCTTGATGGATCACATGATGCCCGAGATGGATGGACTGGAGGCCGCATATATTATCCGCACTATGGAAAACGGCAAATTCAAAGAGCTTCCCTTAGTGGCCTTGACCGCCAATGTGGTCTCTGGGATGAGGGAAATGTTTCTGGCCCACGGCTTCAATGACTATATCTCCAAACCCATAGACCTTGTGGCCTTAGATGACACCATCTTGCGCTGGATACCTTCCTCCAAGTTACACTGCGTAACAGACCAGGAGCTAGCGGCCCAGGCCGCCCAGGCGGCTTTATTGGAGGCCAGGGAGGCCATGGAGCAGGCGGAAGTCTTCGCCCACTATGGGGATCATCCTACAGTTCCCAGGAGTACTGTGAGCATCATGGCTGGGACCTTAGTGGGAAAAGACCCTATACCCAAGGTCCTCATAGTAGACGATCTGCCCACTAACATAAAAGTAGCTGAAGGCTTGGTATCCAGTTTTGGCTGCAAGGTGGAGGTGGCGCAAGGGGGCCAGGAGGCCATAGATACAATAAAGGACAGTAGCTACGATCTAGTCTTCATGGACCATATGATGCCCCAGATGGACGGCATGGAGGCAACTAGACTAATTAGGCAATTAGATGGCTGCCATTATTCACAACTACCAATAGTTGCCTTGACTGCCAACATTTTCCCAGGGGCGAGAGAAAAATTTTTAAACCAAGGCTTTAATGACTTCATTCCCAAACCCATAGATGTAGCCCTCTTAGAAGAGGTCTTGGTCAGATTTATAGGACCAGATAGACTAACTTTCCCCCAAAGGGCCCAGGTGAGACTATCTCCTAAGGAAAAAAGCGAGCTTATTTCCGAAGAGGATATATTTATAGATTTCCAAGAGGGCTTAAGTCTTTCCAAGGGAAAGGAAGCCTACAGAAGGGCCCTGGAGGTCTTTTTGCACCAGGGAAAAGAGTGGGTACAGGCTCTCCAATGGACAGATGACAAAAGTTTATTGCCCCAGGATCTCTCTGGGCTCTTCCAGGACATAGCCAAGGGGGCTTTTGGCATCGGGGCTATTTCCTTTTCCCATTTGGCCAAGCTCCTTTTAGAGTCGGCTAAAATAGGTGACGATATCTACATAGCCGCCCACAGCTCGAAGTTTTTGCGGGTCCTGGAGGTGATACTCTTCAAGGTGTCGCAGTACTTACTAGAAAACTATGAAGATGACGGGCCCAGGGGAAAAGGTACTCTGGAAAAAGAAAAAGAGGGCCAAGATGCCCAAAAGCCAGGAAATGGCCAGTCCTCTGCCCCTTCCTTGGTGGACTTTGAGCTGGGCCTTTCCCGCTGCAGGGGGAATATCGAGAGCTACGTAAGGCTTTTGGGTTTCTACTTAACCGACATAGGCCAATGGCAGACCCTTTTAAAGGACTATCCGGACTTAAAAGAAATAGATTTTAAGACCCTTACTATCTCTTTCCACTCCATGAAGAGCGCATCGGCTACCATTGGGGCCGTATTGCTCTCAGAGGATGCCAAGGACTTAGAAGATGCCTCCAGAAGGGAAGACCTTCAATATATAAAAGATAATATAGATAGCTGCAAAAAATCTTTGGAGGCTGTGAGGACTGAGGTGGAAAGCTACCTTACCCATGCCCAGGGGTCAGTAAAAGAGTAAAGAAAAAGTAAAATCCGCCACAGGGCAAAAGGGCCCAAAATGTCCTATTTTTAGTTAATTGTCCTTGTCAAGTGTCAAAAGACGTGCTAATTTGATTGCCTTAGTTTCTTGTGCCAGGAGGGCATAAAGGCATGGCGGCAATCGTCCCCTTTCGGGGCTATAGATTTAATAACCAGGAATTAAAGGACCATGGCGGGCTTTTAATAGCCCCGCCCTATGATGTCCTAAACCATGAGGACCAGGAGCTCTACCTGGGTCGGCACCCCCATAACATCGTACACCTGGATTGGGACCGCATGTTGCCGGAAGACAAAAGTCACTTAACCTGGCACGACAGGGCAGCTACAAGGCTGAAAAAGTGGATAGAGGAAGGCATTTTGGTGCAGGATAGCCAGAGTGCAATCTATGTGATAGAGACCCAATGGACCCATCCTATTACCCATGAACCCATGGTTCGCAGGGGTTTTATCTGTCTTTTGCGTCTAGAGGAGGTAACTAAGTACGCCACTATTAGGCTCCATGAGCAGACCTTTAGCTTCCACAAGGAAGAACGGCTAGACCTCATGCAAAAGACCAGGGCCCAGCTCTCCCCAATCTTTGGGTTTTTTCCCGACCCCAGTTCTCTGGTCCTGGAAAGCCTCAAGGTCTTTTTAAATAGGACCCCTGATGTGTCCATCAAGGACCCTGCCGGAGAGCTCCACCAGGTAAACTTAGTAACCAACCCAGAGGAGCAAAAGGCCTTGGTCAAGGCCTTGGCGGATAACACAGTCTATATAGCCGATGGTCACCACCGCTACATGACGGCTTTAAATTACCGCAGGCAGCTCAGAGAAGACTGCGGAGAAAAAGGAATTAAGTTGCCAGAGGGCACTTCTTTAGATTACGTCATGATCTATTTGAGCCCCATGAGCGAGAAGGGCCTTAAGGTCTTTCCTACCCACAGGATCTTAGACTGTTTGGATATGACCAATGACCAGATCCTCTCTAAGCTAGAGCCCTTTACAGACATCAAGGTCTTTTCCTTCAGGCAGGGGGGAAGAAATATTGCCTTAGATTCCCTAAGGACCAAGCTAGCGGAAGATAACCGCAAGGGACTTACGGTCTTTGGCCTCTACCTCTACGGTTCCGACTTCCTCTGCTTTGTGAAGGTGAAAGAAAAGGTAAAGGAAGCCTTAAGAGATGAGGCCCCGGAAATGGCCTCTCTTTCTCTTTTGGACGTCTCTGTCTTAACAGAGGTGGTCTTTAAAAGGGCCTTAGGTTTTACTGAGGAGCTCTTAGACGATCCCTACTGCATTAGCTATGTCTCAGAGGCTGAAAAGGCCATCCAGCTGGTGGACCAGGAGGGCAAGAGGGCGGCCTTTATCTTAAACCCTACCTCTTTGGCCGAGATCTTAAAGGTCACGGAATCTGGCTATGTGATGCCCCGCAAGGCCACCTACTTCTATCCTAAGGTGGAGACAGGTCTGGTAGTAAACCTTATTGACCCCATGGAAAAGGTGGGCTAGCCAAAGATGCCACAATTTCAGGAGCGCTATCCCCTTTTTCTGGCCGGAGCAGAAGCTCCGGCCAAGGTGAACCTTTTTTTAAAGGTGAAAGGGCTCTTACCCCAGGGCAAACACGAGCTCTTTAGCCTCATGACCAAGGTCAAGCTCTTTGACACGATAGAGGTTTATTTTTTACCAGACAAGGAAAATGGGGCTTCCCTTGACCCAAGCCAAGGGCCAATTGACCCCCAAAAAAAGCCTAATAGTTATAAGCTCCCCTTAGCTTCTGGGGATATGCTCTCTTCTTCCCTAGAGCTGTGCCAGCTTCCAGATGCGCAGTATTTGGGGGAAAATAACCTAGCCATAAGGGCCTTAGCTGCCTATAGAAAGGTAACGGGGTATCCCGCCAGGCCAGTTTTAGTAAATATTATAAAGCGTATCCCAATATCCGCCGGCCTAGGGGGCGGCTCCTCAGATGCCGGGACAATGCTATGGCAATTAAACAATTCCTCCCCCAATGCCCTTAGCCTAAAGGAGCTAAACAAAATAGCATTGGATCTGGGGGCGGACGTGCCCTTTTTTCTAAAACCCCACTCCGCGGCCTATTGCCGCGGAGTGGGTGAGCTTATAGTTCCCTATGTGGACAAAAGCCCGTATTTCTTTGTCCTTTTAGTTAATCCTGGGGTAAGTCTTGATACAGCTAGGGTCTTCTATGAATTTGAGTTGACAAAAAAGGCCGCTGGTAATAGTCTTACCCTGGAAGCCAATTCTTTTGAGAATGTGTCTCCAATAGATCCTCCACTCCCAGCCTGGGGAGAAAATGACCTCTGGGGCGCCTCCAAGAAATTGTGCCCTGTTTTAGAGAAAATTTTCAAACTCTTAAGTTCTTTAGCCCCTGGGCCTTGTGGGCTTTCCGGATCAGGGGCAACCCTTTGGGGCCTTTTTGAAGATTACTCCTCTGCCCAAAGGGCACAAGAGGCGCTCTTGGCCCAAGCTGGGAAAAACGGCTTTGGGGAAGATAAGAACAGTGGGGCTAAACTTTGGACAGAAGTCACAAGTTTGTTTCCTCCGGAAGGCAACTAAGATGGATTTTTAGGGTTTTTAGGGTTTTGTAATAGTTTTAATGATTATTTTTTAATAGTTAAGATAGTAATATTAATTATTTATCTTTATAATAATTTATCAATTTAATAAATAAATATGGTATTAAGTTTGTTTTAGTTTTCTTTACTGGGGCGTCGTCAAGTGGTAAGACACAGGGTTTTGGTTCCTGCATTCGAAGGTTCGAATCCTTCCGCCCCAGCCAAGGGTTTTTAAGCTTAGTACCCCAAGTTTTTTAACTGCGAGGAACAAATGCCCACTGATATAGTTGTCTTTTCCGGTAACTCCAACCATGCCTTGGCCCTGGAAATCTGCAAGGGCCTGTGGCAACCCCTCGGGAAAGCCCAGGTTAGGCGTTTTCCAGACGGAGAGATCCTCATAGAACTAGGTGAAAACGTACGCGGTAGGGATACCTTTGTCATCCAATCCACCTGTGCCCCTGTGAACGACAATATCATGGAGCTCCTCTTAATTATTGATGCCCTTAAGAGGGCCTCGGCAAGGCGGATAACCGCGGTCATTCCGTATTACGGCTATGCCCGCCAGGACCGCAAGGCAGCTCCCAGGGTACCCATTAGCGCCAAGCTGGTGGCGGATCTGTTGACTGCGGCTGGTACCACAAGGGTCCTGGCTATGGACCTCCATGCCGGCCAGATCCAGGGCTTTTTTAATATCCCTGTGGACCATCTCTTTGCTGCCCCTATTTTGCTGCAATTTATCCACCACCTGGGCGTAAATGACATCACTTTGGTGTCACCCGATGCCGGGGGCGTGGAACGCACCCGGCACCTGGCTAAACAGTTAGGTGTCCCCATAGCCATTGTGGACAAGAGGCGTG
Organism: Deltaproteobacteria bacterium; assembly: GCA_031279515.1. Taxonomy (GTDB): domain Bacteria; phylum Desulfobacterota; class Desulfarculia; order Adiutricales; family Adiutricaceae; genus JAITII01. The sequence continues at coordinate 22,085 of JAITII010000002.1, forward strand.
ATGGCCCAGGCGATGCCAAGGCTATGAACCTCATAGGCGAAGTGGAGGGTCAAAGGTGCATAATTATAGATGACATGGTGGATACGGCAGGTACCTTGACCCAGGCGGCCGAGGTCATCATCAAAAAAGGGGCCACCGAGGTCATGGCTTTAGCTACCCACCCAGTATTGTCAGGCAATGCCATACAGAGGATTGCAGATAGCCCCCTCTCTGTCATGGCAGTCACAAATTCTATACCCTTGTCTGCTGAGGGGAGGGAAGTAGCTAAGATAAAAGTCTTGTCTGTGGCCAAGCTCCTTTCAGAGGCTATAAGACGCATCCACCAGGAAGACTCTATTAGCTCGCTTTTTGTGTGAAAATAGGTTAAAGTAGCTGTTTGCCCGCCGGCCTATCCAGCGGTCCTATTTTCAATTGTTTATTTCGGAGGTATTTACCCATGGGACTTTCCACCACCTTGACCGCTAAGCTTAGGAAGCCAGGCTCTTCCAACGAAGCCAGGCGCATCCGCAGAGAAGGAAACCTGCCGGCAGTATTTTACGGCGAAAAAAGCGAGCCTAAGAGCCTTTACCTGTCCTATAAAGAGGTCAGAAACGCCTTTTTGAACGACCCTGGCAATAGGTCTCTTTTTACCCTTTCTATAGATGGTGAAGGCACCTATCCTATCCTGGTGAGGGAATACCAGATCTCCCCAGTGACCCGTAGGCTGCTACATGTGGATTTCCTCCGCATAGACCCCGATAAGAAGGTCACAGTCAGGGTGCCCTTGACCCTCAAAGGCAAAGCCTTGGGTGTGGAAAAGGGCGGTCAACTACAGCAGAGCGAAAGAGAGATCCCGGTAAAAGGCCTTCCAGCTGACATTCCCTCTGTCATAGAGGCGGATGTGACTTCCTTAAGTCTTGGGCAAACCATGCACATGTCCCAAGTTTTACTCCCTGAGACTCTCACCCTAGTTAAGACGGTAGATTTGCCTGTGGCCCTGGTAAGCGTACCCAAAGGTCTAAAGACAGAGGAAAGCGCCGAGGCCTCGGCTGCTGCCTCCCCTGCTGCTGCCCCGGCCAAGGCTGCTAAGGCGGACAAGAAAAAGTAAGGCCTTGGGCAAGGCCCAAAGGTAAAATCTAGTTAAATAGCCACCTTTTTCCGCAAGAAAGCTTGGGGTAAGTGGGCATTTTGCGCACATTACTCCTAGTTAAATCTTGGCTAATATGATCATTATGAGTAGATTAGTTAGTATAGGTGTAGCCGCTAAGGCTTTAGGGGTTTCTATTTCTACCCTCCGTAGATGGGAGCGTACCGATAGGTTGCATCCAATTTTGACCAAGGGGGGCCATAGGCGCTACGATATAGCTGAGATCTCCCCGGAAAAGATACATAAAGAGAGAGTCAGCGACCGTAAAACTATAGCCTACGCCAGGGTTTCCAATAATGGCAAAAAAAGAGACCTAGAAAGCCAAAAGCGTGAACTAGAGTCTTTTTGTGAAAATAACGGCTGGAGTTACGAAATCATATCCGATATGGGCTCTGGTGTGAATTATCAGAAGCAAGGGTTAAAACGCCTCATTAATTCTATTGCACAAAACGAGTCAGGAAGGCTTGTGCTCACCCATAAAGATTGCCTTATACGTTTGGGAGCTGAGCTTATCTTTTCATTGTGCGAGGCCAAAAACGTAGAGGTGGTGATTATCAACAAAGGTGAGTGGGAAAAATCTGATGAAGATTTAGCCGAGGACATCCTGGAGATGATTACGGTTTTTGCATCACGCCTCTATGGTTTTCGCAATCCTAAGAACAAAAAACTAATTGATGACATAAAGGATGTGGCCTTAGACTCAATAAGTAAGCCGTAAGATGTAAGCAGAAAGCCGTAAGCAGAAAACGTAAGTAGAAAACTGTTTAAGATTTAGCAAAACTTAGCTTGAAATAATAAATAAGATTTAAAGCGTAAAAAAATTAATGACCGAACCTAGGTCCGAACAGAAAAATAGAGTGCTATTGGCCTTTCTGGCAATATGTGCCGCGCCCAATTGCTGAGGCTCAGAAAAAAATGCCAGCCAGGACAAAAATAGCCCTGGGGGGGGTTTTGGGCGCGAAAAAATCTTGTAAATGGTGTAAAATAAGAGCGCGTAAGAACTAAAAATGAGGCCTAAAGAGACAGAAAAAAATCTTTGGACTTTATGCGCAGAGAAGCTAAAAGAGTGTAAGTTTTGAAAAAACTAAGTACCTTTGCTTTTGTTTAAAAGAGCTGCAATTTTCGCAATTAAAGACTTTAATTTTACAAAACTGCCTTAACTAATCCCCGTGAGGTGTATTATGGGAGATTTTTTGGAACTGGCGGGAAAACGCCAGAGCTGCCGCGGCTTTTTGGACAAGCCCGTGGAGCACGATAAACTTATAAAATGCGTAGAGGCTGCCCGCCTTTCCCCTTCCGGCTGCAATTCCCAGCCCTGGAAAGTTATAGTGGTAGAGGACCCCAAGGTAGTTTCGGAGGTGGCAAAATGCACCCAGCTTTTGGGAATAAACGCCTACTTTTCCGCTGCCAAGGCCTTTTTCGTGGTTCTGGAAAAGCACGCCAAGCTTATGCCCAAGATAGCGCAGCTTGTGGACAGCCAGATCTTTGCCAAGGGCGACTTGGGAGGTTTTGCCCTGTCCTTGTGCCTTGAGGCTGAGACCCAGGGCTTGGGTACCTGTATAATTGGACTTTTTGACAGGCCCGTCTTAAAAGAACTACTGAAATATGAGGACACAGAGTCCGTCTTTTTGGTAATAGCCGTGGGTTATCCCCATTCCGACAAGGTGCGCAATAAGGAGCGCAAGCCCTTAGAAGAAATTTGCCGCTTTGTCTAAAGCAAAGGATTTCCCCAAAAAAGTCCGCCCCATGGCGAATTTTTTTGGGGAAATTTTAACATGCCCCAGCTAGAAACAAACCTTGCTCCTGGTTAAAAATACTAGTACCCCCAAAAAGCCAGAAGTTTCAAAAAAAATATGCTGCGAGGACTAATTCCGCGTCAGAATTATCGCCATTTGGAGTTTCCTTTTGCCT
>JAITII010000056.1 GCA_031279515.1 Deltaproteobacteria bacterium
GCCAAATTAAAAAGGAAGCTTTCCCTAAAAGTTCCCAAGCCTTATTTAAAAGCTATTTTTTCTCAAAAGAAGAGGGCTTAAGCTAAAAAACGCAAAAGGTAATGTTGGCTTTTAAACAAAGAAATGGAAATTATTTAGTTATTTTAAGGCATTAAGCTTCAAGGGAAGGCTACCACAGTAAGCTCTTTCCTTTTAGGCGGAGACAGTTGGCTAATCCCCTTAAATTTACCACAAGAGGACCCAAATTGTCATCTTTGTTTTTCTCTTTTCACTAAATCTTTAAGGGGGTAAATGCCCCCAAGATCTTAGCAAGCTTCATTAAAGTAGCTTATTTTTGCTCTAGGGTTTTAGCCCGTGGCATCTCTAGCGGCCAGCCGAGCGGGCAAGGTATAAGCCTACGATAGTGAGGACCAGGAAATAGACGACATCGTTTAGGTCTAAAAGTCCTAAAGAGAAGTGGGTGAGCCTGGGACCAAAGGCCAGTCCCATAAGGACATAGGCCACCTGGCGAGACAGATAGGGAGCGGCCCAGCCCAGGGCCCAGAAGAGGGCTAAAAGCCCCAAGGTGGCCAAGGCGGAGGCCAAGGGGGAAAGAGCCCTGGAGGATACAGCTAGTCCCACGGCCACAAAGGCGCTAATTAAGAGGATAAAACCTAAAATACTATTTAAAAGCAGTCCAAAGCTGCCGACGCCTAAAAAGATGAGAAATAGGTAGGGCAATAGGGCCAGGAGGGTTAAAAGCAAGAGGGAGAGAAAGGCAGAGATAAAATATCCCAAGGTGAGCTCTAAGCGGGTAATGGGCAGCGAAAGGAGTAAATCCAAGTGTCCGCCAGCATTAAAGGGGCTAAAAGCCTTCATGGTGGTAAGGGGTGTCACCAGCATGATTATGAGCCCCAGTTGCTCTAAAGAAGCAGAAAAGAGGCCTAAGGTGGCATCCATGGCCCCGCCCCTACTCATGGCACTTAAGTTTAGAAGGGCATAGGAGGCTACGGAATTATAGATAAAGAGCCCGGAAAGTAAGAGAAAGACTAAGATGGAAAGCCCCCCTGCTGGACTTGACCAGAAGGATTTCCACTCACCTGAAGCCAGAGTTAATGCATATCTTAGCCTAAAGCTTGGCACGCGCGACTCTCCTTTAAAGCTCCTGGGCTTTGAAATAGAGCTCAGAGGGACTGGCATTGGGTTCCAAGTTTAGCTCCGAGGCTAAAGTAGCCCAAGGGCCCATAGCTAGGACAGTGCCTTTTAAAAAGATGGCCTTCTGGGTAAAGCTTTTTGCCTCAGACAGTATATGGCTAGAGACTAACAGAGTAGTTTCCGGGTCCAGGTCCCTTATTAAGGCTCCGACCCTCTTTACCTCATCTGGGTCTAAAGAGCTGGTGGGTTCGTCTAACAAGAGAAGTTTAGGGGTTCCCATAAAGGCCAAAGCTAAGGCTACTTGCCTCCTGGTTCCCAAGCTTAGTCTTCCAGCAAGCCTAGAAAGCTTTTCTTTGAGGTCCAAGGCAATTGTTAAGCGCTCTATCTCAGATCCGGCGCCAATAGAGGAAATGCCTTTAAGTTTTGCAGCCATTTTAAGGTGCTCTAAAACAGTTAAGTCCGGATTTAATGGAGCTCCCTCCGGGAGCCAACCCAAAAAACCGGCTTGGCATCTTGCCTCATAGGGACTTTTACCATTGACCAAAACCTTTCCTGTCCCTTTAGTCAAGGCCCCGGCTATAATTTTCATGAGGGTGCTTTTTCCTGCCCCATTGGGTCCCATTAAGGCGGCCCTATCTCCGGTGAAAAGAGTGAGATCTACGGAATAAAGGGCACTAGCTTCACCAAAAAAGTGGTCTAAAGAATGGATCTCCACCATGGTGCTAGGGGTAATAAGCTCATCTCTCAGTTCAAGGCTAGTATTAGAGTCTTTTTCTGCTTCTATCTTAGCACCTGCCTTATAGTCTATCTTAGCTTCTATCTTAGCACCTGCCATAGCTTTTTATCCTTTTTGGTTTAAAAACTATAACCATTAGATTTAGAGTTTTGCCAAAAAAGCTTTGGCTAAAATGTTGGGCTGCTAGCACTATGGTTTTCCAAGTTATCATCATTGGGAGCGCAATTGGCCGGGAATTGCGAGGTAGTTTTCAATTTTTTTCAGGATAAAGCTGGCAATGGTTACGAGTAAGAGATAGTACACGGCTGTTAATAAATAGCACTCCAAATGGCGAAAGTACAGTGATGCTATGCCCTTGGCCTCTCCAGTTAGCTCGCTCATGGTAACTATCATGGCCAGGGAAGAGTATTTTATCAGATAGATTATCTCATTGCCGCAGCCAGGCAGTGCCCTTCTAATGGCCATGGGGCAGGTGATATGCCAGAAAGTCTGGCTCTTGGTGAAACCTAAGGAAAGGGCAGCTTTGAACTGGCCCTTCTTGATGGATAAGATGGCGCCTCTTATGTATTCGGATTGATAGGCTCCGGAGCACATGGCAAAGGCAGCAACAGAGGCCACGTAAGGGGATAAGAGGAAGAGGTTAGAGATGGGCCGTATCTCTGGTCCAAAATGGGCCTCTAAAATTAGGCGGATGGAGGGAAGGCCATAAAACCACAGCATGAGCTGGACCACTAAGGGCGTACCTCTAAAGACAGCCACGTAAGAATCTAAAATGACAGTTAGCCATTTAGATCCAAGGGCCCTTCCAGCTCCCACCAAGATCCCAATGATTACCCCCAATATTGCCGAGGGGACTATTATCTGGATGCTGACTAAAAGTCCCTTATTCAAGGCCGGGATAAGGATGTTAAGATAAAATTCCCAAGTGCCCATCTTTTAGTGACCCTGGATCTTAGAGAGCTTTAAAGAAAATTCCTTAGTACGAAAGGTAGAGTCTATTGCCAAAAGCTCTTCCGGGGCACCGCGCTCAGTTATGCGCCCGTCTTCCATAAAAAGCATCTCATTTGTAAAGTGTCTGGCGAAACCCAGTTGGTGTGTCACCATGAGCATGGTCATCCCGCTTTCCGAGAGCCCCTGGATGACATTTAAGACTTCCCCTATAAGCTCAGGGTCTAAAGCGCTTGTAGGTTCATCCAAGAGCATTATCTTGGGGTCCATGGCCAGGGCCCTGGCAATGGAGACCCTCTGTTTTTGTCCTCCAGAAAGTTCCGCTGGAAACAAATCGGCCTTATCTAAAAGGCCCACCCGCGTAAGCTCTGATAAGGCTCTATCGTAGGCGTCCTTTTTTTTCATGCCCTTGACCCTTCTGAGGGCAATGGCCACATTGTCTTTGGCGGTCAAGTGATCAAAGAGATTGAAGTCCTGAAATATCATCCCTATCTCACGCCTAAAAAGTGTGATGTCCCTATGGGACATCTCTCTGGCGGACTTTCCGTCTAAAAGTACGTCCCCCGTGTCCGGGGGAATAAGAAAGTGTATGCACTGTAAGAGGGTGCTCTTCCCACTTCCAGAGGGCCCAATAAGGACCTTGAACTCTCCTTTGTCCAAAGTCAAAGAGACCTTGTCTAAGATCTTTTTTCCTCCCAGGGTCTTGGAGAGCTCTCGCACTTCTAAAAGGGTTTGAGAGTCAGGGTCTACGAGCTTATCTAGGGTCATAAAATATTCTAAAAGTAAAAAATTACCGTTTATTCGGTTCCCAGGCCTGGAATATGGGTCCTTTTCTCGCAATATCTCAATAGGCGCACGCCCAAAAAGGTGAGGATGTAGTAAATGACCCCAGCTAGGACGTAGAAAGATATATGCTTGTACGTAAAAGCAGCCATGGCCTTGGTGCGGCTCATGATCTCCATGGTCCCCAGGACATAGGCAATGGCCGAGTCTTTTAAGAGGATGGAATACTCGTTGGACCAGGCAGGGAGGGAAAGCCGCAAGGCCTGGGGGATGATGATATGGAAGATGGCCCTGGTCTTAGAGAAACCTAAGGCTAAGGCCGCCTTAAATTGACCTAGGTGAAGGGACTGGATAGCCCCGCGGAAGATCTGGGACTGGTAGGCAGCGCTGGCTAGGCCCAGGGCCACAAGGGAAGCTGAAAAGGGGGAAAAACTAATGCGCCAATCAAAGCGGTTTAATAAAAATTTCTCTATAACACTATAGAAACCGAAGTACACCAAAAAAAGGAGTACTAGGATAGGAACGCCCCGGAAAAACCAGACGTAGACGGCAACTAGCCTTGAGACTATGGGAGGGCCGTAGAGCCTTAAGCAGGCCAGAGGAAGTCCAATTAAAAAACCCAAAGCCAGGGCGCCAATAACTAAGGCTACTGTGTATCCTGTGCCTTTTAAAATGAAGATGGCTGTTGTTAAAAAGTCCAAGGGCTTATCCTATTTAGAACTAATTGCCTTATTATTTTTTAGCCCGGGGGCCTCACCCGGGCTAAAAAAAGAAAGATAATATTTTTAGTTTTGTTATTAGTGGACTTCGCCTGGGTTGTACTTGTTTTTTAAGGTCTGCCAGTAGGGATCGGCCATAAGGGCTGTCAATCCCTCGTTCAAGAGGGCCAAGAGCTCTGGGTTTTCTTTATTCACGCCGTAGGCAAACTCCTCATTGGGGATACCGGCTTCGCCTAGGATCTTTACAGGCTGTGCGCTTGCCGCCTTTGCCGCCGGGGCATCGTTCATAACAGCTGCGTCCAGGCGTCCATTTATCACATCGGTAACTGCCAGCTCAAAGCTATCGTAGGCTACAATGGTATAGCTGCGGCCGGTCTTGTTGTTGGTCTCCTCCATGGCAGCGGCATCCGAGGTGCCCCTCTGCACGCCAATATTTTTGCCAGTGGTAAGAACATCTTCTAAAGTCAAAGGTGAGTCATTTTTTACCACCACCACTTGGGTTATGACCCAGTAGGGCTTGGTAAAGGCTATCTGCTCGGCCCTTTCGGCTGTGACTGAGAGCCCGGAGGCTATGACGTCTATCTTCTTGTCTTTCAGGGAGGTGACGATGCTATCCCATTCCATGGGGGTGTGGACAACAGTTAAGCCAGCCTTTTCGGCTATCCAGTCCAAGGCATCCACATCAAAACCCGTGGCTTTGCCGTCGGGTCCCACATAGGCAAAGGGCGGGAAGTTGGCATCGATGCCATTAATAATCTCGTCAGCTCCAGCGGCAAATGGTGATATCATAAACAATAAAGTTAAGATACTAAGTCCCAATAGTTTTTTTAGCACGTTTTTACCTCGATTTTGTCCCTAAATTGTGGGAAAAAAATAATCTTAGATAAGTTTGGATGATGATCCCGGCACAGATGAGACCAACACAATAGTTTTAGCAATAAAAAACTAAGAATCAAGTTCTTAGTTTTAGAAAAAATATTGCAAAAGGGAATGATAAAAGCTTTATGTCCTTGACAGCTAACTATAGCAGAAAACTAAGCCCAGCCGCAAGATGGGTGAGAAGGTAAAAGGTACTAACCATTGGAAATAGCAGCTTCAGCCAAGGCAATGTCTTGGGGGGTGTCCACTTCCGGAGATAGCCCATCGGATACTACGACCTTTATCTGGTAGCCATTTTCCAGGATGCGGAGCTGCTCTAAGGATTCGGCTAGCTCCAAAGGGCCTCTGGGAAGGGATACGTACTTATATAAAAAAGATGCCCTAAAGGCGTAGATGCCTATGTGCTTTAAATAGTCTTTGTCTTTTCCGCCATGGGGGATAGGGGAGCGGGAGAAATAGATGGCATTAGAGCTTTGATCCAAGACCACCTTCACGTGGTTGGGGTTAAAGACGTCTTCCATTTCCATTGGTATGGCCAGGGTAGCGGTTACAGAAGTGGCGGAGCGTAAAAGGGCGCGGTATAAAAGGCGGGGATGCTCTGGGTTTAAGGCCGGCTGGTCCCCTTGGATATTCAATACTATATCATCGCCTTCTATGCCCAGGATATGAGCCGCCTCAGCCAGCCTATCTGAGCCGGAGGGGTGGGATTTTTTGGTCATGATGACTTTCCCCCCGAACTCTAGGACCTTATCGTAGATTTCCGGGGAATCTGTGGCTACATAGACCCCGTCTATATCTTTGATAAGAGATGCCCTCTTGTAGACATGGCTTATCATAGGCTCGCCCAAAATGAGGGCCAAGGGTTTACCTGGAAAGCGGGTGGACTCAAAGCGGGCGGGGATTAATGCGAAGATGCTGGTCATTTTGCTTCCGGGTACTGCCAAATGGGTGTAGTACCTGCCTGGACATTTTGGCCTAGGGCCACCATGACCTCGGCCTCCGGTGGGAGGTAGAGGTCCACCCTGGATCCGAAACGGATCATCCCGAACCTCTCTCCGCGGGTAATACTGTCTCCGGGCCTTACCCAGGATACAATGCGCCTGGCTATTAGCCCTGCTATTTGTACCATGGCCAGCTCGCGGCCGCTTTGGTCTTCTAAAAGGAGGATATTGCGCTCATTATTTAAGCTGGCCTTGTCTAGGCTTGCGTTTACCAGGGTGCCCCGGTGGTAGATCTGGTCTTTAACTATTCCTGAGATTGGGGCTCTATTCACATGGACGGAAAAGATGTTCATGAAGATGGAAACCTTGGTGGCCTTTTGACCATTTACTGGGTTCTTTTCATCTTCCAAGATACGTATCACCCTCCCATCCGCCGGAGACAGGCCACAAGAGCCGGGGGGCGTGGGCCTATGGGGGTCACGGAAGAACCATACCACGAACAAAAACACTAAAATGAAGATGTTACGTAAAAGTTCTAAGCCCAATATCCACAGAACCAGGATGAGTCCTAGGGCTATCAGGATGAAGATTAGCCCAGGGCGAGCCACAAAAAGGGTGTTATGGATATTTAACTGTGGGTTTTTTTCTTGGAACAAGTTCTTACCTAAAAATATAATTTGCTTCTAGGGTTTAAGCTGGGTACAGCTGCCTATTGTAACACCTGGAAGCCTAAGGGTAAATAAAGTCGATTTTTGTTAAAATAAAACTAGCTATCAGCTAAACTAAGCTTGCATCAATAAAACGGCTTTTTTCTACTAATTACTACCACATCTATTTAAAATTAGCAAGACTTCCTGCTATATTGTGGATTTTCCCTCTTTTACCCAATAGGAGCCCAATTTACAGTAGATGCGTAAAAAATGCGCAAAAATTACCTTTGGGAGGTGATATGCGAGGCTTATTGAGGACCCTTCTCATTATTCTGGGGCTCATAGGGGTAGCCATTGCCTCTTATCCCGCATTCGCGAGCTTTGAGCTGGTACCCCAAGAGCCCGATGTGGCAGGCCCGGGAAAGGCTGGACTCAAGGGGGGCGAGGATTACCACTTCTACAAGTTTGGCAGTAAATACGGCTATGTAGATAAGCTTGGCAAGATGGTAATTGTACCCAGTTTTGACAATGCCAAAAACTTTGACTCCTTTGGACTGGCCAAGGTCTT
>JAITII010000068.1 GCA_031279515.1 Deltaproteobacteria bacterium
AACCAGGGCAAGCTCTATTTAAATGCTGCTTGGCAAGGCTCTTACTCGGGTGCAGCTGGCACCTATTTGATAGCGGGAGCTGGCGCTAGTATTGGGGGCTCTCTAAACTTTGAAGGCACAATTGAAGGCTCTAGCCTTACAGTAAGCGGCAGTACCACCTTCAATGGAGTTACCTTTGTCCTTTCCAATACACTTTTGGGATCTAGCCCATTGGTAGCGGCATTGGGTCAGGTTGTCTTCCAGGGTAGCGATAATCAAGTGGACTTAGTTACCTATAATGGGGGTCAGACTCTAACGATTCTTACCCACACCCTGGGCAACCAGGACTGGTCAGCCTATTTTTCCCCTGAGATTACTGTAGGGGGTTCTCCTTTAGGTAATCGTCAGAGTGCTGAGCTACTTTTTAGCCAGAACAAGGTAGAGCTCGTTATGTCCAATTCCGGGAATAACCTTGTTCTTGAGTGGACTGGAGCTAACTCTGATACTTGGAATAGTAGCGAGGATAACTTCCAGGATGATACCGAAGCTCCTATAAGCTTTGTAAGCGGTGACTATGTGCTCTTTGATGGCCTTGGCCAGGGAGAGGTTTCAGTAGCTACTCCAGTTACGGTTTCAGGTATGGAGGTGGAGTCAGGAAATTACCTCTTCACAGGCGGGGATATTATGGGTACCCCGGTAGCTACAGGGTCCCAGGTCAATCCCACTGCCAAGCTCATTATTGAAGCTTCAGCTGTAGCAGAGTTCCAGGTGAGAGCTGCCTTTGTAAACGGAATGGAGATACGTGGTAAGGCCATCTTATCCGGCAGCGGGTCTTTTGCCTCTATGAGCATAGATAACTACGGGATCCTGGAAATAAACAAGGATTCTGACTATGTACTTTCAGGAAATCTAACTGGAAATGGGAATCTGGAGAAAAGAGGCAAAGGTCTTCTCACCCTCTCGGGGAACCAAGACGCTGCCACGGGACTCCTAGAGCACATGGAAGGGACCCTTGCCCTGCAAAGTAACTGGGGCGGGGACTACGTCTCAGATCCTGGAACTACCCTGTATACCAGTGAAAATGTTCAGATAGCTAATGATGCCTCTTTTACCGGACTAGTTAACCCCACAGGTCTTTTAACAGTGGGAGGCCAAGCGTCCTTTAATGGCGCCACCTTACTTGTGGATCTTGCAGGGGGCGACAGGGTAACCGCTAGCACTTCGGACTTTCAGGGCAACAATACTTTGATCTTAGAAGAGAGCGGTATTGAAACTGGTGTATTTCCAATCTTTTCCCAGAACCTCGCTCTTGCCTCTTCGGTCTTAGAGCACTTTAGCTTAGCATCCATCACCCTTCCCAATAGGGTACAGGCAGAGCTTTCCTTAAGCTCGGATAGCAAGAGTATTGTTTTGGCCAGTTCAATAATTAACCTGGTCCTCACTTGGCAGGGAGGCGGCATCTGGGATAATACCAAGACCAACTGGAGCTCCAATGAAAGCTTTGTTACTGGCGATCAAGCCATTTTTAATGGCCTAGGTACTGGAGACGTTACCCTTAATGCGGATATTACAGCCGGTAAGGTGGAGGTAACTAGCGGAAACTATAATTTTATAGGAACGGGACTTTTAACTGCTAAAGCTTCTAGTAACCTAGCTGGGTCCGACGGAAGTCTTACGGTATCCGGCGGCCAGCTGAGGATCGCCAATGCAGGCGGTGGCAACTTTGAGGGTGATGTCTTAATTGCAGATGGGGAGCTGGTACTGGTTTCAGATCTCCATACGGATAAGGATCTGTTAGTGGAATCAGGAGGAAGACTGGCCATTGAAGGTGCCATACAAGGTATTTATCACGCCCTTCCTATGATAACAGCTAATAATATCCGGGTAGATGGAGCCCTGGAGGCGAGGATTGTAAGTCTTACTGAAGTGGTCGCCTCAGAGCCTCTAGTCTTCATAGTGGCAACGGCGGATAATGAAGTCACTTTAAATAGCCAGGATTCCTCTGCTGAATTGGCCTACTATGACTATTCCTTTCAGAGAAACGGAAGTAACCTAGAGCTTAACATCATCCCCAAAAACGATACTAGTATAGGAGAGGGAATATTAGAGACAGCTGGTGGCTCTATAAGCACTTCCAGCATGGCCACGAGCATTTTGACTGCCATTAAAAACGGCGTGCCCATTGAAGGGCCTTTAAATCAAGCTCTCTTGGATCTAGCCAATTCCCAGACACCAGCCGAGGGGAGGGCAATCCTTTCCGACTTAAGCGGCGGGGTGCTGGTCCAGGGCGTAGCAATAGCTGAGGGGATCTTAATCAATAATAGCTACGAGCTTACATCGATTTTAGGCTTTGAGCCTTTGGGTCACCTGGATTTCGGAGTGTACACCTCTTCCAATCCGCCTCCAGCTATCAGCTCCAGCTGATAGCTGGACAATCCAGGCCAGCCTAACAGGCAACTGGGGCAAGGGAGACAGGATAGAAAATGGACCTGGCTACGATCTTACAAATTATTCGGCTATGGTAGCTCTCTATCGCAGATACGATGCTCTGCGTTTAGGCGGAGCTATAAGCCTTGGCAGGACCAAAGTTGAGTGGGAAAACCGGGCCGAAAGCGAATCCAATGACCTAAGCGGCTTCCTCTTTGCCCGTATGGACAACCAAAATTGGTTTGTTTCCCTGGAGACCTTTTTCGGTCGCTCCCAAGTGGAAAGTACTCGTTTTCCGGGCCAAGGTTTGGTTGCCATGGCAGACTACAAGGTTACCTGGGTGGGTGCGTCTTTGATGGCCGGAAAACTCTTTGACCTAAATGGCTTAAGGCTTACTCCCAGGTTAGGTGCCTCTTTTTCCAGGATGCGCTTTGGTGGATTTACGGAAAGCGGAGCCGGGACCTTGAACCTTGGGGTAGCTTCAGCTGGGGTAAATAGCCTGGAGCTGGAAACTGGTGTCCTCATAGCCAAAGAGCTACAAATAGGGGAAAAATTGGTAACCCCTTACCTGAACCTGGGTTTAGGTTACGAGACCATGGATGAGCGTTTGCTCCTGGAAACTAGGTTTGCCAATCAGCCAGGGATCCCGACCTTTTTAAGCGAATCCCCTGATGCGGGCGCCCTAAGGGGCATAGTGGAAGTTGGAGTCATGTTTGATTTCTCCGACTTTGGCAACTTTACCTTCAACTACAAGGGTTCTTTTAGAGACCGCGACAGGGTTCACAGTGCCAGCCTGGGTTATAACTATTCCTGGTAATTTATCCCCGTGCAAGGGGCATCTATAAGTTAGCCAAAGGTAATAGCCAAGTTTTGTAGAAAAAACTTTTCCATTCTCTATCCATGGCCACAACGTTTTTTTTGTGAGGAGAGTGTCCCTGCGGCCTTGATATCATGCTCTTTCAGGGCGGAAACGCTGACAATGCGGCTAAGTTAGTCTCATTGGGCTTTAACCCCCCTTGGAGGTCCTCTAATGCGCCCAATTATGCTTTAACTTAAGGCTTATGGCGGATGAATCAAGGGAATAATGGGTTATGGAAGGTGAAGGGCCTTCCACTTCTAGGTGATCGCCCTCTCATTTTGGCCTTAGCCTTTTGATATTTTTATTTAGTCGTTTTTTTCTATAAGAGAAGGCAAGGTAAAAAGCCTTCCCCAAAACTGTAGATTTTGCAGCTAGCCAGGGCGAGCAAATTCCAAAACGGAAAATTTGTGCAATTTTTCAAAGTTTAGGTAATAAAGTATAATTAATTCTTATTTTAAGTTTTAATACTTATTCTATGTATATATATTAAAAGTATTAGATTTTAATTAGAATATTATATTAATATCTTATTAGTAAGGATTGTTATACTTATTATACTTATTTTTATTGAATACTTTCTCACTTTATATCTTAATTTAAGGTGTTTTTTTATAACAAATGTTTAAGCTAGGGCTGTTTAAGCTAGGGCCTTTACAAAATTATCCGTCTTGAATTTTAAAAGAAAAGGTTTTTGAGGCAATTTGATGAGGCGTCTGGCCCTAGATCTTCTTTTTTGTGGAAGATATTGGGGATAAAGTATCTAAAAATGCCAAAAAGCCCTTAGGGCTTTACAAAGACCTTGAATTTTGATAGATTCCTAAGTATTGGCTGGGAGAGGGGAAGCTCCTTCTTAATAATATGCCTGATTGAAGGTGATTGCTAGTTGAGCAGGAATGACACAGGAATTGAGGTATTGGTGCGCGACAACGACGTGGAGCAGGCCATCAAGATCTTGAAGCGAAGAGCCGCACGCGATGGATTGATCAAGCAGCTTAAGAGCAAGAAAGCATACGAAAAACCAAGCGACAAGCGTAAGCGCAAGGATCGGGAGTCCTTGAGGAGAATCCGCAAGGCCCAGGCCAGGCGAGCCCGGCGCTCCCCTAGAGGTTAAACATAGAAACTTTTCGAAACACAGAGCGGTCTTTTTTCATGGACCGCTCTTTTTTTTTGTTTTAAGATTAATGGTATATTTTAAGACTACCTTGCACTATTGCATCACTTTAAATCAACATTCAGCCCTAAACCCTCAAAATTTGTTAAAAAATCATTATTGGAGGCTCTATGTCTAGTGACAACATAGGCATTACCATTTCTAACCATCTGCTTTTAAACCAACAGCAGCTATCCACAGGGGCTACGGGCTCCTACACGAGGCTTTTGCAGGCCCTGGTACTGGCATGCAAGATAATCCAAAGGGATGTTGCCAAGGCCGGTCTGGTGGACGTCCTAGGTAGGGCGGGATCCATCAATGTCCAAGGTGAAGAGGTTCAGAAGCTGGACGAATTGGCCAATACCACAGTAAAAAGGCGCCTTTCCACTTCCGGTGAGTGCTGCGGTCTGGCTTCTGAAGAGGAAGCCGACATCATCGAGATCCCCCGGCAATATCCCAAGGGAAATTACATAGTACATTTCGACCCCTTAGACGGCAGCTCCAACATAGACGCCAATGTGTCCATTGGTACTATCTTTTCCATCTATCGGCGCATCACCCCTTCCACCAATGACATTTCCCTCCTGGACATGCTCCAGAAGGGTGTGGAACAGGTGGGAGCTGGCTATGTTATTTATGGCTCTTCCTGCATCTTAGTCTTTTCCACGGGCCAAGGCGTGAACGGCTTTACCTTGGATCCCTCTATTGGCGAGTTCCTCCTGTCCCACCCCAACATCAAGACTCCGGAAAAGGGCAAGATCTATTCCATCAACGAGGGCAACTATAACTATTGGGATGCGCCCACCAAGAAATACATTGACTGGGTGAAAACCGGTTACCAGGAGCACAAGACCCACTATACCGCCAGGTACGTGGGATCCTTAGTGGCTGATTTCCACCGCAACCTTCTCTACGGAGGCATCTTTCTGTACCCGGCCGACTTAAAGGACCCCAAAAAGCCCCAAGGCAAGCTGCGCCTCATGTGCGAGGCCAACCCCTTGGCCTATATCGTCGAGCAGGCCGGAGGATTAGCCACCACCGGCAAGGAGCGCATCCTCGATATCGAACCCCGTCACCTCCACCAGAGGACTCCCCTCATCATAGGTTCCCCAGAAGATGTCAGGATCTACGAAGACTTTATCAGCGGAAAGCGCTGAAAAGTCTAGAGTTCCTCGCAAAGTCTTTGCTTGGATGGGCTTAATAGTCCTGTCCTATCTAGCTTCGTCTCTTTTGGACCTGGCGTCTCTTCCAGGGGCGCGTTTTATAGGGCCCATGGCAGCTGCTGTACTTGTTTCCATTTGGAAATGGAATCTAGAGCTGCCTGGGCCCCTTTTTACTATTAGCAAAGGTTTTTTGGGTACCCGTATCGCCGAAGCTGTGGGCCCAACTTTTTTAAGCACGCTCTATACCTGGTGGCCAATTTTGCTGGGGGGCACTGTCTGGACCATGGCCGGGGCCGCAGTTTTAGGTATAGCCTTGACCAAGATGGGCGTTTTACCTGGTTCTACAGCCATCTGGGGGCTCTCTCCAGGGGGCGCCTCCATCATGACAGTTATGAGCGAGGAATATGGGGCCGATAGCCGACAGGTGGCCTTGATGCAATACACCAGGGTGGTCCTGGTCTCAATTGTCGCCATCTTGGTTGCCCGTTTCTGGGTCCCGGAGGTGGCGGTAAACGCTAGTAAAGCTTCCGAATTTCTCTTTCCCCCCACCGATTCTCTAGATCTTTGTATAACCCTACAGGCGGTTATTATAGCCTTGGGCTTGGCAAATATTACTGGTTTTCCCGGGGGGGCTATAGTCTTTCCTCTGATACTCTGTTCCCTTTTCCGCAACTATTTGAATATCAATATTAGTTTGCCTCCCTACCTTGTCTACCCAGCATTTTGCCTCATTGGTTGGCGCGTGGGCCTGGGATTTTCCCGGGAAGAGCTCGTTAGAGTCTTAAGTAAGATCCATATCCTTTTATTGGCGATAGTCCTTATGATAGTCGCAGCTGGGATCTTTGCTTGGTTCATGACAGCTCTTGGCACAGATCCATTGACTGCCTATCTGGCCACCAGTCCCGGTGGTTTGGATGCCGTTACTATCATCGCATCTAGTACCAACGCCTCTTTGCCTTTTGTAGCTTCCATGCAGACCTTGAGGCTGCTACTAGTAATTGTCTTTGGACCCAAGCTAGCCGCCTGGTGTTCTAATATGGCAGGTCACCCGCCACAGGAAAAAAAGAATAGTAAAAACGCTATTTAACCCATTTCTTGCGGAGAAGAATTTTAAAGCGTGGTAGGGCAATAGCTTTTAGCGAAATAAATGACACAACTTGTGTCTATGGTCTTAAAAGAGGGTCTTAAAAGAGGGCCTTAAAAGAGGGTCTTAAATGAGGGCCCTAAATGAG
>JAITII010000001.1 GCA_031279515.1 Deltaproteobacteria bacterium
GGTCTATCCACCCTAAGGGGACTAGATTGACCATATATAGCCATTTTTATCTGGTTATTGGGTATAATATCTTGATGCATAGACATTTTTTTAACATAGAAGTTGGTGATAGTCAAGATGTTGAGTAAAAAAATATTTTTCGTGGCAAAATAATGGCATCATGGTCTAATATTCTATGATATGATATTAAATGAGTGGTTTTAAAAGGCTAATTTTGCCATTACACCTACAATTTTCAACTAGAGAGGGAACGGACACCCTCCTACCGGCATGAAGAGGGCGGACAGCCACTCTTGTGTGAACGCTTACTATATGTCTATAGACGATACGATTATTCCCGCCGCTAGGGAAGATATTGGTTTTTTCATTGCCTTTGAGGGCATAGACGGGTCCGGTAAGTCTACTCAGTTTAAGCTCCTCATGGAGAGCCTCTCCCAAAGGGGCGCAGATCCCTTGGGTGGGAAAGAACCCACCAGTGACAACCCCTGGGGACTTAGGGCCAAGGAGATAGGACGGAGCGGACGGCTTTCTCCCTTGGAGGAATTAAGGCTCTTTACCTTAGATAGGAGCTATGACGTCACTAGGCATATCCTCCCGGCCCTGGAGGCCGGAAGGATAGTGGTAAGGGACCGCTACATAATTAGTTCCCTCATGTACCAGGGCGCCTTGGGGATCTCCAGAGAGAGGATCTTGACTGTCAATAGTATTTTTCCCTGGCCGGATCTGGTGTTCATCCTGGAGTTACCAGTCTCTGAGGCATGTAAACGCTTAACTTTGCGCGGCTCGGGCCTGGATACCTTTGAAGAGGAGGACTTTTTAGAAAGGGCCGCTGCCATCTTAGATTTTTTCTCTCTACCCAATATGGTCCGCATTGACGCCAGCCGGGATAAAGAGTCATTAGCTGCGGAAATACTTGCCATTGTCCTGGAGAAAATGGCCTAAAAGGGAACTTGCAAATTGGGATCAGATTTGCTATAATAATAAACCTTACTTAGAAAGGATATTTTTTCTCTCCCTTTAATTATGGAGATCTTTGATAGCCATACCCATTTATATCTTCCAGAATTTGCCCATGACTTAGATGAAGTCTTAGAAAGGGCCTCTGCCGCAGGTGTTACGCACCTGGTCAATATTGGCCTGGACCTTGCTACAAGCGAAACTGCCATTCTGATGGCGGGGAACGCGTCTGGTCATTATGCCTCCGTAGGCTGGCATCCCCATGAAACCTTAAAGTTTCAAAAGGACTATCTAAAGTCCTTAGTTGAGCTAGCTCTTAAGGACAAGGTAGTGGCCTTTGGGGAAATAGGCTTAGATTACTATAGGAGCATAGCTCCCCGCGAGGACCAGTTAGAGGTCTTTAAAATCCTCCTTAGAGGGGCTATAGAAGCGCAAAAGGGTGTGGTAATCCATTCTAGGGATGCTTTCAATGACACCTTAGAGCTCTTAACGGCGGTCAAGGGGGAATTGAAAGGGATCTTGATCCACTGCTTTGGTGGAGACGCCAGCCAAGCGGAAGCCTATCTAAAGATAGGTGCCTATATCTCCATCCCAGGTGCTGTGACCTTTCCCAAGAACACAGTACTGAGGGAGGCCTTAAAGTCTATACCCAGAGACAGGCTTTTAGTGGAGACCGATGCACCCTACCTTGCTCCCCAGCCAGTGAGGGGAAAAAGAAACGAGCCCTCTTATTTAATCTATCACCTGGGTACTATGGCGGAAGTCTTGGGTATAAGTTTGGAAGACATGGCCCAAATAACTACTCAAAACGCCAAAAAATTTTTTAATGTTTGAAAAGCTGACTTAATTATACCTTAATTAAATACAATAGTATGGAGAATAAAAAAAATGCCCCTTATCTTGGCTTCAGCTTCCCCCCGTCGTAGGGAACTTTTGGAAAAGGTGGGCATAGCTTTTACTGTAGTACCTGCCACCATTGAAGAACCACCCCTGGAGGAAGATGAGCTGCCGGAAAAGTACGTGCAGCGTGTAGCTACTGAAAAGGGGTTTTCAGTATACGATAAGGTCAGTAGGAAAAAGTATTCTACCAATTTGGTGGTACTGGCAGCAGATACAGCAGTGCTTTTTAAGGATCTACTCTATGGCAAGCCCCTGGACCGGGATGACGCCAAGAATATGCTCGAAAATCTGTCGGGCAAGACCCACACGGTTTTAACGGGTCTGCACTTTAGGACGCCCACCTTCATGACAAGTAGCGTTGTCAAGACCAAGGTTCGTCTGCGGAAGCTTAACATGATAGAGCTGGAAAGATACCTTAATACCTCGGAGTATGAGGATAAGGCTGGTGGATACGCCATCCAGGGTCCCTACGGACAGACTTTAGTGGACAAGGTGGAGGGAAGCTTCACCAATGTCATAGGTCTACCCGTTACCGAGGTCATGAAAATGTTAAGGGTATTGGGCCCTGATATGATATAGAGAGCTCTTGTTTTCTGATGCCTTAGTGAAATCTACAAGGCCAAGTATCAAGATAAATTGAGCCAATATTATTTGGCCTTTTTAAGCCCTAGGCGCATTTAAGAGAGGCGCTAAAAGCCTTTAAGTGGGCTTTAGGTATAAAATGAGTAAAGCCAAAACCAACCAAGCCAGAATCGCTTATTCCCTAAGGCAGATGCAAAACCTTGCTTCTGCGGATCTTCCAGTACAGGCCCAAGCTATGGGCCTTAAGGTAGATGGGGATGGCAATATTAAGGTGCGCTTTTTAGGCCATGATTACCTTGTGACCAATAGCGATATCAGGAGCTTAGAGAACCGCTTTACTACAGTGGACACCAAGAGCGTATTGGCCCATTACATCACCAGTAAAGGTACTGGTGAGCTTTTGCCAGATTTTCTGCCCATTGCCCGCCTTACTGGCATAGCTTCCGGAGCCTCCGCAGGGGCAAGTCCCAGTGACAACCTAGCTAAACCCTTAGGCGATAAATTCGGTTCTGATTATGAGACATTTAAAAGGGCGGCGCTCCAGATAGGCGCTAAACACCTAGGTTTAGGCCAATCCGGCGCCCAGACCTTTGAGCTAGACGATCTACCTAAATTGCCCGTGCGCCTGGAGTTCTTTGAGGCGGACGAGGAGTTTGACGCGGAGATAAAGCTCCTTTTTAATGCTGCTTCCACCCGCTTTGTGAGCTACGAGTGCCTGGAGATCCTCACTATGTCCGTGGTGGTGGAAATCCTCATGGTAGCTGGTCTTATTTCCGATCCTGAAGATTGCGAAGCAAGCTTTATCTAATTGGGATAGCTTTAAAAAGAGGGAATAATTCGGGTAACTGAATAAAAACCTTAAATATTAAACAAAAATAGCCTCGGAAATCATCTTAGAGGCTATTTTTTTAGATAGTTGCCACAAAAGCTTCCAAAAAGTAAGGCCCATAGAGCACCTGTCTAAAGCTTCCAAAAAGGTAGGACCCATAAATCCAAACCCATAGCGCCCATAGGATCAAAAGCTCCCAAAGGATCCAGGGCCGGAAGCTGGGAGGAGGCTTTTACTCGGGGACAATGAGATTAAAAGGCTTTTGGATCTCCACCGTGTGGCTGGGGTTTAAGTAGTCTATGAGAATTATCTGTAAGATGTAGCTACCAGGGGGGATCTGGCTTAAGCTGATAGTCAAAGTCAGCATCTTGTCGGTCAAAAAGGTCCTATAGCCATCATGGGGATAGGGGCCTATGTCTTGCTGGCCGCCTATGGGCTCACCTTGGACATTTAAGACATTGAAGGACCACATGAGGGAGTTGGAGTAGGTACCATCTGCATTTTTCCTTTGGGTGTAGCCAAAGGGTTCGCAGTAGAAGATCAAAAGCTCATTGGGAAGAAAGGTCTCACCCACCTTGGGGGTGTATTGACTGAAGTACTCAGGCTCTGTGAGGATGTAAGCTACATTGCGCACCCCCATGGGGCCCATGTTCCAGATTAGCTCCTCTGCCTCCCAGAGGGATTGTAAGGCAGTTGTGTTATCTCCTACTGAGTGGGCGTTTATGGCCTTTTGTAGTAAAGTTGTCGCATTATCTTCAGCTGCGCCCGGCTGTTGTGCTAAGAGCCCTGGCACCTTTACAAAGAAAGTTAGGGCAAAGAGAATAAAAGCTAGGTAAAAGAGTATTTTATGCATGTAGCCACCAGATATTTAATAAAGATTTGGCAAGGGACTTTTAAGGGGAGATGAAAGGAAAGAGGAGATAGGTTTTTTTAAGGCTCTTCAAAGGTAACTTTGCCGGTATCTATGTCATAGACAGCAGAGATTATCTTTACCTTATTTTCCCTCACCAAAGCTTGTATCTGAGGGCTAAGCTCAGGGATCCTGTCTCGGAAGATCTGGACAGATTTAAAGATAGCCGCAAAAACGCGCTCCTCTTGGGGGACAGTGGCTACTAATTGGACCACAGGGTGGAGTTTGGCTAAAAGTTCAGCCAAGTTGCCTTCCTCTGAGGCGCCGTTCACCGCGGCTGTAACGGCTCCGCACTTGGTGTGTCCCAGGACCACTATAAGCGGGGTTCCTAAGTGGGCGACGGCATACTCTAGACTTCCCAGCTCATCTACTCCGGGGACTGCGCCGGCTACCCTCACTGAAAAGATGTCCCCGAAGCCCAGGTCAAAGATAGCTTCCACCGGAGCTCTGGAGTCTGAGCAGGAAAGGATTGCAGCCATTGGGGCTTGGCCGTGGGCGGCTAAATTGTCCCTTGTGAGAGCGTCTGAATTGGGGTGGGTGGGATTTCCAGAGGCGAATCTAAGGTTCCCATCCTTTAAAGCTTTCAAAGCAGTATCAGAGGTCCAATTGTTATGGGTATCTGCCAATAAGTCCCCAGGCATAAAAGCAAATGCAACGAAAATAAAGATTAAAAGAGAGAAAAAAATTGAGCCGCTGACAAGGAGAAATGACATGTGCTTTGCCTTCTTTTGGAATGGGTAGGAATTTGACATAGAAACCTCGAAATTAGATTTATTAAAAAATAAAATAGCAAGGGAAGGCGAGAGAAAAGCAAGCATGCATTTTAGCTTGCTTTATTAAATTATCTCGTAATTTTTACAAATTGGCAACAAGGCTTTAGTGTTGCCACCGGCCCTTATGGGGGCTTTTGGCCTTAAAGCTCTTAGCGGGGCTTTAAATTGTAAGGTCTTCTCTCTCATGGGGTCAAATTCAGCCTATGGTGGCACTGGGACCTTGGGCTTAAATGAAGAGGAAATAGCGGGCTTTACTTTTTGGATGCTTTAATCCTTTTTCTAAATTTAGGAATATATTACTTATTATGCTACCTTCTTGGTTATTATGCTAGAAACCGGAAAAGCTTTGGTGTAAAGGCCTTTTTTACAAGAGAAAACAATAGGGCTTTTTATAGAGGCCTTATTAAATTTGTGAGAAACTTAAGCCTTTTGTAATTCTGAGCTTAGAGCTAGGCGCAATTATGAGCTTAGAGCCTTTTGTAATTATGAGCTTTATGCTTACTGTAAATAAATATTATTCTAAAAGGCCTTTTACCACCTTATCTTAAATTTCTTTGAGAATAAGAGTGCATTTGGCTAAGAGCTAAACCATGATAGAGAAATCAAATATTTAAGTCCTTTCAAGTAACATAGGGTAGTCAAAAGCTCTGGTATTAGAGAAAAGGCTAGCTCTTTTAGCTTTTAAAAAAAGGGAAGATATAAGCGGGGCTTAAAAGCTTTTTTGAACATTTGAAGCAGGTAAGGTAATAATCAATTTTTACTTTTATCGGCCAATGAAGATAGTCTACCTTTTATCTTCCATCATTTTTGATTTTTGTTGGGGATTCAAAAGGCTGGATTCCTTTCCCGGATTCTAAGTAAGCTTTAGAAAGGGCTAAGGCCTGGGGGGAGGGTGAGGCGCCTCCTAGCATGCGGGCTAGCTCATTTAGCCTTTCTTCATGTTTTAACTCTGATATGTAAGTTAAGGTGCGTCCCCCCTCTGGGGCCTTGTAAGCTAGGAAATGTCTGCCATCTAGTGCAGCCATATAGGGCT
Source organism: Deltaproteobacteria bacterium (assembly GCA_031279515.1). Classification (GTDB taxonomy): domain Bacteria; phylum Desulfobacterota; class Desulfarculia; order Adiutricales; family Adiutricaceae; genus JAITII01. The sequence continues at coordinate 5,985 of JAITII010000001.1, forward strand.
GGTGGGTGATGACAAAGATCTGCTGATTACGGGAGAGTTCTGCCATCTTAGCTGCCACGGCCTCAGCTATGGCACCTGATAGGCCGCTATCTATCTCATCGAAGACTAAGGATTGATCCGAGTGGGGCTCCTGGGCTGTCTTTAAAGCCAGCATGACCCGTGACAGTTCTCCTCCAGATGCTATGCGGTTTAGGGGTAAAAGTCCCTCTCCGGGGTTAGGGCAGAAAAGGAAGATTACAGAGTCCGCGCCTTTGGCTGAGGCCACCTCACCCATGGGTTTGTCCGGTTGGAGCTCTTTTACCTCTATGGTGAGTTCCACCTTGGGAAACCCTAAAAGCTTTAGGGTATCCATGAGCCCCTCCGAGAGACTAAGGGCGGATTTTTTCCTGGCCAGATGGAGCTCTGTGGCACAGGCCGAGCAGATTTCCTCGGCTTTGGCGAGACTTTTCATGAGGCTTTGCTCATCTAAAGATAAGTTATCCAGGCGGTTAAGGGTCCTTTTCATCTCCTCATAACGCTCCAAGACATCATCTAAGGAGGGGCCGTATTTACGCTTTAAGCGGGCCAGCTGGCTTAAGCGTTCGTCCACTTCCTCTAGATCCTTGACCTTTTTTAAGGAGACGGATAGGTTTTTAATGTCCCGGGAGCTATCTAAGAGCTGTAGGCTAATATCCCTTACGCTTTCTAAAGTGGGATTGAGGGAGGGTTCAATATTGGATGCCTTATCTAAGAGGGATTTCAGCTTGTCCAATTTGTTTAAAGCCCCCTCTTCACCGAAAAAAAGCCCCATGCATTCCTCTAAGAGCCCAGCTAGCCTAGTGTTTTCTTTACTTTTGCGCTTTTCCTCCAGGAGTAATAAGTCCTCCCCCCTCTGGGGGGAGATGGCCATTATCTCCTTTATGAGGTACTCATAAAAGTCCCTTTTCTCTAGCCCATTACGGGCCTCTTCCCGTAAAGCATTGAGCTTATCTTTGATTTTTTCCCGCTCCTTGTGGGACTCGGCCATGCGACCCAATAGTTCTTTGTGCCCTCCGTAGGCGTCTAAAAAGTCCCTCTGGCGCAAAGGGTCTAATAAGCTCTGCTGGTCATGCTGGGAAGAAATGGCCAAGAGCTCTTCACCCCACTGGGCAAGCTGGTTTATGGTTATTAAAGAGCCGTTTAAATATGCCCTGGATCTGCCGTTGGGAAGGACTATCCTTTTTAAGATTATCTCATTGGCTGGAGTTAGTCCCTGGGAGGCAAAAAGAGGATAGAAGTCCTCTGGTTTTTCCAAGGAAAAGAGGGCTTCCACCCTAAGTTCCCTAGCCCCGCCCCGCACCAGGTCCGCGGAGGCCTTGCCTCCGCGGATAAGTGAGAGGGAAGAGGCCAGGATGCTTTTGCCTGCCCCGGTCTCTCCGGTGAGGATATTGGCCCCTGGTCCAAAGCTTAGCGTAAGTTGTTCGATTAAGGCGAGATTTGTGACCTGGAGTTCAGCTAGCATTTTTTACCTGAAGCATAAGATTGGGATTGGAATTTGGAATTGGATTTGGCCTGGGATTTGGATTTGAAATTGAATTGGGCCTGGGATTGGAATTGGACATTTGAATTTATTAAAGGGGTAATTTTAGTGGGATAAAAAAGGAGCCCAAAAATAGGGGGAGTATGCTAGTCCGCCGAGGTGACCCTCAAGACCTCCTGGATGGTGGTAAGACCCGCTAGCATAAGATCTAAGGCATTTTCCCTTAAGGTGGACATGCCTTCGTTGCGGGCCATAGATTTGATGGACATGGCGTTTTGGTTTCCATGGAGGATGACTTCCTTCATGCTGTCTGAAAAGGGCATGACCTCTACGCAGGCGATTCTTCCTTTATAGCCCGTGTTGCGGCAGGCTTCACAGCCGCGCCCGTGCTTTAAGGTTAGATCCCCGTGGGTGATGAAACCTAGGTCTAAGGCCATGCGGGCGGTTAAGACGAACTCGTCTATGCAGTTGGGACAGATGCGGCGCACTAGACGCTGGGCCATGATCCCCACCACTGTGGAGGATACCAAAAAAGGCTCTAAGCCCAACTCCACCAGGCGTACCACAGCCGAAGGCGCGTCGTTGGTATGGAGGGTGGAGAGGACCAAGTGGCCCGTAAGGGCCGCTTGGACTGCATTTTCAGCGGTCTCTTTGTCGCGCATCTCCCCCACCATAATAATGTCTGGGTCCTGGCGCAGTATGGTGCGGATGATGCTCCCAAAGGTTATCCCCACCTTGGGTTGCACGGCTATTTGGTTGAATTGCTCATGGACCATCTCTATGGGGTCTTCTATGGTAGTGACATTCACTTCAGGGGTGGCAAGCTGCCTTAAGGTGGAATAGAGGGAGGTGGTTTTCCCGCTACCCGTGGGACCTGTGACCAGGATGATGCCATGGGGCTGGGAGGTAAAATCCTGCCATTTTTTGTAGTCATCAGGATTGTAGAACATGGTCTTTAAATCTAGAAATAGGGCTTCAGGGTCCAAGATACGCATAACCACCTTTTCCCCAAAGGCAACGGGCACGGTGGAGACGCGGACCTCGGCTTCCGAGTCCAGGTGGGCTATCTTGATGCGCCCGTCTTGGGGGCGGCGTCTTTCGGCAATGTCTAAGCGGGAGATAGTCTTGATGCGGGAGACTATGGCCGGGTGGATGACAGCAGGCAAGCGGTACATTTCATGCAAGACCCCGTCAAAGCGCATGCGCACTAAGAGGTGCTCCTTTTTGGGTTCCAGGTGGATGTCCGAGACATGGCCTTCAAAGGCCTCGGCAAAGAGGAGGTCTATGAGATTCTTGATATGCTGGTCATCATCATTTATTTCCGAAGCGCTTTTTAACTTAACGTACTGTTCAAGGTTGGATACGTCCAATCCAAGTCTTGAGCCCCCTGAAAAGAGTCCAGCTGCCCCCCGCACCGAGACCCCGAAGGCGTAGATGTCCCCTATGAGCTTTTGCAGGTTGGATTGGCTCATGATGACAGGTACTACAGGGTGCCCGGCAACCCGGCGGACGTCTTCTAAGACGTTTTGGCAAAAGGGATGGCGTACTCCAACTTGGAGATTTGCCCCCTCGAAACCCAAAGGGAGGATTAAATGCCTGGTGGCAAAGCTCTGGGGTAGGAGTTTAGTGATAAAGTCAATATTTAGCTCCCTTTGTTCCACCCTGCGGTAAGGGATGCCGCTCTGCTTAGCCATGAGATGAGCCAAGACATCATCATCAATGATTCTGCCCTCCTGGGTCAGGAGTGGGAGCTTTAAACTTATGATGAAGTTTAAAGGGTCGCCCAAGGTTTCCAAGGCCACTGGGGCGGTTTTAGTTCGGCTGCGCCTCCCTGCCTTCTCCAAAGAGGACTGGTAATCGGAGACTATGTTGTCCCCCTGTTTTTGTCCCAGAAGTCCCACGGAGACCAAGAGATTCACCAGGTATTCAATGGAGAATTTGCCGCCGTTTTGTACCATCTTAGCTTTAATCCTAATATAAATGTGAGTACTGGAGCGTATTTGTCGAATGACAATTATACCATAAATTGGGGAGCCCCCTTTGAAATTTATAAAATCTTTTAGCTAATCCAGGGGCAGCTTTAGAGTTATTTTTGACTGGGTAAATATCCTTCTTTGCTAATGAGCATTTGACAGTGGGGAGGAAAAAATTAGATAATTTGCAAGGCAACCCCACTTGTGGGGTCATGCTTCATATTGTGTAATTGGATGTATAGAACGGCTAGAAACTCATTAAATTACTGGAATTTCTCATCTTTTTGGGTATTTTTGCCAAACTAAAGATGCCCCAGGGAATTTTTCCCAAGGGGACACGTATAAGGACAGATTCATGTTAAGCTTAATGGATGAAGCCCTCATAGCGGCCATGAATGCCGCTAGAGTAGGGGCGGCGGAACTTTTGGCGGGTTATGAAGAAAGCTTACTTCTCCGCTACAACGGCCCCTCGCCTGCGGAGACCGACTACGAGAGAAAGGCAGAGCTTTCCATACGCAAAATAATCTCCGATGCCTTTCCGGAGCACCCCATCTATACCAAGGGCTCAGAACCCCCCTCTGAGGAACAGAAGGGTCCCTGGTGGTACGTGGACTCCTTGGATGGGGCCTTTAACTATTTGCGCAATAGCCCATTTTTTTCCCTTTCTATAGGCTTTTTCGGCCACGACGCAAAGGGCATCTTAAGACCAATGATAGGGGTCATCCTAGCCCCTGTCCTCATGGAGATGTTCTGGGCCACATATGGAGGCGGGGCCTTCCACTGCCAGCAGGTACCTGGGATAGGCCTTACAGAGGGGCCCATCTATGTCTCCGATGCCGGCATTACCCACCGAGCTGTGGTCAAAACTGGTTTTAGACCAGATCTGGAGGCGGAAAGATTAAAGTTTAAAAACCAAGTGCGCCAGATGCAGGACGAGGTAGCTGCCATTGGCCTGGAGTGCTCGGCTTCTTTAACTATGGCTTATGTGGCAGCAGGTAGGGTGGAGGGCTACTTTGAAAGCGGGCTTAACCCCTGGTCCGCAGCGGCTGGGACTTTGGTGGTCTCAGAAGCTGGGGGCAAGGTGAGCTCGCAAAATGGCAGGCCCTTTCAGCTGGAAGAAAGGGGAGATATTTTAGTCAGCAATAGGCTCTTGCACGATAAGTTTGTGGAGATCCTAACCGGGGTGTGATGCCACCCACTAAAAGGCTTGCACTAAAAGGCTTGCGCTAAAAAGGCTTGCATTAAAAAGGTTGTGTAGACAAGCAAAAAGCCGGGCAATCCGGCTTTTTGCTTGTCTAAAACTTTTATTTTGCCTTTTGGAAAAAGCTCTTTTTAGCTTAAAAACCCAGTCCCAGGCCCGCCAGCTCTTCGCCCACCAAGATGCGGTCTATATCTAAAAGGATCTTTACTCCCTTGCCAATCTTGGCCATACCCAGGATATACTCGGTATTGAGCCTGGAGCCAAAGGCCGGGGCGGCCTCTATGTCATCGGCCTTGATGTTTACCACCTCTGAAACGTAGTCCACCACTATACCTATGTGGATGAACTTGGAGGGCTCGGTGGTGACGTCCACCACTATGATACTGGTCTTGTCCGTATACTCGGTCTCGGACATGGAGAACTTGAGGCGCAGGTCCACCACCGGGATAACCTTCCCCCTTAAGTTAATGACACCTTTGACAAAGCTGGGGGTTTGGGGGACAGTGCGGATGGGCATCATCCCTATTATCTCGCGGACCTTTAAGATTCCGATACCGTATTCTTCGTTAGCCAGGGAAAAGGTCAGGAACTTTCCCTCCTGGCCCGCTGCACGGCCTTTGTTCAGTTCTGGCTGACCTTTAGGTGAACTGGCGCTACTCATGGTAATCTCCATCTCTCGCGGTATTAAGGCTTGTTTTATGGCCAAAAATACCTTTGGCCTCCGGAATGCATTTTTTCGCTATTCCGGTTATCTTAAATTATACAACATTGTAAAAGGTTATGAAATAAGAGGATTTGTCGAAAAAAAAATATTAGGATAGGACATAGCATAGAGCCTAAACTAAGGTAAAATACTTGTAATTATATATATTTAAAATAAATAATATTTAAACAGCTTTATTTAGAGAAAGATGACTAGGTAAAAAGTCCCTAAAATTCCAGAGGGAAAAAAGAAAGCAATATTTAGTAGTAATATAATGCAACATCTGCACTATATAGTAGGAAGATTGATATCTCTAATTATCCCGGTCCTTTTTACCTTGCGAAAAAGAAAATAATTTTTGTTAAAGGGTACAAGGTTTTTTACCTGTTAAGGTTAGCAAAGAACCTTGTTATTTGCAATAAAAGGACTTTATTTTGTCTAAAGCCTTGGGATCTATGAAGCTCTTTGGTTTGGCACCAAAAAAAGGGCCATGGGCCCTTTTCTTGGTGCAAGTAAATATCTTTTAAATAGTGGGGCCTCCAACCGGGCGGGAACAGGCACAGAGCATTCCAGTCTGCAGGGCGTCTAGGACCCTTAAGGCCTCTTCTGGGTTGCGACCGATATTTAAGGGATTTACCGTGATGTGCTTTATGACATTGTCAGGATCCACGATAAAAGTGGCGCGTAAGGGTACTCCCGCGTCCTTGTCGCGGATACCCAACTGGTCGATTAAGCTTCCATCGGAATCGGAAAAGGACCAGTGCCCCAGCTTGTTCAAATCCTTGTGGTCCCGGCGCCAGGCAAGCTTCACGTACTCGTTGTCGCCGTTTCCTCCCATCAGGATGGCATTGCGGTCGGCAAAGTCTTTCACCAGCTTGTTGTAGCCCACTATCTCGGTGGGGCACACAAAGGTGAAGTCCTTGGGGTAAAAGTAGATGATCTTCCACTTGCCCGGAAAGGAGGCCTCGGTGATGTTCTCAAAGGCAGAGGAGCCATTTTCCTTGTCCAGGTTAAAGCCGGGCTTTACGCCGACCACTGAGAAACTGTCAAGCTTGTCGTCAATGGATTTCATATTATTCTCCTAAAAATTGGGTTTAAATGTTTTGAGCAATAATGGATTAAGGAGTTAGGTGTAAGGGGTCACGGATTAAAGTAGAGCCTCACCGGGAAAAATATGTCCTTTTTGTTGGGACAAGACAGAAGACATTTTACCAAATTCTGGAAGATGATAGGTGCTTTTTAAGACCTGCCGGAAAATCCTGGTAATCCCCCGGGCCACAGTTTATTCCAAAAAGGGGATAATCTTCCTTTTAGATGGATAAATCATATTAATTCAATGTATCTTGCAAAAAAGCAAGAAATGTACCATCTGTTTTTCGACTCTTAAAAGTTTAAGCCAAGTAAAGCGTCTTGTCAAAGCCCCTGGGCAATAGGGGCCCTGTGCTCTGGCACAAATTAAGCTATCCCTTATTAAGCCTTACCTACAACGCTAAGCCATTTTAAGTAAATACCCTAAGGTAGGCTAGAGGGGAGAGCCAAATTATTCTAATGGCTTCTGACCCCACAGGAGCATGGTGGAGCCAAAGGTGTAGGTTAAGTACTCGTTTCCCCTGAAACCGGCCTCCTCTAACTCGCTTAAGATGACCATGGGGTGGGGGAAGTTTAAGATAGACTTGGTTAAATAGCGGTAAGCCTTTTCCTCTTCCTGAAAGAGAAGAAAGGCAAGTAAAGGGGTAATAGTTTCCAGGTGAAAACGGTGCAAAGGGGCCCAAAAACCCCTGGGGTCAAAAAAGAGCTCCAGGATTAGAAACCTTCCCCCTGGTTTCAAGAGCTCTAGGACCTTTTCATAGATCCTAGGCCTATCAGGTAAATTCCTAAGGCCAAAGGAAATAGTTACGGAGTCAAAAGAAGAGGGAGGAAATGGGGGACAGTAGGCATCCCCTAAGACCAGCTCAATTTCACTGTCCTGGTCTGGGTAAAATTTTGCTATCTTCTTTTCTGCCAAACTCAGCATATTGTCTGAAAAGTCAAGCCCAACTAAATTGGCATAGGGCCATAGACTCTTAATTGCCAAGAGTTGGTCCCCAGAACCGGTGGCTAAGTCCAAAAAGCGGCCAGGATAGTTACGAGTTACTATACGCCTGGCTAAAGCCCTGCGCCAAAAGAGGTCTCTTCCAAAAGAAAGTAAGCGGTTTAAAAAGTCATAGCGCCTAGTAATCCCGTCAAACATTTGCCTAATACCCTTAGGAGAGGATTTATTTTTGTATTTGGGATTAGTATTTTGCAATCTTTTTTCTTCTTAAAGGTATAGGATAGGCTTAGCTTAGTTTTTGGGAACTAGATGGCTAAAAAGCCGCGAGAGGGGTCTAAAAGTTCCCGCACGTCTAAAATGGATGGTTTTACCAGCCAAGCTCCGGCGGCAAAAAGGTCTTTTTCCGAGGTCCCACCCTGGGTGAGACCCATGGCCTTTATGCCAGAAGCATTGGCAGCGAGCATGTCAAAGGTGGAATCCCCTACATAGATTGTGGTAGATGGATTACTGCCCAGCTGCTTTAAAATTAATTGTGGGATATCGGGTTCAGGCTTGGGTCTTATGTTTTGGTCTGGACCTACTGCCGTGTCAAAAAGGTGGGCTATGCCAATTTTAGCTAAATCAAGCCAGGGATGGTAACGATTTGTGGAGATAGCTAAGAGTATTTCCCTGTCCCTAGCTTCTTTTAAGATATCCAGTACGCCGGGATACAGTGGTCCAAAGAGATTTATATTAGGAAGTATCTTTTCAATGTAAAAGTCGTACCATTCTGGTTCTATTTTCCCCCACATAGCGTGCCAGAAAGATTCCAAGGGAAGGCTGATGGCAGCCTGGACTTCTTTTGAGGTCTTTTTCTCTAGGTTAAATTCCTTAGCTAGTAGGTTGGTACCCTCTAGACAAGCGTCAAGGGTATTAACAAGAGTTAGATCGATGTCAAAAATTAAAGTTGTAAGCATATTAGAAAACTTTCCTTCACTCGCGCGAAAGAGGAAAAGAAAACTAGGTACCTATCGTACCTTTAAAATTCAAATTAACATAAAGATGGCCTTCTATCAAGGATTTGGATGCTTGGAAAAAATATTTTTTACACTATTCTTTTGCCCACAAATTATTTGACGCTTTTTGGGAAAAAAATAATAGTAAAGATAAATTATGAATAAATATATCTATTTTAAGCATTAAAATATATTAAATTGTATTTTAAATATTAAAAAACTAGAAAATAAAATATTTTCTCAGAAATTTTTGTACGAGTTCACGAGGAAAATTAGAGTAGTGGCTCTGAAAAAGCCTTGATACCAATGCTCCAGTTGTTAGCTTTCATTTAAAAAGGTGCCTCTTGTTGTCTGTAAACTCGGAAAAATGTACATACTATAAGGTTTTTTGGAGAGCAGCCTTTTTTGTATCATGGGGATTTTTTTGGATCTTTAAAAGCGAGCTGTACAAAATCTAGAAGCAATTTGGATCTTATTTTGTACAACAAGCCTATAGTAAATATTGATTAAAGGCAAAAATATCCAGAGCCAAAAGGGGCAACTTATTTAAGCTATTATATAAAGGGTATTTTAAACTGACAGGATAGGACTTTTAGGCCTTTTAAACAGAAAATTAGATTTTTTGCCTCTGAAATGATAAAGATAGAGCTCAAGGGCTTTAGGTTTAAAGGAACAATAGTATGTCTCGCTTTTGGTGATTTCCAAGGCAAAAGGGCAAAAAATAGGGGAAAAAGTGACTTTTTTAGTATATTTAGTTAAATATATAGATTTTTAGCTCTTAAATTTATGCTATTTTGCGGCCCTTTTTGTAGGGCTCTAGCTAGTAGCAGTCATTAGGGCCCCACAAGCTCTTTAGCCGTTGACAAAGGCTAAAGTATGTGATAAGAAGACTTTTTGTCTGGAAGTCCTTTTAACTGGCCTTTAGCCGACGTAACTCAGTGGTAGAGTAGCTGATTCGTAATCAGCAGGTCAAGGGTTCAACTCCCTTCGTCGGCTCCATTTTATTTCATAATATCCTTGAAATTATTATACTTCAGAAAATTAAATCTTAATTCTTGTGCCCACACTTGTGCCTTTTAACTTTTCCTATAGGAAATGTTCCACTTTATGGAGCGTTAGCTAAAGCAAAATTTAGGACTGGTGTGGAAGGCGAATGCACAAACTGTAAAGCTGTTTTATAGCTT
>JAITII010000025.1 GCA_031279515.1 Deltaproteobacteria bacterium
ATACCCTCTGGCCCCCAGATACCACTCTGTTTTAACAAAAACGGTATCTTTTGTTCAGGATTACCTAAAATATCTCTTACCCATTGCTTTTCGTCTACATGCCATGCTCTCAGCATAAAAATGGGCGCATCATGCTGATAATTGCTGCAACCAGTAATAGGCTCCATGTTTTATCTGTCCACTAAATTTTCACATTGTCATCAGTCCTTTTTCGCCTCAATTATTACCTCAACATATCATTCTCCATCGTCAAGGTAATCTTTTTAACTTCCAAAATACCACATTAGTTTTTTGTAGTTTTAACCCTTGGGGATAAAAAATACTGTATCTCTACAAGCGTCGCATTGGATGTCAACTTTAGGACGCGTGCTTTTATCGCCTAGGCTTAATTTGTATCTTCATCTTCTACTTCTCAAAAAACCCCTCCCCAGCCTCGGCAACGTCATTTACGGTCCGCCCTTTATTGTCTCTAAGATCCCAATCTTTAAAGTCTCTAGGCAAAGCGTCATGCAAGGCTGCCTCATGCGCTACGGTCCAGCCATCCTTATCAGCAAGATCCCAGGCTTCATAATCTCTAGGGAGAGTACCACACTGAGCTGCCTCATGTGCTACGGTCCAGCCATCAAAATCAGCAAGAGCCCAGGCTGCATAATCTCTGGGGAGAGTACCAAAGTGGGCTGCAGCATGTGCTACGGTCCAGCCTTCATAATTAGCAAGATCCCAGTCTTTAAAGTCTTTAGGGAGAGTACCACACTGGGCAGCCTCATGCGCTACGATCCAGCCATATTCATTAGCAAGATCCCAGTCTTTAAAGTCTTTAGGGAGAGTACCACAGTGGGCAGCCTCATGTGCTACGGTCCAGCCTTCAAAATCAGCAAGATCCCAGTCTTTAAAGTCTTTAGGGAGAGTGCCACGCCCAGCTGCCTCATGCGCTACGGTCCAGCTTGCACCATCACCAAGATCCCAGTCTTTAAAATCTCTAGGGAGAGTGCCCCACTTGGCTGCCTCATGCGCTACGGTCCAGCCCCACATACTAGTAATAGCCCAGTCTTTAAAGTCTTTAGGGAGAGTACCAAACTGGGCTGCCTCATGGGCAATGCTCCTACCAACGTTATTGGACAATCTCCAATCTTTAAAGGCTGAAGGGAGCTCTCCTTTCCTTGCCTTTTTAGCATATTCTTCAAAATTTTTTTTCGCCATTCAATCGTTCCTTTTGTACCCTCGCTTTATCAGCCACTTACCATAGTTTAGCATCGGCTAAGTACTAATAATTCAAGTGCCAACCATCCCGTGCAGCAACATGAGCATAGTAGTACCTTTTGTCCGTTAATCCCACTAGTTAAAATCAAGAGCTACATGGCCATAAAAAGCATATATGGACTATACTCCAATCATTTTCATCTGTCAAACTCCATTGATTAAAGGGGAAACATCCCTTTTCTAGCTTAGTCAGCATATTTTGTGTAGGATCCGTCTTTCACCTTACGCCTCAGTACTAAAAGAAGATGGCTATAACTCTATATATTCAAATCCTAAGGCTATTAGTATCCATATCTTACAAAATTCTTTTAATTTTATTGTGCAGCTGAAAAGAAGCTATGGTGAATTTTAACCGCCCTGGGCTGGATAGAAACTGTACACTTCCTTTAACACCAGGTCTTTGGTATTTCCGCTCATGCCCTTTAAGGCGGTATTGGTAAGTAGAACTATTGAAATACCGTTTTCCCTATCCACGTACCAGTTATGGCCATAGACCCCACCCCAGTGGACTGTCCCCTTGCCCACGGGTAGTTTTGCCGCCCCAGGATTTAGAACCACCCCCCAGCTTGCCCCAAAGCCTTCACCTGGGGAAGTCTTTACCGGGGCGATAGCATCTTGATAGAAGCTATCCATTACCGCAGGTGACACTATACCCCCTCCATCTTGGCGAATAGCCTCTAAAAGGATTAAAAGGTCTGGCGCGCTCCCTACCATACCGCAGCCCCCAGAGGGAAAATTTGTTGGATCCAATGCCCTTTCAGGGCTTAGGGTGAGGACCCTTCCACTACCTAGGTTAAAACGTTCTGGTTCGGACATCCTTTTGGGGCTAGGTGAGGCGGAGCGGTAGTGGGTGGTTAGTCTTTCTGGAAATTTGGCTATAAAGCCTGTATCGTAAATGCCCAAAGGTAATAGGACCAGCTCCTCCATGGCTTCTGAGAAGGTTTTGCCGTAAGCGCTAGATATCACAGCTCCAAGGACATCGGAAGACACTGAATAGCTATAGCTTTGCCCGGGGGTGTAGAGGAGAGGAGCCCTTGCGAGCCTTTCCAAGTTTTCCTCCAGGGTTAGACCTGGATTCTTTTCGCAGCCGTCCGATACACCTAAGGCGGCATAGGGACCACCAGGCTTTTCACTAAAACCGTAGTTAAAGCCTGACTGATGATTTAAGAGATGTCGCACCGTAATATTTAAAGAACGTTTGTCCAATATCTTCTCGTTCGACTGGGAAAAGGCCGGAAGGTAGTTTCCGATGGGGCTATCTATATCCAACAACCCATTAGAGATAAGGACACCTGCCGCCATGGCTGTATAGGCTTTACTGACCGAAGCCAACCTAAAAAGGTTATAAGTTTCCATAGGCGTGCCGTTTTCCCTGTCTGCAAAACCTGCTGCGCCCTCATAGACTAGTACTCCGTCTTTAGCCACCAGGAGAACTACCCCCACAAGTTCCCCCTTTTCTACCTTAGAAAGCAAGATGGCATCCAAGGGGTCTTTTAGGGCTGGTTCAAGTTGAATACTAAGTGGAGAGGCAGCATTTGGGGTACTTTCATTAGGTACAGGCTCTGCCTGAGCATGAAGCATTAAGGAATTTAAAAAGAGAATTGGTACCAAGGCTAGGAAAAAAACTATTACAAGGCGATTTTTAGCCAGAATTGGAAGATCTCTTAATTTTGTTCTAACATTGCCGCACGTCATGTGCCATCCTTTATGTTCTCGCAAAGGAGTAAAAAACATATTGTCTTTAATTTATGAAGAACTTATAGTCAGATAGATTTTTAAAAAGTCCTTTAGTGATCACAACGTAAAAAGGACCCGTATAACCCGAGATATCAATTTATACTAAATAATGCCGATGTTGCATTATATTAAAACTAAATATTCAATAGCTTTTTTCATCTGGAATTGTTAAGTTTTTTTGCGCCTCGATCTTTAGTGCAAAAATCATTATTAATTTCCAGTTGGCTAGCCATCTCAAGATGTTTTGGCACTTGAAGATTATCACTTACTTTGGCCAGTAACTCGCAAGAGATAGTCTGACCTTTTATCGGTAACAATTGTATAAGCTTCAATCTTAGAATAACCGGCCCTCATGAGGGCGTTAGCTTCTTGATCGCGATGTACTGTAATCCATTCCACCTGTTCATCTCTAAGTGTTGCCCTTTGCTGTCTTGTGAGTTGGTCCCAGATGGTCACGATCCTATTTTCAGCTCTACTAAAATCTGGGCTGCGCCTTACCATTTCCTGTATTTGCTCGTCAGGAAGGGCAAAAGCACTTACAGAAAGGGTCAGTAAAAACAAAGAACAAATAAGAATTATGGCTGCTTTCATTTGATTTTCTCCTAAAAAATTTTTCCTTTTTTGATCGAAAAGCTCATAGATAACTCTTTCAAATCTTTTTTAAAGAAAATTACAGGGTTAAAAAGCATCTTGCCAGTATAGCGTGGCACAAAATGAAGTAGTAGGGTATTTTCTCCAAGTATTCAAATGCATCTTGCAAATCAAATGGATTATACAGCTTTTAAGACTAATAATAAAATCTTTTCGCATCCTTTCCGCAGGACCCAGAGCTAGCTAGCTATAATTTAAGCCTATGGGAGTATATTTACAGCAAATTTACTGGCGCTAAAGGCAATATTGCGACATGGGGCGGAAAAGACCCAAATAATTTGTAACAATCAAATTTTCGTGTAAGATCCCTGTCTTCCGCTGCCATAGATATATCTTTTCCCCTAGCTTACCAACCCATCATTTGATTTAGCTTACAAAAGTCTAAGTGAAGATCGTACGTTATGATAGTTACTTATTGTAATCATCTTTGCAAGATAAGCCCCAAACAACATATTGGCTACTAAAAACCCCCAAATTATGGCCCCCTATCCCCTATCAAGTCAGAAGTTTGTGCTGGTGTGAGTCAATATTTTCTACTTTAAGCTCCCTTTTTTGAGAAACCTTTGTACGGTCATGTGAGATATTCCTTTGGTGGCAATCCCCAATTCCACTAGCTTTTCTGCCAGAAGACGAACTGTCCATCTAGCTCTACCAGCCGGCGGAGCTGACGAGGCTAAGCCAAAAAGCTTGGCCTGGAAAGACTCATCGAATTTAAGGGTTAAAGGACTCGTTGGTCTCTTCTTCCTTTTTAGTGCGACCTCTATCCCCCCCTCCATAAAGCGTTTTTTTAACTTTTCTATGGTCCTTTCCGATAGGTTTAACTCCTTGCTTATTTGCGCATTTGTCTTGGCTCCCCTACCCTCTGGGCTTATATCGCAAAACAACAGGGCCAAGGCCAAGAGGATAACTCTGCCGGAAGTCTTACCCATTTTCACCATAGAGTCCAGTTCGTAGCGCTCTTTTTCAGTAAGACAAATTACATATTTTGTGGCCATGGGAAGCTCCTAGTTATTTGCCACGCATTATACACCTATAACCGAAAAAATCAATATTACAAGGGGCTAAGCCAGAGAAAGTTTATTTTTGTTAGGTGAGCTGGCCTATGGTATGTGTCCAATCTTATTGAAACCACAAAATATGTGGTGAATTTCACAAATGAGTATATTTTTGTATTCATTACACCTATTTTGAGTTAAAAACTACCCTCGCCAGAGACTTTTAGGGCCCTAATTAAGGGTAGAAGGCTAGCTGGCAGCATTTGAAATTTTTTGAGAGGCAAAAAAAAGTGTACTTAAGACGATCTTTTTTCCCACAATCATAAGGTACAATCTTCAAATAATTTATAAAATTTCATTAAACTTTTATTAAATTTATTTACTTATATGAAATTTACTAAAAATAAAAATGGCATTTTAAAACATAAACGCTCACTTAAAACTTGACCAAATAATAGCTTTTAGGCTAATATTGCCCTTTAAAACAACCCTCAGCTACACAATATAAATAACCCTTTACATTTAATTTGATGGTGAATGCTTCTGCATTTATGGAGTTTTTTATGGAAACTATATCTGCAATTGTTTCTAAGGCCGGTGACTTTGTTTGGGGACCCTGGATGCTTTTCTTTCTGGTGGGGACAGGCATCTTTCTCTCTTTCAGACTGAAATTTTTGCAATTTTGGCGCCTTGGTTATGCTTTAAAGCTTGCCATGAGTACCTCTACAAAGAAGAAGCTTACCGGTGACGTCAGCCATTTTGCTGCCTTGATGACAGCTCTTGCTGCAACTATTGGTACCGGTAATATTGTGGGCGTGGCCACAGCAGTAATTATAGGTGGCCCAGGTGCTGTATTTTGGATGTGGGTAACAGCCATCTTCGGCATGGCCACAAAATTTGGGGAGGCTGTCCTCGCCATCAAATACAGGGTTACGGACTCAAGCGGTAACATGGCCGGTGGTCCCATGTATTACCTGGAAAGGGGATTGAACGCCAAATGGCTTGGGATCCTCTTTGCCATCTTCGGCGTAATGGCATCCTTTGGAATCGGCAATATGACCCAAAGCAACTCTGTTGCCAACAATATCTTAAGCGCCTTTAGCTTACCCACCTGGGTTTCTGGACTAGTACTAACTATCTTTACCGCTCTAGTTATCATCGGGGGCATTAAGAAAATTGCCGCTGCTTCCAGTGTCATCGTTCCATTCATGGCCGTTTTCTATGTCCTGGTAGGCCTTATCATCATAATAATGAACATTAATTTGGTACCAGGGGTATTAAAGACCATCTTCGTCGAAGCCTTCTCATTAAAAGCTGGTTTCGGAGCCCTCATAGGAACTACAATCCGCTATGGTGTTGCCAGAGGAGTCTTTTCCAATGAAGCCGGCTTAGGCTCGGCCCCTATTGCAGCCGCTGCTGCCATGACAGACCACCCTGTGCGCCAGGCACTGGTTTCCATGACTGGTACTTTCCTGGATACTATAGTCGTTTGCTCCATAAACGGCATCATTCTGGTCATGGCTGGCAATTATTTAAAAGTTACTAAAGACTTAGCTGCTGCCATGACTTCGAATTCCTTTTCTCTCTACTTAGGTGGCTTTGGGGGGATCACGGTAACTTTAAGCCTTATCCTGTTTGCCTACTCCACCATTTTAGGATGGTCCTATTATGGTGAACGATGCCTCTATTATTTGACTGAGAGTAAGACCGCAAGCCTTGTTTACCGAATAATCTTCTCCTTGTTCATTTTTGTAGGTGCCACCGTACAGCTGGATCTGGTCTGGAATATCTCAGACGTCTTCAATGGTGCCATGGCCATCCCCAACCTCATAGGTCTTGTGGCCCTTTCAGGGGTGATTGTGGCTCAAACCAAGGAATTTCACGAAAAATACTACAAAAAGCCAATGAAGGTGGACTTAATTAAGGAATAGGCCGCACAAATATTTGGGCCTATCCCTTTTTCTCACCTTAAGTGCCAAATGGCATCTATCTTCTTCCATGATCTTGGATTGTGGTATGGGGGGCGGGGTGGTCTTGCCCCCTTACCACTCACTTGCCGAACTAAAGCTCAGATATGCCTAGAATAGGTAAGCTATACCCTTGTATCGTCTTTAACTTTGGGTAAATAGCTTAAAGCTAATACCCTAAAAGCTACTGCCCCTTTAGCCAAAGCCCGGCTGTGGGCCTTTGGGAGCTTTTCATTAGGCATAGCTTTTAAAGGCTTTATCTTGGGCTTTAGGTCAAATGGTTATGACCGGCTTAATAAGGTCTTTGGGCTTATCCTTCATTAGGGCCAGGCCCTTTTCAATGTATTCAAAGCCCTTGTACCTGTGGGTAAGCAAGATGCTCACATCCAGTTTTTTCCACTTTAATAGGTTGGAGAGATATTCCATGTTCTTGCGGCCACCTGGCATGAGGCCACCAATTATCTTTATATGACCCATGCCCACGCCCCAGTCTAGGCGAGAGATCTTAATGTAGTCTCCGGAACCCAGGTAATTAATGTTGGAGATTATGCCCCCGGGACGGATGAGCTTTAGGGCCTGTTCAAAGGTTTCC
Source organism: Deltaproteobacteria bacterium (assembly GCA_031279515.1). Classification (GTDB taxonomy): domain Bacteria; phylum Desulfobacterota; class Desulfarculia; order Adiutricales; family Adiutricaceae; genus JAITII01. The sequence continues at coordinate 7,203 of JAITII010000025.1, forward strand.
AGCTCCCCTCCGGCTATGATGACCTTGTCTACTGGTTTTTTGTTATTGGCCTCTTGGATCTGCTGAACAATGTCCCCTTCTTTATAATTTATAACATCTGTGGCCCCGTACTTTCTGGCTGCCTCCTGGCAGATGGGCCTGGAACCCACGGCATAGATCCTCCCAGCTCCCTTTAAGTTGGAGCCAGCCACTGCCATAAGACCCACGGGACCTATACCTATTACTACCACTGTCTCGCCAAAGGCCACCTTGGCGTTATCTGCCCCGTGGAAACCAGTGGGGACCATGTCCGAGAGCATGACGGCCTCTTCTACGCTGACATTGTCCGGTAGGAGGGCCATATTGCCATCGGCATCGTTCACATTGAAGAACTCGGCAAAGACCCCATCTTTGCTGTTGGAGAACTTCCACCCGCAGAGCATTCCCCCAGAGTGCTGTGAAAAGCCCATCTGTGATTCCACCGCGTCCCAGTCAGGGGTTATGGCGGGTATGATGACCTTGTCTCCGGGTTTAAAGTCTTTGACCAGGCTTCCCACTTCCTCCACCTGGCCCACAGCCTCGTGTCCTAAGATAAGGTTAGTCCTTTCCCCTATGGCACCCTCGTATACGGTATGGACGTCTGAGGTACAGGGCGATACAGCCAAAGGCCTTACTATGGCATCCTTGGGACCGCACTTGGGCTTCTCCTTTTCGATCCAGCCCACCTCATTTATTTTCAGCATAGCAAATCCTTTCATGAAGTACTCCTTTATGTAAAATTCCCCCCTTTATGGGGGCTTAGAATTTTAGTTAAGCGTTACCCTTGAGGCTAAACCAGACGATGTTCCTACTTAATATAGTTATATGCATCACCTTCCAACTGGAAAATAATCACTAAAGGCGGCTATTGCCTCCTTTTGCCAGGGAAGCTCTGGTAAAGGGAAAAGCCCATATGAATCTATTGGCACTATTAGCTCTCTTGGCTTTAAATAGTCCTTAGGGAAAACCCCTTTCAGGTACTCTCTGGCCTGGCCCCCACCTTGGCGGCATCCATTTGGGCAGCTAAAGATTTTAATGTAGTTAAATTCGGCCCCTTTCCCCATGGCATCCAAGAGTTTTATTGCTGCCGCCATGCCAAAACACATATTAAGCTCTATCTCCTTACCGCCAAGGCTAATGGGGAGGGTAAAAATACCCTCAGAGATCCCTCCTGGGGCCCTTCCAGATTCCCCAAGCTGGCTTAAAAAATAAATAGCCTTAGCTAGGTAAAGAATCTCATCTGTGACCACCATGCCATGGCTAGTATCTTCTTTTAGCTCGCTGGCCCTAAAAGCGCCCCTTGTGGGAATATCCAAGGGACTTAAGGGAAGCTCAGTTAAGTTGAAACTTATGAGCTTAAAGATCCGTATTAGCTCACTGGTAGTTAGGTTAAAATTTGCCGCTGGCCTCCCATCATTATTTAATAGATGCGCTGCATATTTCTGGGATACGCAGGGGAGAATGGAGCTACTTAGCTCCCTTTCCCCATTACAAGCTGCAGCCAAAAGCTCCTGGGCCCTGGGTACTTGCGATATTAAAGGTACGGCATTGGGGTAGTATTCCTTAAAAAACCCCATGATGGAAAGGGAGCATAAAGATATGACCCCCTCTTTTTTTTCTATCTTTTCTCTAAGGATAAAAGCTTCCCCTAGGGCCGAAAGGCTAAGGAAAAACTCCCTGGGATAGATGCGGGTAAATCCCAGGCGCCTTAAGGCAGCTGACAAATTTTCTTCCTTTAAAGAGTTTTGCCCATAACCTAAGGCTGCCTCCAAGCCCACAAGGACCTCTCGGGAAAAGCTTCCGGAAACGGTGATGTCCTCATTGTCCAAGGCCTCTAAAAGGGCCTGGCAATCGTCCTTCTCATATATGGCTCCCACTGGGCATACGCTTATGCAGCTCCCACAGTATACGCAAGGCCCCTGGGATAAAAGGGTGCGAAAGGGGGCGGCTATCTCATAGTGCCAGCTGCGCTGTGAGGCTGTTAAAGCCTGTACCTTTAAAATGTTCTGGCAGACTGAAACGCACCTTCCGCACTTGACGCACCTTTCCATGTCCCGCACCAGGGTCTTTCCATCATGATAGAGCTGAACCGGCGCCCTTTCTGTAAAGTGGAGCCTAGTTATCCCCAGGTTCAGGGCCAGGGTCTGTAGTTCACAGCCCAGGTTTCTAGGGCACACCAGGCAGTCATCTGGGTGATTATCCAAAAGTAGTTCCACTATGGTCTTGCGCAAATTGTGCAACTCTAAACTATTTGTCACCACCTTGGCGCCCTCGTAGACCTCAGTTGCGCAAGCTGGCTTGAGTCTACCTGCCCCATCCAATTCCACCACACAGAGGCGGCATACGGCCCTGGGCAATAGGCCTTTAAAGTTACAGAGGGTGGGGATCGTGACCCCAGAGGACTTTGCGGCCTCCAAGATAGTGCTTCCAGCCGGCGCTGTAACATTAATATTGTCTATTACTAGGTTTACCCTCTGGGGCCCATTGGCCCCATGGTGCTCCATCATACGCATATCCTGTTATTAAGCTGCAAATGAGCCTTTTTTTATTAGGCATTCTGGAAATTCCTTAAAGGCGCTAAGTAATGCCACAGGAACTGATTGGCCTAGGCCGCAAAAGGAGGCTCTCCGCATCACATTTAAAAGCCTTTTAAGGTCTTGGATTTCCCTTTGCCCCATCTTTCCCTCGGACAACATTAATAGATATCTAAGTACCCTTTTGCCGCCCTCCCTACAGGGTACGCATTTGCCGCAGGACTCGTGGATAAAGAACTGGATGACGCTTTTTAGATACTCTAAGACGGAAACGGAATCATTTAAGACAACTATGGCACCAGATCCCACTGAGAGGCCATTTTTACGCAAGTCTGTGTAACTATAGGTAATGTCTAAGCCCTTTTCTGAGACTATGGGGCCGCTCTGGCCGCCCAAGTGGGCAAACTTGAATCTGCCCCCCTTTACCCCGCCCCCCAATTCGGGGTCAAAGATAGCCTCCCTTAAGCTAATCTTTCCCAAGGGCACCTCGTAGATCCCAGGACGCATGGAGTGTCCAGATAGGCAGATGAGTTTGGTGCCCCCGCTTTCCGGGTGACCCAAAGACAAAAACTCCTTTCCACCCATAAGAACTATTGAGGGGATGCAGGAAAAGGACTCTACATTATTTACCAGGGTGGGCTTAAGAAAGAGCCCCACTTCCGCCAGATGTGGCGGCTTTATCCTAGGTCGTCCCACGGTGCCTTGGGTGGAGTTTAAAAGAGCAGAATTTTCCCCGCATACATAGGCCCCTGCCCCTGAGACTATCTCTATATCAAAGGAAAAGTTACTCCCCAAGATACTTTCGCCCAATAAGTTATGCTCTCTAGCACTTTGGAGGGCCTTTACCATCCTCTTTTGGATAGCCCTGTATTCCCCGCGCACGTAGATGTAGCCTTTCTGAGCCGAAAAGACGTAAGCGGCTATGGTCATGCCTTCTATGAGGCGCAAGGGCACCTTATCCAAGATGAGCTTGTCTTTAAAGGTACCTGGCTCACCCTCATCGGCATTGCAAACTATATATTTGGGATTCTCTGGGATATCTAAAAGTTGGGCCCACTTTTTCCCCGCCGGGTAAGCGGCACCTCCCCTTCCCAAAAGCTTTGCCTCCAGGACCTCGGCTATTATCTCTTTGGGTCCCATACCCATGGCCTTTTCCAAGGCCTTATAGCCTCCCAAGGCCTGGTAATCTTCCACGTTCGCACTGCGAACGTGGCCTGCCCCCAGGCTAATAAGCTCCTTTAACTTGGACATAGGAACTTCTCTCTAGCTGCCCTATTGTCATCGCGAAAGCTTTTCAGAAGCTCTAGAGCACTATCGCGCAAAAGCCCCCCAAAGACCTCATCTCCTATTTTGACAGTAGGGCTCGATGAACAAGCCCCCACGCAGCTGGTACGGGACAGGGTAAAGAGCCCGTCTTCGGAAGTCTCTCCCACCTTAAGCTTTAAAGCCTCCTCCAACCAACTTACTAGCTCTTCGCTCCCTGTGAACCTACAGGGTCCGCTCTGGCAGACCTCCACCACGTACCTCCCCCTGGGAGTGGTGGAAAACATACTATAGAAGGTCAAGATTTCATAGATGCGGGTCAAGGGCACCTTTAAGACCTTGGAAGTAAGTTTCGACCAAGAGCTCGATACAAAGTTGCGCCCAGAGGCCTCCTGGATATCCAAAAGCACATTTATCAGCTGTTGCGGGTCCTTACCATAGGATTCCAGGATGCTAAGGACCTTTTTTTCGTCTAGCTCGGGCATGCTACCTCAAAAATATTGGCTTAAACTATTAATCTTTAAAACAAAGCTTATGCCCCAAGAAGGCGTGGAAGCTATAGTCCACTATAGCATAATACCGGTCCCATTAAATGCCACAAGCTATGGTGGTGGAAACAAGGGGTTTCCTTGGAGGTGGGCAAGAGGAGGGCTTATAAATACAAAAAGAGGATTTCAAGAGCCCATGGCGGGATTCACCAAAAGCTGGAGTTTACCTTTTGGTTACTAAAGGCATTCGGGCCCAAGGACAAAAAAAGGGCCCACTGGTAAGGCATAGAGCATTACCCAGTGGGCCCGCAGTTAAACGGTTAATAATGTTTGAAACAAAAGGGCTTAAGTTTTTTTTGAAAAAAGAAGCTTAAGTCCTTTAGGCTTTTACTTAATCAGCTTTTTTCCCGCAACTCCTTTAGCCACAACCTTTTTTACCTTGGAAGGCTCCTTGGCTACCTTTGGCTTAGTCTTGGGCGGAGCCTTGGTCGGGGCCTTGGGGGTGGCGGCTGGCTTTTCAACCGGGGACTTCACCTTGGTTTCCGCCTTGGCCTTGGGGGCAGCCGGCTTCTTGACAGCTGGTACCTTCTCGGCCTTGGGGGCTATGGGCTTTTTGGCTCCGCTACCGCAAGGGGCCCTCTTGGTTTTCACCGGGGCGGCCTTGGGGGCTTTTTCAGGAGCTTTCTCCGCTACAGGCTTAGTCTTAGCGGCTTTGGGGGTTTTAACCTCTGCTTCCTTGCTTGCTGCAGTTTTGGTAGCAGTGGTTTTGGTCTTGGTGCTTTTAGCTGCTGTTGCCATAATTTCTCTCCTAACAGAAAAAATTTTTTAAAGGCTGAATTATCTTAGCACCCTTGAAAAAAATTACAATAGTTTTTACACCTAATTTGGCTAAATCTTAAAAAAAAATTTTAACACCTTCCCTATTTTTTGTATTACCACCCAATTGCCCACAGATATGAACTCTAGGAGTTAATAAAAAAACTAATGATTTCAATAGTTTAGCCCTAAGGCCCCCCTTTGGACCCCTCTTAGAGCACAAATTCTGCCTTTTAAAAAAATTTTGCCTGCCCCCCAAAATTTTCTAAAAAAAAGCCCTCCAGGGGAAAAATTTTAGCTCTTTTGGGCAAGAAATTTCCTTTTCTCAGCCTTATGCCTCAAAGCTAATCACACAAACCAATAAGCAGTATAGCTTTCCGCTTTTTTCCTATCTCAATTGCATACTGTATATACATTTGCCTGATTTAAAGATCTAAAAGCTTTATTTGGCGCCATTTCTATGTCCCCCCAGAGTGCCTTAGGTCACCTTGGCCTAGATTAAGACAAATCCTAAGGTCTTTTTTTGGGGCTAGCTATGCTCTGAGCCCAGGGTAAATCTCTGGATAGGGCCTTGGATCTAAGCTTGGATCCGTCTTCGAATAGGGATATGGCCCCTGGCAATGGATCCGTCTCTGGATAGGGATTTAGGGTCCTGCGATGGATCCGTCTCTGGATAGGGTTTTGGGTCCTGCGATGGATCCGTCTCTGGATAGGGCTATGGGTCTGGCAATGGGCCCTGGCGATGGGCCTAATATGGAGCCTTTCTTGACCTATTCTTGACCTATTATTAAATTTCCTTCTAAATATGCTATACTTTTTGGGTGTTGTCTTTCAAAATAAAGAGCCATTCCTGGTGCTAAGGGGCACAAGCTTGCCCAAAAAACCCCTTTTCTAAAGGGATCCAAAAGTCCCGGAGCGTGCCATTGTTCCAAAGGCCCCTAAAAACTGAAAGCGCCAAGGCCCTAGAGGCCTTTTTCCCTTTTGTGAAAAGGGAAAAAGGCCCTAAGACTCATGGCACAAAGAAAGGGGCTGGAACCACAATAAATAGGTACCAAAAATTCATAGGCCTTGCTCTTCTCGCCCTCTTGGCTTTTTTTACCCTCAGCGCTTGCTCCTCGTCTGGCTTAAATGATTACCCCCGCCTCACGCCGGATTCCAATAGGGCAGCCGAGGCTGAAGCACTTTTAAGAAGCGACCCCCAAGGCCCTATTCCCAAACCCCAGTTGCCTCAAAGACTTTTGGCCCGCGCCGTGTCTTTAGCCAGGGATACTGCCTTGAGGGCTCAAAGACTTGAATACGTGGTTCATACCTCAAGTGACCAATTGCCTGATGCTAAGACCCTCTTTGAAGAGACAGCTGAACTTTACACCCTCCAAGACAAACCCCTGTACTCCAGGATGACCCTCAACCGAAGACTGCAGAGCTCAATAGGTACTGGCCAGGACATCTTAAAATCCATGGGTTACTACGACGGAGAAGTAAAGTCCAATGTAGAATTTGGGGAAGCTGAACAAACTGTGATAACTATAGAGTTTATTCCCAATACCCAGTACAAAATAGGCGAAATAAAGGTGCTCTTTTCAGGACCTCCCGATGCCCTGGAAGACGTGCCAGTCTCCCCACCGGAAGTAAGCTTAACCCCCCTAAAGATTAAAAAAGGCGATCCTGCTCTGGCAGCTCCTATCCTCCAGGCAGTGGATTTGCTCCCCGACTATCTGGCTACCAGAGGCTATCCCTTTGCCGAGGTCACGGGTACCCGCTACTTTTTATCTCCCGCAGATAAGCTCTTAGACATGGAGATAACGGTGTACCCTGGTGATTTCGCCCGCATGGGTGAGCTGGTCATCACAGGCGACAACCCCGTACGAGTAGAATTTATTCAGAACCTAGTAAGCTGGAAACAGGGGGATACCTGGAATCAGGACGCGATAAACAGCTTCCGGGATTCCCTCTTCCAAAAGGGCCTTTTTAATTCCATTGACGTGTCGGTGGGTACCCAGGTGAAGGATAATAATGTAAGGGATATAATCTTAAAGGTGGAAAGGGCCCCGCCCCGTACTGTGAGCGGATCTTTAAACTTTGATTCGGACTTTGGCCCTGGGGCAGAGCTGGCCTGGGAACACCGCAACCTCTCCGGCTGGGGTGACGATTTTAAGGTAGAGATACCCATTTGGAAGGACCTGCAGCAATTAGGGGTACAATATACCCGCCCCTACTTCCTCTCTAAAAAGCAGACCTTTTTGGCCAGCGCCGCACTCTTGCGTGAAAAAACAGACTCCTATGAGCTAAAGTCCTTATCCCTCCAGGGGGGCATAGAAAGGCAATTATCTAGGCATCTAGCAGGAAAGCTCATGGTGAGCCTGGAACGCGGCAAGCTAAATGAGTTCTTCAGGGAAGAACAGGACTATAATGTCGTAGGTTTTCCCTTGACCTTAGATTGGAACTGGTCGGATAGCTTTCTGGACCCCACAGAAGGCCACAGGCTGCGCATCCTTTTTTCTCCCTATTATGGCCATTATTATACTGACTTTAATATCATCAAGACTAGGGTAGACGGGTACCAATACTTTTCCCTAAAGGAAAACAAGACTTTAATCCTGGCCCTAAGGCTGTCATTGGGTTACATAGCTGGAGCCAGTACCGCTAATCTTCCCGCCTCCTTGAGGTTTTTTTCCGGAGGCGGGGGCTCCATCAGGGGTTTTCGTTACCAGTCCATAGGTCCCAAAAACGCAAAAGGTAAGCCCGCTGGCGGCAACTTTTTAAATGAGTTCTCATCAGAACTAAGGTGGCGCTTTAGAGAGTCCATGGGCCTAGTCTTCTTTATAGATGGAGGTAACCTATACGATAAGGTGGATTTCAGCGAATTAGGCAAAAAATTTCTCTGGGGCGGAGGCATAGGCTTTCGCTACTACACCTCCATGGGACCCTTTCGCCTGGATGTGGCTACCCCCTTAAACCCCAGGGAAGGTGACTCCAAGTTCCAAATCTACATAAGCTTAGGGCAGAGCTTCTGATGGCACAAGAAAAAGATACGCCTCTTGACAAGGCTCCCAAAAAGTCGCGGAAAAAAAGGATTATCCTTTGGACCTTGGCCGCGATACTTATCATAGTTATCTTAGTCCCTCTAGGCCTTATCATCTTTTTAAGAACTGAAAGCGGGATGGGCTGGATAAAGGAAAAGCTGGATACTGCCTTGGCCTCCTCTGGCCTTAGCCTCAATTACGAGAAAATTTCTGGGCCCTTACCCTCCCACCTTGAGCTAACAGGCGTGACCCTTTCCGATAGCGAAGGGGTCTTTCTCACGTGCCGCTCCCTTTTACTGGACCTAAGCCCTTCCAAGCTAATTTTCCTACATTTATATATAGATGAACTTAAGGTAGAAGGGGCTGACTTCATAAGGCCCCCCAAGCTCCCAGAAAGAGAAAAATCAGAAGAAACTGAAAAAGATATCTCATTACCCGTCTCCATAACGGCCAAGATAGAGATAAATGACTCTAAGATCCTCTCTGGAGCCGGCGAGGCTCTACAAAAAAGTATCGCCTCCTTAAATGCTACTTTAAATTATGACAAAGATACCAAGAATCTTTCCTGGAACCTTTCCGGTTCTTGGGTGAATGCTATAGGCAAGGGCATAACCCTTGTTAGCTCCCACGACCCACTAGGGGATCCGGAAAATCCTTTGGTCATACAGCTAACGGCACAGGTCGATAGCGATAGCCCCCTATCCATTCTAGACGATACTTTGCCCTATGAAAGCCCAACTCTTACCATAAATGGCAAGGGCCCCATCTTAGACTGGAAAGGCGACTTTACCCTCACAGTCCTGGGCCTCAAAGAACCCTACGAGAAGCCTCTTTTAGAAAGCGAGGACCCTTTAGATCCTAAGCTAGTGGGTCCTAGGGAAGCAGCCCGTCCCCAAAATGCCCAGGGAAAGCTTAGCTTTAAGGGGAAACAGAATCTGGGGCTAAGGGAGTTCTTAACTGACCCCGATGCCAACTTTAGCTTAGAACTTCAAGTGCGAGTTGACCCAAATTTTCCTCTACCTTACGGCCCAGCTGAACTAATTGGGGACAACCTCTTTGTAAAGGCTTTACTCCATAAAGAAAAGGGAGCAATTGTTGGCCAAGGGGTAGTGCAATCAAACGATATCTATTTCACCTTGGACCCCTTATCTTTAACCTTGGGGCCCCAAGATTTCTCTTTTGACTCCCAAGGCATTTTGGCGCTCTTAAACCCCCAGAAAATAGTAGACTATCTAAGGCCCCCCTCTTCCCCAGAAGGGGAACCGGAAACTACCCAGGCAGCTAATGAAGAGGCGCCCTCTGGGGCGCCTCTCCCAGGGCAAGGGGAAGCTTCTAACAAGAGGCAATTGCCTCAAACTGCCCCTCTTAGCCCTAAAGCCAATAAGAAAAAGGCACCTAGACCAGAAAACCTTGTGGGAAACGGGGACATGGCCCCCCTGGCTCCGGTTACGGCCTCCTACAGTATTAAAACAACAAATAAAGACCATGCCGTAGTGGTGGAAGACTTCCAACTTAAAGGAGACGGCATTGACCTTGCCCTTTCCTTTGACTATACCAAGCAAACTAAGCTTTTAAAGTCAATAGTTGCCCTTACCCTAGAGGGGAAAAGCCATTATTCCAGGTTTTTAACCGCCCTGGCGCCCCTTCCTGGCCCTAGTGTGGGCATAGTCTTAAAGGTGGATGGTTCTTACGAAATCTCCACTGGGGCTGTGGACGGCTTAGAGCTCAATTTAGACTTAGACGATCTAGCACAAGTTTATGGGCACTTAAAAGGGGGAGCAGAGCTTAGTGTTTCCCTAAGCGGAAATGTTAAAGGAAAACTGGATGCTACAATAAGTACCCAGGCTAGCCAGATAGATATTGTATCCAATATCTCCGATCCCTTGCCCCTGGTAGTTTTAGACCCAACCCTCAAATTAAAAGTCGAAGCGGATAATCTCTTTGAGGCACCAAGCGTCAAAGCCGACATGGACTTTTCAGGCGAAAGCCTCCAAAAGGAAGACGGCCGTAAAGAGGACTCCTCTATTAAAGGTACCTTGGCTTACAACTATCTGGGCCAGGGGACCCATAATATCACAGCTAGTGATTTCGCCTTGGGCGCCTTAGGCCACCTCATTAGTACCCCTGCTTTAAGTGTGCTTTTTGCCCCGGACGATGAGCTCCCACTCTTAAATGGTCAATTAAAGGTTAAAATATCCGACACCACCGTAGAGTCCAAGCTAACAGGCGGCAACTTTAGCTCATCACCTATTACTGCTGACTTTAATTTTACCCACGGAGAGACGGCCCTATACCAAGCCCAGGTGGAATGCGCCTCCTTTACCATGGGCGAGAGATTAAGCTTAAAAGACACTTCATTAAAGCTTTCCATCACCAATCCCCATACCACTGCCAGCTACAATGTGGAGCTTTTAGAAGGCCCGGGCAAGTACTCTTCTTTTGCCTGGCAGAAAGGCAAGCTCACAATAACTAATCCTGTAGCAGGGGGTCCCGTGGGAGTTAATGCCGAATTTACTAATCCTAATGGAAAGGATCTAATCTTTGTAAATGGCACCTACAATGCCCCCGATGCCTTAGTTAAGCTGGAAAGCTTAAGGCTTACCCCACCTGGACTGGATACCATTACTCTTACCCGGCCAGTCTCTTTAAAAGAAAGCTCTAGCTCAGGGCACACAGTCCTTTCTCTAGATACCCTTACCCTGGCCCTGGGGAGGGCCTCTTTGCGGGTAACCGGCGACCTTTCTCCCGTAAATCTGGCTTTAGAGCTAGATAATCTTCCCCTCTCCCTCTTTCAAAGCCTGGGACTGGAATCCATGCCCGACGGAGAGGTAAATTTAAGCGTAAAATATGCCCAAGGGGGCACCGGGTCCTTTGACCTTAAGGCAGGTGTTGACCTAAATGATTCCAGCAGCCAAAAACTCCACTTCAATATCTCTGGAAATGGACTCCTATCCGAGGCAAAGCACCTTAAAGGCGTTTTTACTGTCCTATTGCCCGGTCCCAGGGCTCAAGAAGAACCAATAACCTTAAATTACGAGCTCCCCATGTTGCCCCAAGGTGACTTTGTATCCCTGGACATGCACGGTCCCATCCAGCTGGATCTAGACTGGTTAGGAAATTCCCAGAGTATCTTCTATCTCTTAGGTCTTTCGGATCATAACCTTACCGGCAACATGGAGGTGGACGTCTCTGTACGGGGGTCTTTAAACAATTTTATCCCCAAGGCCGATATCTATCTGGCCAATGGCCTCTATGAGGACCAGGTCTTAGGGATCTCACTTAACAAGATTAACCTTGCCTTAGATTTGGATGAGGGCGTGGAAACCGCCAAGATCTTAATGGAGGCTTCCGATGGCTCTTCTGGGACTATTGCCCTAGAGGGTATGATAGCCCCCTTCACCTCTCCCCCCACTGTCAACGCCAGGGCCCAGGTGCGCCATCTAGCCCCCCTCCATCGAGACGACCTAAACCTTATCATCTCGGGGTTAATGTCCATCACTGGGGACCTTAGATCCCCTAAGATATCAGCCCGCACCATGATAGAAACCGCAGAGTTGAACATCTCAGGATCCTTTGGCGGGCCTTCTATTAAGACCCTAACCATCTCCACTGAGACTGTAGAAAAAAGACCAGGGCCCGACTTGGATCTGGAAATTGACATTCCCAAGTCAGCCTTTGTCAGGGGTCGGGGTTTAGACAGCGAATGGATGGGTAACATAAAGATACTTGGGAACACCAGCTCCCCCACCATAAGCGGGTACCTAAAGCCAGTACGCGGATATTTCACCTTCCTGGGAAAAGACTTCTCTTTTACCGGAGGCGAGATAACTTTTAGGAATCTGAAAAAACTAAATCCTGGCTTAGATATTGAGCTAACCCACAGCGTGCCCAATCTCACCGCCATCATGAAGATTCAAGGCACCTTAAATACCCCCCGCATAAGTTTTCAGAGTACCCCCCCCTATCCTGAAGACGAGGTGCTCTCCCAGGTCCTCTTTAGCAAGAAAGCCTCTGAGCTTTCCCGCCTGGAAGCCATCCAGCTGGCCAACAATATAAGGGAGCTTGCTGGTGTGGGATCCAACATGCCCAATCCCTTAGTTACCATGCGCGAGGCCCTTGGGCTCTCGGTACTAAGGGTCGGAGAAGCCTCAGGCTCTAATGACAGGCTCCTATCTGGCAATTCCTTCAGAGACAACCTCGACCTAGACGGCAATAATGAAAATGAAGAAGAAAGTACCTCACCCACAATAGAGGCTGGGAAATACATTAGCGACAAGATCTACGTCGGTGTGGAGCAGAACCTCGTAGACAATACCACAGGCGTCAAGGTAGAAGTAGAGCTCACGCCCAGCTTGAACCTAGTGGGACGCAGCTCCACTGCCTCAAGTAGGCTGGCCCTTGGCTGGAAACACGACTACTAAAGCTTGGCCCTGTAGCTCCACTGACAAAAATGTTTTGGCCCCTTTTAGAACGCTTCCAAATGCCTTAAAGATCTTTTTAGTCAAAAATGAAAAAGGCCAATGCATGTTTTTTTAGGATCGCTTTTTTTTTGCAAAAATCATATGAATACTTGTTAGTATGGCATGCCTTAAAAACATCTCCTATTTTGTGGGATATGTTCTTTAACTCTTGGGAGCCTAGAGAAATTCTCAAGGCTTTAAGAGACAATTTTAGAGCTCCCATCATTAAGCCCCAAAAGAAAAAACGATGAGACAAACTAAAGGGCTAAAAGAAGGCAAATCTTGATTCAATTTTGCAATAAAAAATTATATTCTAATTTTACGATGTTTATCCCAAAGATATTGTATTGGCCTGCAAAAACACTTATATATATAGTTGATTATGGAGTAAATCTACAAACTTTTATCAGCTATTTTTAGAGTAAATTGCTAGCCCTTCAGAAAAAACAAAAAACCTTGACAAGGAAAAAAACGAACGCTTATTAGTCTAGTTGAAGAACACTCTTTCCTTTAAACCGGGATATGAGAATTAAAAACAGCTATCCTAGGCTATCAACTAAAGTCTCGCGCTACCGGTTTTTGCTGCTTAAAATACCACTTTTATGTAGATAAAAATGCTGAAACCGCCAAAAAAATGTAACAAAAATGTACATTATCAAGGTATTAAGGGCTAGTCTATCGCCTTAATTGGCTAGCTAAAGCATTTACACTATAGGTATTTCTTCAAAATGCGCCGCACAGTCTCCATGGAGACTTTAAGGCCTTTACTTGTCACGAAATCTTGGCTGAGCCTCTTTAAGGTCCAGAGTTTTTTCCCATTTTTGGAGAGCTGGGATGCCATGACCCTTAAGCGCTCCTCATCGACAGGATCCATAATGGGCATCCGATGCCTGGGTTTACCGTAGATGGTAACCTTAAAGCCATGCAAGACGAAACGCTTGTAGATTTCCTCAATGCCCCTGATGGAGATACCAGTCATCTGGGAAATCTGTTCGTTGGTAAAGTCGCTATCATTGGCAAGGAGAAGCATGTGCGCTCTTTTACGCTTTTGAAGTGAATAATTTTTGCTATTGACTAAATCCTGGAGCATCAAAAGCTCATCTTGGTCTAAAGAAACATAATACTTACGTTTCATCGGAATCTCCTTAAAACGGATAAGCATTACTTGAAGACATTAATAAGCAAACGAAAGCCGTAAAATGCAGATGCTTTTGTTGCAAAACAGTATATCAAATAATAACACTTATCAAGAAAGAGGCAATATTATGCAAATTAATTTACATAATAGAAAAACAAAGAAACAAAAAAAGGCTTTATCAATGTGAGTAAGCTCTAAAATAAAGTAGCATGAAGCCCCACTTAGCAGAGGGAACATAACCCGTTTCTAAGCCCCTTTAGGTGATAGCCTTTTGTCTAGAATAAAATTAAGGGATGATTAAGTAAGTAAGATATAAAAACTGGTTGGTCGAATACCAGCGGATATTAAGAGGGTTAAAGAAGTTTAATGGCGTTTTCAATATAACACATTTAAAAATAGCTTTGCAATAGAAAAAAATACCTTGATGGTTATTTTTTATAGCTTAAAGCCTTACTATAGCTAATATTTTTTTAGATAATGAGAAATCTCATTTTTGCTAAAGGGATTTTAATTCTGTCCCCCCTAACCAAGCTTCCATAAAATCATGACCAATAATTCTAAAGTGCTTACAGAATTAGGCTTTCTTAGCTATAGGTACCCACAAAATTAAAAAAGTTATTTTTTCCCCGGGCAAATCTGAAGTGGATGACAAGAAAATTTCAGAATACAAACTAATATTAGTTCGTTTTTGAAAACCCCAACTAAGTAAACCTTTACCTGATAAAAAATACCAGGGCAGAAGAATTTCTCTTTAAAAAAAAGAGCAGGGGTTAAACAATCATGTACTACCTTGTCTGATTTCTTGCAGAATTGAAAGTTTTTTGGCCCCTTGTAGGCTAGCTCTTCGTCATGTCTTGCCTTCTGTTGTCATGTCTTGCCTTAAGTTACCATATTAGCTTTATAGCTATTTAAAAAAGGGGGGATAACTCGAGGTAAAGGTATAGATAAAATATCTGGGCTTAAGGGCTGGGAAAGATAAAAAATGGGTGGTGCTTGGGTTAAAGACAAATTCACATATTTTTATTGAGGCTAAAATTTAATCTGCTATAAATTGGCTAATTTTAAAAAACTTTTGAACTATTGTATAAATAAAAATTGAAAAGATATATAAAAATAGTTGAAATGTAAACTAGTTCCAAAAACTAGAAGTGATAATGCCTCGTTACAGCGGTAAAAATGGATAAAAAAGGTAAAAAGAAATGTTTACTTGGACTAGAGGTATAGCTTTGACAACATATTTATTTTACAAGATTTCGTCTCTTATCTAATTTAGATGTTTGATAGGGATTGGCTTTCGCCTTTCTTATAGCCTCAAAAGAGGAGGTATAGAATGCTTATCTTGATAAAAATATGATAAATACTTTAGGGGCATTGAAAAAGCTATAATACTTAGCTAAATGAATTAAGTATTTTAAAAAATATCTTTTGGGTATATGTTTTTTGGCTTTTATTTTCCTTTAAAGACAAGCCGTTTTCCAATAGGACCTGATGGCAAAACTTTTAAGTTTAAACCAATAAAGTAAAAGTAACTTTTTTGGCACATATTTATCAAAAAAGACCTTGGGCTTTTATCAATCTAAAATAAGCCCTCCCCTCTTTAAGCCCTTCCAAATCCTAAAAAACTTTAGGCCAAGGATAATGTGGGCACTTTTCTTAGGTGCCTATTTATGGGATAATCAAAAAAGCTTTTTAGGGAGGAAGTTATTTTAAAGTGAGTTTGCGTACCATTACAATAGCCCTAGTCATAGTAATAGTACTTATTGGCGCCTGGCTTTTGGCCTTTCATAGAAACCTTCTTTTCCATGAGGAGATAGTAAATAACTTAGGCTTTCAGCCTCCTGGAACTTTGAGCGAGGCCAATTACGCCATCCAAATATACGGACTTATTAACGATTTTCGCACTACCGCCTCTTTAAAACCCTTGGTTCCCGATCCAGTACTTGGCGAAATTGCGTACACCAGGGCCTCGGAAATGGCGCAGACTAGGGAGTTGAGTCTTAAAAGACCCGATGGCAGCGACTGGACGCTCTTACTTTTAACTGGCGGGTATACGGGACGGGTAGCCGGAGAAAACCATTCCTACGGCAGTGTGTCCCCCCAAAAACTTTTTGAGGGCTTAATAGAAAACCCCCTGCACAGGCCGGACCTTATCTATGATAGCTATGAGCTCTTGGGGGTGGGTGTAAAAGAAATAGAAAACGATTTTAGGTACATAGCCATATTTTTCCTTACCGAGCCTATTGATACAAAAGCCTACGGCCTAAAGGTCCTGGAACTGGTGAATCAAGAGCGCCAAGCAGCCCAGTTAAGTCCCCTAGTTTGGCACGAAGAAGCCGAAAGAGCTGCAAAATTAAGGGCTTCCGAGGTCTCTAGGGTACCAGAGCACACCCGCCCATCCGGGGCCACTTGGAACAGTATCTTTGAGCAGACAGGGGTAAATGTGACCATTGCCGGTGAAAATATCGCCAGGGGCCAGAAGGATCCCCATTCTGTAATGGAAGATTGGATGGCCTCACCTGGTCATAGGGCGAACATAATGCGCCCTGATTTTACTGCCATGGGTGTGGGGGTCTTCCCCACCCCAGAAGCTTCCCTGTCCTGGGTACAACTTTTTGTTACCCCTTAACTTGCTCCTAAAAAGAACTTTCACAGAAGTTTTTCTTTTAATAACACTGACCGCTACTGGCTGAAATTTTTGCACGCTAGATCTACTGGCAGCTTTTTCCTAAGCTCCTCTTTCTTCCTTTACAATCAGAGATAAAATAGCATGCCATAAGTCAAAATTCCAAGGCATACTAATCCGATCCGTGCCACGCTGGATACCTATCTATTCTTATTCTTATCTCTAGATGGTCACTTTAAAAGGCAATACTTTCTTTTTCCGTTCCAACAAATACCTTCAAGTTTGCCCATGTTTATACAGTTTTAACGGTGGACGATTCCAGCTTGATTATGGCCTCAAAATGAAAGATGATTTTGAGGTAACTTTAAAAAAATTTGTCCCTGGGATATTAACCCCATATTTTTTAGTGAAAAGGGCGCACTCTTTAGAATGTCGAAAATAACATCTTTATGAGTATTTATGTCAAAAAACCCTTTCCTACCTGATATGATATTAATATCTTTTTTTCTACCCATATACTATCTCTTAGTAGTAAAATAATTTAACTTATATAAAAAATAATAAAATTATGGAAATAGTCACTTTTTCTTCTAAAGCAATTCCGCCAATACCCTTGAAAAAAATTAGAACTTTTGCTATACTCGATAGATCAAGTCGGCATTCTACCCGCTCAACTAACTCTGGCGATGGAGTGCCCGGCTTTATTTTTTTTAATACACGAATCCATAATGACCAGACATCAGCAAAATATCTTAACTCCGCCTAGCGTAAAGGTTCCAGAACTCTTCCATCAGATAATGAAGGCCAGGACAAGAGTCTATAGGCTCTTCCCTCCCACTCCCATGGAAATTCATAATATGCCCGAGGGCTGGAAGCTACTTTTAAAGCGCGAGGACCTTTCTGAGATACACTCCTACAAGTGGCGCGGGGCCTTCAATTTCATGAGCGCCAGGTACCAAGAAGCAAAAAAAAGGGGTGTGGTAGCGGCTTCCGCTGGTAACCACGCCCAGGGTGTTGCCAAAAGTGCTGCCCATCTGGGGATAAAAGCTCAGCTCTTCATGCCCCAGTCTGCACCTAAACTCAAGGTAGAGGCAGTTACCCGCTTAGGTGGCCCCATGGTGGAAATACACCAAGAGGGCGACACCTATGACGATGCAGCAGAAGCAGCACATCGATATGCCTTAAAGTACAACCATCTCTACGTACCGCCCTATGACGACCTTTTGGTAATGGCCGGCCAGGGGGTAGTAGGAGATGAGATGATGACCAGTCCCGAGCGGCCCGACGTTGTCTATTTACAGATAGGCGGTGGGGGCCTCGCAGCAGGAGTGGCAGCTGTACTTAGGACCTACGATCCCAATATCAAGCTCATAGGTGTGGAAGCCGAGGGACAAGCTTCCATGAAAGCAGCCTTTGACGCCGGAGGTCCTGTGACCCTGGAGCATTTGGATATATTCTGCGACGGCACTGCGGTAAAGACCGCAGGCACCTTAACCTATAATGCCCTTAAGGCCTTATTAGACGACATAGTCATAGTGAGCGCCACCCAGGTGGCTTCAGCTATGGAGGAACTCTGGCGCGTAGCTAGGGTTCTTTCTGAACCCTCGGGGGCCATGGGCCTGGCAGCAGCAAGAAAATACGAAAAGAAATTATTGGGTCAAAAAGTAGGGGTAATATTGAGCGGTGCCAATCTGGACTTCAGGCGCTTGGGCTACATCGCCCGCCGGGCTGGGGATCCCACTGGGATCCAGGCTTTTTACCAGGTGGAGATTCCGGAACGCAAAGGGGCCATGCTGGCATTTTTTAAGACTATAAACCCCGTGGGACTCAATATTAGCCACCTCCTAGTGGGACAGTACGATTCAGATTTAGCTTACCCTGTCATAGGTTTTGACGGGAACCCTGAAGACTTTAACTATTTCGAGGAGCTCATAAGCTTTGCTGGTTACAAGTTCCAAAATGTCACTGGTAGGCCGGACATACCCTTTAGGGTGGCACCTTATCAGCCGCGCCTACTCTCTTTACCCTATGCAGCCATCTTAAATTTCCCCGAGCGCCCTGGTGCCTTGGCGGAATTTCTGGAAAGGGTGGCAACACTTGCCAATATTTCATATTTCAACTACGTGCATTCCGGTGAGGAAGTAGGCCGTGCCCTTGCTGTCTTTTCCTTTGAGAACAATCAAAGCCGGGAAAGCTTTTTAGCAGACTTAAAGGCCCATGGGCCGGATTTTACCGATCTTCCCAGAGACACTGGTCATGCCCTAGGGCTTTTGGAAACCAGCGACCAAGCTGGCTACGATGCCTTTGCTAAATAGGATGAGCCCCAACCCCCCAAAAAGCATACAGAATATATCGCTATCTCTTTAAAAGGCATTATTAATGGCAGGACATGTCCTCATAATTGACTATGGTTCCCAATTCACCCAGCTCATAGCCAGAAAAACCAGAGCCCTTGGCTACTACGCAGAAATCCTACCAGCTGGGTTGTCACTTAGCGAGCCCCTCTATGAAAAACCAGGGGCTATTGTCCTTTCAGGGGGTCCGGCGAGCGTCTCTGATAAAGGGGCACCTACTTTAGATCCCCTCATCTTAGAGACTGGGCTTCCTATTTTGGGCATCTGCTACGGTATGCAGCTTTTGGCCCAGAACCTGGGAGGCAGGCTCTCCCAGGAGGCCCACGGGGAATACGGCCCTGCCGATTTCTATCCCCTCGGGTCCTCCCCCCTTTGGGAAGCTTTCAGAGGGGCTAAAAGCACTAAAGTGCTCATGTCTCATGGGGACAGGGTAGAAGAGTTGCCGGAAGGCTTTGAAATAACCGGAAAGACTAGGGATCTTCCCATTGCTGCCATGTCTCAGGAGAATAAAAAAATCCATGCCCTCCAGTTCCACCCCGAGGTCCACCACACGGAACATGGGGATAAGATCCTAGAGTGCTTCTATAAAGATGCCGGGCTTTCTCCCAACTGGCGCATGTCCTCTTTTGCCGTGGAAGCGGTAGAACAAATATCCCGCACAGTAGGTCCAGACAAGAAAGTGCTCTGCGGCCTATCCGGCGGGGTGGACTCAACCGTGGCAGCAGCCCTTTTGGCAAGAGCCATAGGCGATCGCCTCTACTGCGTCTTTGTGGATAATGGTCTCCTTCGTTTAAACGAAGTGGATGAGGTGGCAACAGCTTTAAATGAAGTCTATCCTTTCATGAACCTCATAGTGGTGGACGCCTCTACCATGTTCCTCAAACGCTTAAAAGACGTAAGCGACCCTGAGACCAAACGCAAGATAATAGGACACACCTTTATTGAGGTCTTCTCCCAGGAGGCCAAGAAATTAGGCAAGGTGGATTTTTTAGCCCAGGGCACCCTCTACCCTGACGTCATAGAATCCATCTCCCCCCAGGGCCCTTCAGCCCTTATTAAAAGCCACCACAACGTGGGCGGCCTTCCCAAGGAGCTTAATTTCACCCTCATAGAACCTTTAAAGTACCTCTTCAAAGATGAAGTGCGCTCCCTAGGTGCTACCCTCTCCATCCCAGACTCTCTGTTGTGGCGCCACCCCTTCCCTGGCCCTGGACTGGCTATCCGCATCATAGGACCAGTGGACGAAGAATCTTTAGATCTCCTGCGCCAGGCAGACTCAATAGTCCAACAAGAGCTAAAAAACTTCGCCTTAGACAGGGAAATCTGGCAGGCCTTTGCCGTCCTTTTGCCCGTCCATAGCGTAGGGGTCATGGGCGACGGTCGCAGCTATGGAAAAGTTGTAGCCATTAGGGCTGTTACCAGTGTGGATGCCATGACCGCAGATTGGGCTAGGCTTCCTGATGAGCTTTTGGCGCGCTTTTCCTCCCGCATAATAAATGAAGTAAATGGTGTCAATAGAGTACTCTACGATATTTCTTCCAAACCCCCCAGTACCATCGAATGGGAATAAGGATACTGTATGTCCAGGAAAACTAAAGAAGTCCCCCACTTGGAAAAATTCAAATCCATCGATGAAATAAACACGGACATAATATCGAAGATGGAGAAGACCAAGTTCATCTTCATCACCGGCGGAGTCATCTCCTCATTGGGTAAGGGGGTAGCCGGCGCTTCTTTGGGAGCCCTGTTAAAAAGCAAGGGTTACAACGTGTCCATGCAGAAACTAGACCCCTACCTGAATACCGATGCTGGCACCATGAATCCCCAGCAGCACGGTGAGGTCTTTGTGACCGACGAGGGCTCTGAGACAGACATGGACCTAGGCCACTACGAGCGCTTCCTAGATGTACACCTGCCGCCCCATTCCTGCTTTACCTCTGGCTACATCTACTCCGAAGTCCTAAACAAGGAAAGGGAGGGTAGGTTCTACGAGGGACAGACCATCCAGATAGTCCCCCATATCACGGACATGATAAAGCACTATATCCTTCGGCAGACCTATTCCTACGCCGATTTCGGGGGTCCAGACGTAGTAATAGTGGAAATCGGGGGAACAGTAGGTGACATAGAGGGGCAACCCTTCTGCGAGGCGGTCCAGGAGCTCAGGATCCAGCTAAGGCCTTACCAGAGCCTATCTATCCACTTGACCTTCCTTCCCTATTTAAAATCCTCCGGTGAGATAAAGACCAAGCCCACCCAACACAGTGTAAAGGAGCTAAGGGCCCTGGGCCTTCGTCCGGAAATCATCATCTGCCGCTGCCAGGAAGAGATCTCCCTGGAATCCAAGGCTAAGCTCTCTAAGACCTGCGGTGTCTTTCAGGACTGCATCTTTACCTCCCCCGATGTCCCCAATATCTATATGCTTCCGGAGCACTTTAAGAATCAGGCAGTAGTGGAAAAGGTCTGCGAGCTACTGCAGATGAAAAGTTCCAAGGAAGTGGATATTGCCCCCTTGGCAAAGTTCACCAACTCTCTTGCCACCTTGAAAAAGCAAGTGAACATCGCAGTAATTGGGAAATACGTCAAGCAAGTGCGCCAGGACACCAAGGTTGACAAACAAGAAGGCTCGGGGGAGAAAAAACCCGTCATCTACCTAGAGTCTTATAAAAGCGTCCACGAAGCCCTCTGCCATGCCGGGGTGAAAAACGACGCCCAGGTGGAGGTAAACTACTTCGAATACGACGAATTCAACCAGCGCAATATAAAAGATAAGCTTTCTAAATTTGACGGGGTCCTTGTCCCTGGAGGATTCGGGGACCGGGGCATGGACGATCTGATACACTGCATAAAGCATGTAAGGGAATCGCAGATACCCTTTTTTGGGATCTGCCTGGGCCTACAGCTGGCTGTCATTGAGTTCACCCGCAATGTACTTAAAATCAAAGGAGCCAACTCTGAAGAATTCGATCCGGACTGCCGCCAGCGCAAGGAAAATGTCATCTACCTCATGGGCCGCTGGTACGAATATAGGACAGGCCAGATGGTCTACCGGGACGAGCAGACCCAAAAGGGTGGCACTATGCGCCTGGGCCTTAAGCCCTGCTTACTAAACCCTGGGACCAAGGCTTACGACATCTACCGCAACACCTTCGACGAGGCCAATAGCAAAGAAAACAAGGTCTACCACTACCCGGAAGTTCCGCTGCGCCAGAGCGTGGAAATCTATCGGGATGCCTTTTCTAACTTAGATGAGGCGAGCCTCACTAAGATGGAAAAAGAGATAAAGAACAAAAATCTCATGACCATCTATGAGCGCCACCGTCACCGCTACGAAATAAACCCCGATTACCACGAAAGCCTTACCAAGCCTTCAGCGAAAGGTAATGACTATTTCATCATAAGCGGCGATGCGCCATCATTTAGCACCGGAGGAGAGACCCTGCCGCCCCACATAGTTGAGATAATGGAACTCAAACATCACCCTTGGCATGTGGGTTGCCAATTCCATCCAGAATTCCTTTCCAGACCTTTAAGGCCTCATCCCCTCTTCCTGGGATTTATCAAAGCTGCCATCAAATTTCAAAAAAGCAGAAAAAATTAATAAGCTTTACACTCCAGCTAGATTTTAGAAAAAGATTATATCTACTACATATGGTTAGAGCATTCTAAGAGCCCGATGTATATAGTATATATTGCTATATTTTCAGTCAGTACTCGACTTTTATCAGCAATATAGTCTTGGTTTACATGAAAAAAGTGGTAATATGCTTATTGCCATTAAAAAATACTCTAAATGCCATGAAAACATTAGATTTCTAAATAGGTACAATATTACAATAGCTACATATTGTGTCCATTTCATTGCCATGACGTAGAGAGAAATGCCCTCAAATAGGAAAAAATTCTATTGCCTGGATAGAAATATATAAGTTTCTAAAAAAATTATTATTAGGTAATCTATACTTTATGAAAATAATTGCAAATTTTTTAACATCTAACTATTTTATTGGAATTTATATATTATTTATTGTATATATTTTTACTTTACATACAATTAAATTAAGTATCCAGACTAATACTATTAAAAAAGGTATACTAAAGGCAGAAAATAGCTTAAACAATTACTTAGGTAATGATAAAGAAAATATTAAGATAAATTTTTATCAAAATC
The DNA here is from genome assembly GCA_031279515.1 of Deltaproteobacteria bacterium. Lineage (GTDB taxonomy): Bacteria > Desulfobacterota > Desulfarculia > Adiutricales > Adiutricaceae > JAITII01. The sequence continues at coordinate 30,091 of JAITII010000025.1, forward strand.
TGGAAAATATAAATAATAAAATATCAGAAAATAAAATATTAAAATCTAGTTGGTTGCTCTTTTATAGATCATTAATCTTCCCTCTAGTATCATTACAAAAACCTACGGGACAAATGCAACCAAATAATCATAAAGAGATGATGATTATTTCATGCCCGTCTAACAGCTACAGCTTTTTTAATGAAGAATCAATAATAGCACAATATTTTGAAACAAAATTGTTTAGTGCAATTCCCAATATTCTAACAGGATTTGGGATATTAGGAACATTCATAGGTCTCGCTGCTGGAATCTATTTAGCAAAAGATAATTTAATGAATAGTGCTGATATTGAGCAAATGAAAGAACCACTAAAGTATTTGTTAGGAGGTGCTGGATTAGCCTTTTTAACATCAATCTGTGGAATACTTTTGTCAATAACTTTTATATTTATTGAAAAACATAATACACGAAGGCTAAAAATATGTATAGATGAATGGAATGAAAAATTGGATTCTGCTATTCAAATAAAATCTGTTGAAATGCTTATAGCTGAAAAAACAAGATTATCGTATTATAATGAAGCAGAAATTATCAAGATAGATAGGGAACAACTGATTGAACAAAATAATATGCACCTTAAGATGCAATTATTTTTTGAACATATGACTAGTACTCTTCCAAAAATACTAACAGACAACAACGAAAATCTAATAAATTCTATTCATAGCCTACGAGAAGAAGTTACAGCAATAAGAAATGATAGAAACAAGGATCTTGGAACATTAGTTAAAGATTTAATAAATGAATTTGTAAAACAATTAGGCGACCTATCTAACGAGATTTTTAAAGAAGTAACTCAAAAGTTAGAAACTTTAACCAAACTTTTAAACGATTCGATTCAAAATTTTTATGAAACAAGTATATCACTAAACTCAGCTGCTAAAAATGCAAACGATGCAGTTAAAGAAATAACAACATCCACAAGTAGTATCAACCAAGCCACGGAGACGCTTCAAAGAATTAACTTAGACACACTTTCAATGTCAGAATTACTAAAAAATACAGTTACCCAGTCAATTGATGATCTATTGACTATAATACAATCATTAATAGAAAGTGTAAATAATAATCAAAATAAACAAGAAGAATTTCTGTCTAAAATAAATACCCTTCAAGAAGAAAACCTTGTCAAAATAAATTCACAACAGGTTGCTTTATTCGATAAGATACAAGAACGCTTAGATGCTTGGGGCGATAAATCTCAAGAAATGATAAATAACTTAAAAGAATATGAAATAGAATTAATGGAAACCTTAAAAAATCAATTAGAACTCAATAATGAAGAATACAAAAAATATTATCAATTAAATAGCGAACATTTAGAAAGCATCTTAACTAAAATGAAATCAGAAATTAATGAGTTTACAGAAATACTAGTACATAACGTAAACGAAGTAAATACTAAATTAGACGACTCTTTCCAAAATTTTACTATTGAATTGAGAAATATAAAAAATATGTATCAGCAAATGGAAGATTATTCAGATCGATTAGCTTCTATATGGCAAAGCTATATAGATAAATTTGATAGAACAGATGGTATTATAGAAAATATACTTAAGAAAATAATTGATAATTCAAACACACATATAACACAAGCCGCAGGTCTATTTAAAAAAATAGACGAAGCTTATGCTAAATCATTAAATCTTTTAACAGATACAATCCAAGAAATGGAAGATACATTTGATAATGCTGAACATTTTATATATCAATTTAACTCTACAATAAATGAGATTAAAAATATAGATAATAAAGGTCTTCTACATTTCATCGAGAGCAATAACTTATTGAATCAGGAAATATCAGGAACGCTAAGTTCTACAAATAAATTATTAACTGATAAAATACCAGTTTTACATGACGATTTCATTCAATTACACAATTTAATAGAACACTTATTGAATCAGGAAGCATCAGGAACGCTACATTATTCAAATAAATTATTAACTGATAAACTACTAGATTTACATACTGATTTCAATAATTTACATAATTTAATACAAAACCTATTGAATAAAGAAATATCAGGAATGCTACATTCTGCAGATAAATTATTAACTGATAAACTACCAGCTTTACATGACGATTTCACTCAATTACACGATTTAATAGAAAACTTATTGAATAATGACATATCAGGATGGCTAGATTCTACAAATGACTTATTAACTGATAAACTACCAGTCTTACATGACGATTTTACTCGACTACACAATATAATACAAACCCTATTGATTGAAGGTATTAAAATTTCTACCAAAGTTAATTTAAAAAAAGGATCCTGATAAGACTAAAGGTAGTTAATTGCTTTCAAGAAACCAAAGGAGGTGAGATAAAATGATTAATATAGTGATGGAAAATTTAGAAATAATTCCATCAGATTTTTTAAGTGAAACTGAAAAGAAAGAGAATGATATCACAAACAAATTTAAAGGGACCAGAGGGCACCAACCAGCTGATTTAACAGAAATATACAAAAGGATTTGTAGAAGAGTTATTGACAATGGTAGTTTAACCGGTGTAGAAAATCGAGATTTAAGTAAAGTACCATTATTACTGTTTAATATTTATAACAACATTATTAATTTAAGCAATAACGCTGTCTTTTATAATTTATTTTGCAAATGGTATTTAAAAAGATCTAATAGAACAAAAAAATATATATTAAAAAATTTATGGTATACGTTTTTATATTATTATCCCATTGAAGATGTATCATTTAGCAAATGGCTTGTATTTTTTCAAAATAATATTAATACTTTTGAAAATAAAGAACTAAAATCATTATTAAATATTGCAAAGAATTATAGATTATTCAGTTTAAATAGATATGGGCTAAGACTATGCGCAAGAGATATTTTTAAACACATGAACATCAATCAGGCCTTATCTAAAAGAGAGATAACGGATGCTCTTGCTGTAGGGGAATGTGCACAACAAATTTATTTGCAGTGCTTTGAAGATATTTTTTTAGATGCATCAACTTTTAAGCTCATAGATTCAATTGAAGATAGAATAAGATTATTAAAGGATCATAATTTATTGAACATTATAAAAAATGATATACTTAAAACAAGTAATTTAATATCAAGCATTTTAACTCCTTTAGCCAGCAATTTCCCACTTTTTATTAAGTACATAAATAGTATAATTAAATTTATTAAATCTGAATTCAAAGATGTACGATTATCTCCAAATAACCATTGGAGTAATGTAGATTATACTTTAAAAGAGCTATTTAAAAAATTGATTGCAATGACTGATATAGAAAGGTTTTTTGATTTTTATTCTCACAGAGGGTATTGTCAAGAATGCAAACAATTCTGGACAAAATATCTATTAAAAGGTATGATAAATGAAACATGGCCTATTTTGAGTCCAATAACAATTGCAAGAATAAACCATGAAAAGTTGGAAGGAATGTTATATGGTAAATTACAAATAGGAATGGTTGATGAATCAGCAATTTTACTTAAAATAGGAAGTCTCGTTCTCGTTGAAATAACTGCGGACTATGCTTGTTATATATATCCAGAAAACCATTCTTTTTGTCCGCCTTTTGGGAATACTGGTATTTATGATATTACTACACTGCGATATTCCTATGCAATAACTGCAGATGACAATAATGTATTTTCCACTGATTGGCTACAAAACTACAACGATGGGAAAATCATTAAAATTATTCATTCTGGTCAATGGCAAAAAAATATCAGAAAAATAATTTTTGATATTACAGGACTAGCTATAAGTGATTACTGAGATTGCTGTTAATAACTCTTGCTATCGAATTATGGCTTTAAATTATTAAGTCAACAACATAGGATTTACAAGAATATGAGAAGGTTTTTTGCGAAGAAACAAAATATTGCTAACGAAGAAAAAGGATATCTGGAATCTGTTGGCGATCTTATGTCAATTCTTCTATTTGTTTTTATTATAATTCTGACTTATCTTATTGTTACCACCATAAAGCCTAAAGATTCTTCGCCATCAATAAGTGAAATACTTGATCTACAACAAAATTTACAAAATAAAGAAGAAGAATTACAAGCCTTGCAAACTACATTAAATAATACTCAACTTCAGTTACAAATGAGGGATAGCGAATTAAGCAGAAGGGAACGAGAACTTAGTGAACGACTTGATGAAATTGAAGAAATGCTTTTAAAGGGAAGAGAAGTACGTGCTCATCTGCTTGAACTAATAGAAGAAGATATGCTTAATAATTATGGTATAACAGTTGAAATTGATCCTGAAGCAGGCGTTCTTAGACTTCCAGAAGAAATACTATTCGATTCTGGTAGGGCAATACTTAAACCCAAAGGAATAACAAGCCTTGAAGCTCTTGCGGAGATCTTTGCTACACGCCTTCCCTGCTACAGTGGTAGACCTGGAGATGCAAAACCTGAAGAATGTTCCTGTTTTTCACCAGGTGTCCTTGATGTAATTTTAATTGAAGGACACACAGATAATGTACCAATTTCTACTTACAGCTTTTCAGATAATTGGGATTTATCTTCTGAAAGAAGCAGAGTAACATATCTTTATCTTCTGGGTCTAAATAATATGTTTAGTTCGTTTACAAATTCTGATGGTCAATATCTTCTTGGTATAAGTGGTTACGCTGATACAAGACCTACACAAGATAACAATAATGAAACAGAAGAGCAAAGAATGCGAAATCGTCGCATAGATTTCCGTTTTGTTTTAGCTGTTCCCAAAACTGTTCTCAATAATGATCCTGGCAGCATGTCCCGAAATGACTATCAGCCTTGCTTAGATTTAAATTAAATAGGGGTCCTTTTTACTGAAACTTTACTTCTGTATTACCTATAAATGACTCTTCATAAAAAAGGCCGAGTATGCTTTCGTCAAGCTTGCAACACCTTCTTGCGGTCGCTTTCTAGCTGGAGGGGCCCCGGCCAATGGCCTAACAGGTGTCCAGTAGCCGTAGAAAGACCCGTCTTAGACATAGCCTTCTTGCGGCAAAGCCATAAGGCCAAACCTACTAAAAGAAGACAAAGGGCTAGCACCCCAAGAGGATAATCCTTTCCCCTAAGCAGAAAAAAAGAGCTTTTCTTCATAAGCTACCTGGCAAATACATTATGAAAGTTTCAATACGCCCTTAAAAGCTTTGAGCCTGGCTGAAGCCTATAGTGAGTGCACTATAGGCTGATAAACCAAAAAGGCTAAGCTTACTGTGCGCCTTGAGTCAGTATCCGCTGATGGCCGCACCAAAGGCTACGGTGTACTGAGGATTAGGAAGGACCTTTACTTCCATCAGGAGCTCGTCTTCCAAAGCCTCTAAGAGACCAACGTTCTGAGAGGGCCCCCCATCTAGGTAGATGTCCCCGTCATTGGGAACCTTGTGACGACCTAAAAGGTTGGCTACTCTTCTTGCCACCGAGTGATGCAAGCCTTTGATAATCCTTTCCTTGGGCACTCCTTTGGCCAAAAGGGACACTATCTCGCTTTCGGCAAAGACCACACAAGTACTATTAAGCTCCAAGGGCTCGTCAGCCAGCTTGGACATCTCCCCAAAGGACTCTAAGGGGGTATCCAGGATGCGGGCCGCCTGCTCAAAGAACCTTCCTGTACCTGCGGCACATTTGTCGTTCATTTTAAAGTCTGCCACCTTGCCCTTTTCGGTTAGGTTAATCACTTTTAGATCTTGGCCTCCAATATTTATTATAGTACGGCACCTCCCACTACTCAGTTTAAAGAGCCCTGTTGCATTAGCCGAGATCTCATCTACTGTGTGCCCAGCGCTAGTCATAAGCTTTTTGCCGTAACCTGTAGCCGCGATGTTCTCTATATCACCATCGCCCAGGCCCCTTTCAGTCAAGGCGCCTTTAACAAGATCCAGGGCCAGGGCCTCCTGGCCGGGGGCAGTGGCAACAAGGCGCGACCATTCTACCTTGTCACCTTTTACCAGCACCATCTTGATGGCAGTACTTCCCAAATCTAATCCTATTTTAAAACCCATAGTTATTATCCCTCACGGTGAAAACAATAAAATTTATATAGTAAACCCTTTTAATCATCAGTCAAGGCGCTACGAAAGGCCTCCAGACGGGTAAGTAAGGTCTGGCTGTCTTCTGCTGTATAGTCAGTCTCCAGCTTCAAGAATTTCAGGCCCTCATCCTTGAGCCTGGCTTCCAGGCTCAAGGACTCCAGGTCAAAGGGATGGCAGCCTTTAAGGACATGAAAGATCACGCCTTTATACAATTTCTTGTGGGCTGGGGCTATTATATTATTAACCCTGCGGTCATTGTCAGCAAATGTTGGGCACAGGCAGCCCTGGTGGTAACGTTGGGCCAGGGCCTTTATGAGGCCGTGCAGAGAATAATCGTCATAGAACACGGCCCCTGGAAAGAGCCGTTCCGAGGAACAGAGGTCATCCATTACTACAACAAGTCCCGCTGCCTCTATTACCCTAGCCATTTTAAGATTGGGGAAGAACATGGGTGACCCGGCTACAAAAACCTTAGGGCCCCTGGGGGCCTTCCCGTTAGTCTTAAAAGCTGCAACTAAGATCTTAAGCTTTTCTGTCCACTCCTCTACGTCGGCGTAGAAAAAGGAATTGGCCACCACTAGAAACCAAGAAAAGGATATGAGGCCCTCTCGCTTTAAATCCATGAGCCTGGAGTAAAGCTTCCAGGCCTTCTGGTAGATATCCATGGACTTTCTCAAATCCTGAGGCCTTAACTTTTTTATCCCCATTTCTGCCAAGAGAAACTTTGTTAAACCGTATATTTCCTCCAACCAGCGTTCCTGGCTCTCAGGGCGGTCCTTTAAGTGTGGTAGCTCAAGGCGGTGGATGGGACAAGGGCTATTAATTGAGCACAGGCTCAAAAGCTCATCTAGCTTTACCACCCAGTCGCAGGTAGTGGGTGCCACAAATATTTTAAAGGGCAAGCCTTCTTTTGCTCCTAGCATGAGGGTACCTAATGCCGAACGCAGCATGGGGCACATAACTGGGGGCAAGAGGGGGGAAGAAAGCCTAGTGGCCACCTGGCTGCCACCATAGATCTTAAAGGGTTGAATGCCGCAGGCATGAAAGATCTCCAAAGGAGCCTGGAGGCACATCAAGGCCGCCACAGGGCGCCCGGTCCTTTGGGCGAGTATTGTAGGGTCCTGCCCTTCTATCAAGAGGTCTAAAAAGTAATTAAATTCCGGAAGATAGTCGTCTCTTTCCTTTAGCCTTAATGCCTCCTGCTCTATCTCGCCGAAAAACCTCTGGCCGGTAATCTTACGTTGTCTTTCTTCCCGAGAACTTTCGGGCATAAAATCACCTCTTGGCTGCATAGCGCCTGGAAGAGTTAAATAATTTAAAAGGCCCGAGTTTCACAGAAAGGGACTGGTCCGCAGCGCAGCTTTCGGAGCACTTGAAGCAGCCCATACAGTCGGCATCGTAGACATTAGATTTAATCCTTTCTAAGTATATGGTCTGGTTATCCATAGAGCAGGTCCTGCGACAGTTACCACAGCCGTGGCAGGCTTTAGGATCCTTAGTTAGCCTCAAAAGGAAAAGGGACCTATAGAGGTTCACAAAGGCCAGCATGGGACAGAAAAGGCAAAAGAACCTGTCTTTAAAAAACATCCCCACCAGCATCCCGGCGGTAATGCAAAGTAGCGCTATGGAGAAACCTAAGGCCACCCCAGACGAGAAATCCAGGGTCATATACTGGGGGTCCCCTATGAAAAGTGGCATGATGGCTTTGGCGGGACAGATGTTGCAAAAAGCCAGAATAAAATCCGCCGGCAGCCAACCCACTGAGACGAGGAAAGGAAATATTATCATATAGACCAAAAGGATGTACTTGATAGAGGAAAGGCGCTCTTTTTGGCCCTTAATTATTTCTGACTCCCGCACACTAAAAAACTTACGCACCCTGGTAATCCAGTCCTGGAAGAGCCCAAAGGGGCACAACCAGCCGCACCAAGTCTTTCCTAAGATGATGACCAGGAGGGAAAAGAACGCCAGGCCAAGAAGAAAGGTCCCTAAACTCCTTAGAACCACACCGGAGGGGTCCGCGGAACCGTAGAGACCGGTAAAGGGGAGAAGGATTACGCCTAAGGTCCCTTGGAACACCTGGAGGTAGCAGTATC
>JAITII010000033.1 GCA_031279515.1 Deltaproteobacteria bacterium
TAGCTAAGGCATGGGGGATATTTTTATACCATTTTCAGGATTATTACAGCTTAGCGCCCTGCCTCACGGCAGGGCTTTTCTTTTTTAAAGAAAGGTAGAAGCTATTAGTCTGGTAATCCGGTCTCTCTTTTAGGGCTGAGGCAAGAAAAAAATTATTCACATTAGCTGACTGGTGGTATATACTCCAGCAAAAATTTAGCTGGAACCCTTTTCTTTTGCCTGGGGCCAATTTATGGACATCATACTCTTTGAGCCGGAGATCCCTCCCAATACTGGTAACATAGCTCGCCTGGCGGCTGGACTATCCATGCCCCTTCACCTCATAGAACCAATAGGCTTTTCTTTAAGTGACAAGTATCTGAAAAGAGCTGGACTGGATTACTGGCCTTATGTGGATTTGCACGTCTGGGAGGATTTTGCCTCTTTCAAGGAGGCCTGGAGGGGTGGAAGGCTCATTGGCACATCTGCCAAGGAAGGCAAAAACTTTACTCTCTACGAGCCAAAGGCCGATGACGGAATCATCTTTGGGCCTGAAAGCAAAGGTCTGGGAAAGGAATTCTTAGAAAAGTTGGACCTAGTCCTCCATATCCCCACAAGAAGGGAGGTGAGAAGCTTAAATCTTGCCACTACAGTGGGATTTTTTATGGGAGTTGCGCTCTGCCGCCTTTAAAGGAAACTTTAGAGAAGCTGCGGGAAAAAAAGTTTAGCCTTGGGCAGAAAAGAGGGTTTTATTACCAGGTGTGAAGGGCCCTAAATTTCCGTACTACGGAACTGATTCTTGATGTAATTGTCTCTATTATCCATGGGCCTTGGTACAAGTATTTTTTGCATGAAAGCTTATAGTATTGCCAATTTTTCCATGAAGTCCTTTTAAAATCTAATTTTAAGCTTATTTAGCCCCTTTCCTTTAGCGCCAAGCTATATGCAAGGCTCAATAGTTAGCCTTTTTGGGGGAGCTAAGTTAATGGTAACCTTAATTTTTGCAAATCTAAAGTAACTTTTTGCCTCCTGTGCCATGATAGAGTCCTACCTTGAAAGAATTTAGGACTTCAATATTTTGTGGTGTGCTAAGTAGCTAAGCTGTGGGAAGCAAAATTAGAATATTTAGTAGCTTGGCATAGAGTGTGTAAAAATAAAGCTTTCTAGATGCCTGTGGCCCCTAAAAAGCATTTTAAAGGTGGCGGGTTAAATTTTTTCTAAGGGCCCGTGCATCAATATTTAGGGTAATTTAATCTTCATATTGGGAGCCAAGGGCTTTTTTAAAGCCTGGGGACTTCAATTTCAGTAAATTTAGAGGCCCTTAAAAGAGCTATAAAGAAGAAATGCGTGCCTTGGCGGGCCAAGGTACTATAATTTTTAACTAAGCTTCTAGAGCTTATGGGTGACTTAGAGGCTAGCTTGATATTGCCAGGCAAAAGGAAGGATTTTTTTCGCCGTTGGCCACAATATGACTTGGGCAATATCCTTACCTGGATAGGATGGGGGGCCACAATCTTATACATTGGCTGGCAAAGAGCCTCCTTAATTAAGCTTTGCCTATCTCCAAGGTGAGAAAAAAACTTTAGCCCCTAAAGAAATTGCCTTAGCTTAGCATCTCCAAAAGGGGCCAAAGGGGATTTTAGCAAAGAAAGGCTCTGAAAAGCAAAATAGCTAAACCCTACTAAGGTTCCCTGCCTTTTTAGAAAAGCCTTGTATTTGTTGATAATTCAAGGATTTTCATGGGGCTACGGGAGGCTATACAGGCAAATTTTCTCTGTCCAAGACAGAAGGAAGGGTAATTTTTTCCTCGAGGAAAATTTTTTTTAATTTCTTTCAAAAAAAAAGTGAAAAAAAGCTTGCATATCACCTCAGAGATGTGAGATAATTTTTTTCATGAAAAGAGGAATAGGGTCCTCCGGATGAAAATAAAGATTCTGATGCCAAGAAGATTTATCTAAAATGCCGGCACAGCCGGTAGAAAACAAGGAAGGACTCGTAGGGACTAATAGGCCAGCAAGTTATTAAAATTGAAAAGGCGAAAGCCTCCCCCTGGAATATGTTAGCCCTATTTTTATCGGTATTACTGTATTTTGCCCGTTTATAGGTACAAGGAGGGTAATTTTTACTCTTCATTTAAACAGTGGCCGATTTTTTCGGCGAGTGCCCTTTTGCCTTTGGGACTAAACGGAATGCGCCATCGTTCATCCATTGGCAAGATAGACCACTATGGGTCCCTCTTTTTAGATGGTAAGCGGCACACTCAACATCCATCTTGGGCGGCTTTATTCCCGCCCGCTTCCCTTAAAAGGGTGAAGTTACAACATCGAACCGTCCCCGGCGCAGACGGTCTGGTTTTTGAAAGGTCCGCTCATGAAAAAAGATGAAGTAAAAATCGGAATGTTTGGCAATGACGACACCATCAGCTCCAATCTCTCCTCAATAGTTCCAGAAGAGGATGACGACACCTCCTCTGTCGACAGCTACGAGATGGATGAGTTGATCATAGTCGACGAGCCTCCAAAGAAGCCAAGGAGAAGAGCAGCAGCCAAGAAGCCGCGCGTAACCAAGGCGGCAGGCGCTCGCAAGAAGAAGCCTGCGGCCAAAAAGCCCGCGGCCAAAAAGGCGACTACCCGCAAGCCCGCGGCTAAGAAGACCACTGCCCGCAAGCCGGCGGCTAAAAAGGCCACTGCTGCCCGCAAGCCCGCAGCCAAGAGGGCGACGGCTGCCCGCAAGCCCGCAGCTAAGAAGACCACTGCCCGCAAGCCGGCGGCCAAAAAGGCCACAGCTGCCCGCAAGCCCGCGGTCAAGAGGGCCACAGCTGCTCGCAAGCCCGAGGTCAAGAGGGCGACCACTGCCCGCAAGCCGGCAGCCAAGACCACTGTCCGCAAAACCGCGGTCAAGAAGACGGCTGCTCGCAAGCCCGCAGTCAAAAAGGTAACCGCTCGCAAGCCCGCAGTCAAGAAGACGGTTGCCCGTAAGCCCGCGGTCAAGAAGACGGCTGCCCGCAAGCCGGTTGCCAAGAGGGCAACAACTGCTCGCAAGCCGGCAGCTAAAAGGGCGACCACTGCCCGCAAGCCGGCAGTCAAGAGGGCGACAACTGCTCGCAAGCCCGCGGTAAAGAAGACGGCTGCTCGCAAAACCGCGGTCAAGAAGACAACTGCCCGCAAGCCCGCGGCCAAAAAGGCAACTACCCGCATGGCGGCTTCGGCAAAAAAAAAAATTAGCAAAAGGGGTTGAAAGAAAGAGAACTGCTCTAACAACCATAGACACTAGTCTTAAATCAAGGAAATATCTCGGGCCGAGGTTTGAAGTTCTGAAGACCAAAGAAACTGGTCCTAAAACAAAGAAATATACCGGGCCGAGGTTTCAACCTCTGATAATTAAGCAAGCTATCTACGACGCCTTCATGGAAGGCAATTTCAAGAGCTCGGACATAAAGGCCCTGCGTAGATCGCTTACTCTTAATATCGCGGCATTTTCCTCCATCTTGGGCGTCAACCCCATCACCTTTTACAGGTGGGAGCAGGAATTGCCCCAAAGGTTTAAGCCCAGTACTCTGCAAATACTTCAGCATTTGCTCCTAGACCTAGAGAAAAAGGGGCATGTTGTTGTCCAGGATTAAGTTCGTTCGCAGTTCCCGGTCTTTACCCCTATTTCCTATGCGGATAAAAAAATCGCCTTGAGGCAATTAGCCAAGGGGCGATTTTTTTTACTGCTAGGGGAATTTTTTCCCTAAGGTAGCCTTTGGGACTTAAAAATCGTACCTCTGGATGCTTAATTTGTTGGCTTCCTGGGTAAGGTCATAGGGACCTACCTGGGGACCAAATTCCTTTGCGGCTTTTGTTATAGTCTTTAAAGTATGGGCTATGGCCGGGCTTTTATAGCTCATGACTACGGCATTGGAGCTTCTCCTACCTTTAAACACCAGAGGAGGAGAGGGAAAGATCTTCTTGGTATCTGAAAGCTGCTGGAAATACTGGTGCATGCGGCTGATATGGAGATTTTGTACCAAGAGGCCGCCTTCTACCAGTCTCTCATGACAAAGAATAAAGAAGTCCTCCGAAGCCAAATGCTGGGGTATATAGTCCCCACTAAAGGCATCCATCCAGATTTGATCAAAAGATTCCACCTTTTTTGATTTTAAGTGCTCCTTACCGTCCGCTATCACCAGCTCTACATTCTTTCCGGGATTAAAATAGAAGTAGATGGAGGCAATCTCAGAGATCAAGGGGTCTACCTCTACCACAGTAAGTTTATGCTCCGGTAAGTATTTCTGAAAGAGGGAGGGGATAAAGCCCCCTCCTAGACCCACAAGTAAGATATTTTTGTTCTTTTGGCAGAGAGCTAAGGCCAAAAGCATGATGCCAGGGTATTCAAATACAGGGGCATAGGGATTAGCCACCTGGATAGAGGTCTCAGCTTCCTGGGCCATGGAGCCCAGGTAAAGGGTGCGGATGCCTTCATTTTCGACAATGGTGATGTGGCTAAAGTCAGAATCCGCCTCAAAGATAATGGTGGGCGCCGATGAGACGAAGGGACTGGTTAAGGCCGAAAATATCTTGGCAAATGTTCCTGGTGGTTTTTCTTTCATAAGAGCTTTGGGAAGAGCTTTTTTGTCTTAAAAGCTTGGAAAAAACTTAAAATCACCTTAACTTTAAAAAGATCTTTAAAAAAATTAGAAAAACTGTAAAAGAAGTTAAAAAAAGGTAAAAATTAGCCTCAGGCTAGTTCTTTTTATCTTACCCCGTTCATTTTATCTTACCCCGCGCATTTTATCTTACCCCATAGTGTCCTTTTGTGCAGTAAAAAAGCCCCATGGATGGAAGTAGGGCCCAAAGGCTTATTTTAGTCCAATGAGCCCTAATCTAAATCGCCTAGGCCATCATAGGGCCAAGAGCCGGGATTTATGTCATTGTCAAAGGCCTGTGGTACGGCCCTCCATTCCACTATGACCGGATCTCTTCCGTTGGCAGATAGGCTAACTGAGTTTCCCACAAGAAAGGAAAGGGCCCTGTCTCTCATGAAGGTGGGCTCTTGTGCCGAGGGGCTAAAAAGGGCTTCGTAAAGGCTAGTTATTGTAACTGCCTCTTCCGGGTGGAAGGAGAGGAAAAATTGTTCCGGGCGGGCGATAAAGTCTTCTATCTCTGCCTGGAGGGCATAGGTATTTTCTATGAGTGGGTCCAGTTTGGCAGCCAGCATCAATGAGCTTGCTTCAGCCAAATGCCTTACAAATTGTTCTGGCGGGGCAGCTTGTCTTTGCGCCAATGCTAGGATAAGCTTTTCGGCAAGTCCCAGGTCTCTGTAGCTTACAGAAAATCCGGCTATGGAATAACTAGAGCTTGCTGGCCTCTGCAAGATGCCTTTAAGGTAGATAAGGGGGCTGGAAAGATCCCTGGCTAAAAGCTCTGGGGTAAGTCCCAAGGCAACAAGATTTCCTTCCAGGTGAAAGAGCCCCTCCCAGGTAAGGCTTAGATCTTGGATGATAAGGATATTTAGAGCCGGATTGAAATGGGAAGTAAATTCTAAATTTATGGGCGCCTGAGAAAGAGCTAATACTTTCTCTTGGTTACTACTTAAGTCGCTAGAGGCGCTAGGATCCCCAGGAATCTTTAAAAAGTTAAGCCCTTCTATCTTGGCATTGATAAGGGGCGGGAGCTCTCCTTTTAAAAAGGGACCAGAAGCCATAAGAGTATCTATTGTCAGAATACTTTTTTCGCCCATTGAAATTGTAAAGTCAGTAAAAGAGATCTTAGAAAAGGTCCCAGGGGCTACAATGGCCTGTGTGCTTATGGCATTTAATGGCGTCCTTGCCCCAGCTAGAAAAAGACCGTCTAAGTCTTTTAAAAGATCTAGTGGAAGAGAGCCGGAAATATTTAGGCTTTGGGCAGCTAGTCTAAGGTCCAATCCTGTATTAGCCTGACCTTCGGGGGGATCTAAGGTGATTTTTAAGCCTGTGAGCTCGTTATTAGCCCCCTTGCGCCCTTCGGTATTTTCATAGTCCGCAGTAAGAGCTACTAGCTCTACAATTAAAGCGCCCTTATGGACTAGAACATCTTTTAAAGTAAGCTTAGAAAAGCTAAGGGCAGAAAAAATAGCCTCCATAGGTGCATCTTGGAGGCCTTTAGCTCCTATTGCGGCCTTATCTAAGTCTATGGCTGCATCTGTAAAAATAGCGCTTGTGATGTGGAAGCTATCTTGGATTTCACCTTCTAGGCTAGTAAGAGTGAGGTTTTCTAGCTTTACTTTTTGGGCGCCAAGGCTTTCCAAAAAGCCCAAGTCCCCTGGGAGGGTAACATTAGTTGACGGCTTTAAAAAGACCCCTTCCAAGGAAAGGCTAGCTATTGTCACAAGAAAGAGAGTCCCTTCCAGGGAAAGCTCAAAGGAGAGGTTATCAAATCTTATGTCTTGGCCAAGGAGGGTTTGGGTACTATCTGGGCCCCAATTTTCTTCTGCAGCCAAGTTTAGAAGCGCAGTGGGCAGAAGGGGTTTTTCTACTATTAGTTTATCAGCATGAAATTTTGGCCCGGCGCCTAAGACCCTAAGCTCAAAGACAAGGTTTTGGGTGCTAAAGACCCTTTCCATGACTTGAAATTTAGGTTCAGCCATGTCCAAGGTACCTGGGGTAGCTATCCTTTCTAAGGCCCTTGTCACAGAGAGTATACCTTCGTCTTTCATGGTGAGCACAATGAAAATGAGGACTATGACGGCGGCTAGCAAGATGAGGGCGGCCGATATGACTATGGCTTTAGGTTTCATGAATAAAAGGTTTTTATGTGTTTATTTAAGCTAAATTTTAAGGGAGTTTGTCCCCAGGAATCACCTTGTACCTGGGGCACCCGTCCTTATGCTGGGGACAAACCCAGAATTTATTTCTGCCGCTTTCTACTATTTCGTAAGGGGTCTTATTGTCCACATGGCATATTGGCACAGTTAAAAAGGGCCAGCGCTCATCTAAGGGCCTTGGTCTTTTGTAGTTGATGCAAAAGGTGTTAAGGCAGCCTAGTTTGATGGAATTATTGTCCCCAAAGCCCCTTAGGCGATCTTGGTTTACCAGCAAAAAGGGCCAGCCGCAGAGGGGACAATTTCTGTGCTGCCCGTGACCTAGCTTGGTATTTATTTGGTCCAACTGAAAGAGATCGTAGATTAGAGAGGAACCTATTGGTAGATCTAGCCCGTAGATGGACTGAAATCCTTTTGCCCCTGGTAAGTTTTCTATATAGCCCCAGGCAAAATGCTTTTTATCTATGATGGACATGAAACCAGGAAAACCTTGGGAAAGATGGACATTGGCACCTGTTATGCGCAGATCCCTTATGGCAAGTCCAGGATAGTCCCTTTCGGCAAATTGGGGAAGCTGGGCGAAAATAGTTGTCTTTACCCTTCTTCTGATTGCGGACAAAAGCTGAGGCGCTAGGGAGGGATACCAGCTCTTATCTATGGGGGGCAAATTTAAAAAGATGGTGTCTTTGGCCTTGTCCAGGGCCTCAAAGAACGAGTAAGCCCCAGGCTGGGGTAATTCACCCCGGACCTTGTCTACGGCAAAGTGGTATAAAAGCCCCAAGGGGCTAGTTTTTTTAAGCTCTATTAACTTATCCTCGTTACCCAAAAGTACCATTGCCCCTTTAGCTAAAGAAAGAGCCCTTATTAGATCGGATTTTCCCTGGCTATGGGCCCAAGGGTGTCCGGTGTGGGGCGCGGCAAAGGCAGAGTCTAAGATAACAAGTGGTGCTTGTGGAAAGTTTTCAAAATCAGAGGGGACTCCGGCCTGGATAAAAGGTACATGAGGACTTAGGTCTTCTATGATGCCTCTTACTAAATTAGCCTCTGTAGGAGATGGGCACATGATATAGACTGACTCTTCCTCGTAAGGGATTAGTCCGGATTTAGTAAGGGGATCTTGCTTTTGGTCCAGATAGCTTAAAGCAAGCTTAACGGCCATTAAGGCAGATACCGGAGAAACTGGGCCCTCTTCGGAAGGTGCCCTAAGTGACATACCCTCCGGTACGGAAATGGGGTAAATACCTACCCCATTTTGGATATTAAGTTTCATGAGCCCAAAGGCGCTTTTGGGCTCGGGCCTTAGGGCAAGTTTGCCTTTACAGTCCACTAGGGTCAGAAAGGGCCCCAGACCCTTGGGGGGCCCTTGTGGGGGTAAGCTAATAACAGGAGGACCCTTTTTGAAAATAAGAGCGGCCTTTTCTAGATCCTCTGGGGTAAGATTTGAAAGAAGAGTAGAGCCGGTAAGTTCTGTGAGCTCCTCTAAAAAGCTTTCAGCCTTTAAGTTCTTTTCCTCTTCTTTGGCCTTAGAGTCAGAGGGTCTTGGCACAATAGGTGCCAGAGTTTGGGAGGCTAAAAAAGTATACCACCCAGGCGTACCATCTTCTTGGGTGGCCTTAGCTTGCCAGGCCATAGGTGAAAAATCAGCTACACAGATAAAGCGTTTGGCTGCAAAGCGGCTTATCTCTAAGAGCTTCTGGCGGCTTAAATGATCCTTTAGGGGAGGGGATATTACGATAATATTTTCGAAATAGCACCCCTTTGGGTTGGGAATATAGTCTAGAAAGTCAGCTCGCCCTATTATGAGCCCAGCTTCATAGAGCTCGGAAGTATCTACCTTGCGAATTGGGGAGCGGGCTAGGGCCCTAGTGATTGTACCTATTGCCTCACTTACTATGAGCTCTTTTTTTTTGACTTCCTTTAGCTTTATTTCAATTTCATTTGGGCTCTCTAAAGTAGCTGCCTTACTCCTGGCAGCTAAGAGCTCATCTTTTAAAGATTTAGCCTCCCTGACAAAGTCTTCCCTCTCCCTTCTGGCATTACCTTGTGCCTTTTCTCTATTGGTAAGATTTGCTTTGGCCTTTGCCTCCTCTTCCTGGAGCTTTATAAGAGTCTTATTACTGGTAAAGAACTTGGATATCCCCCCCTTGGCCTTTTCCAGCTTCCCATCTGCCGCCTCCCAGGCGGCCAAAGCCTGGGCAAGGTTATGGTCTATGATAAACCATTCGTTTTCCCTGGCGCCTATCTCCTGGCGCAAAGAATTGTGGTTGCTTTCCAGGGTGGAAAGAGCCCTGTGGGCACTTAGCTCTTGGAGCAATCTTTCCTTTACTGCCTTAAGGTCTTCTTCTTCCAGGCGCAATTTTTGGAGCTCTATTTCTCCCTTTAGCCTTATAGGCTCCCTTTTATTTTTGAGAGAAATGGAATTGAAGGCCTTAGGGTGTTCAGGGTGAAGATAGAGGCAAGAGGGACCGAAAAAGGCCTCTATTTTACTGGAGTTAAGTAAGGCCCCTAAGCTATGGAAGAGAAAAAGCATCTTTAGAGGCTCTTTGGCAGCCAAAGTACCTGGGGCCTTAGCTAAAGTAGTGCCCTCCTTAGCACTATTACTACTGGCCTCGGAAGTGCCAGGAGCACTATTACTACTAGCCTCGGAAGTGCCAGGAGCGGTGTTACTACTAGCATCGGAAGTGCCAGGAGCACTATTACTACTGGCCTCGGAAGTGCCAGGAGCGCAGTTGGCAGAGCCATTATTTAAAAGATTAATTATAGACTCTAGGGTAGCTGGGATATCACTTGGCAAGGACCAGACAAAGGAAAGACCCATTGGGAGCTCTTTTTGCTCTCTGAGCTCCAGCCAGGGGTTTTGGGTATCATGGGCGTCTTCTAAGGTGGAAAGGCTCATGGCCCAGCCGGTGGCCCGGGCTAGAAAGAGACTGGCGCCTTTAAGCTTCCATAAGCTGGCATCCAAGCTGGCATTGTCTTGGGTAGAGTCCTCTTGGGTCCATCTGACTAAGGTGTTTTCTGTAAGGTATTCTTCCGGAGGGATGTCCTCTAGAAAGAAGTGGAGTTTTAAGGTGCGTCCAGCGAAGATGGCAGCAAATTTTAAGGGTTGGCCGCCCTCTGGAGGGGAGAAGTAGAGTGACACTTCTCCCATGCGGGGCAGCTTGGGGTTGGAAAGGGGGCTTAGGGCTATGAGGGTAAAGTCTTCCCCTCGCTCTACTATGGTTGGCCCTAAAAGGAGATTATCTTCCAATATGGGCTCTGGTGGATTATCTCTTGGCGGTTTTTCTTCCAAAACTGTGCATTTAGCTTTAGAGCTTTTGCGCCAAAAGTCCATTCTGGCGCAAAAGCTCTAAAGTTTAGGGTAAGATGGAGATATAATTGCTGCCATTTAAGGAGATGGACATGTTGATGGCGCTAAGTACTTGGCCTACGTCATTTGGGTCTAAAGTATCTACATAACTTAAACTTAAAGGGGTTGAGGGATTAAGCTTTATGGCAAAGGACTTGGGCTCAGTTATAAAATCGATAACGCCGTTTAAAAGTTGGTCAGAGGCTGACCGGTTAATATACTTATTGAGTTCCCCGAAAAACAATGGCACGGCGAAGAGCAATTGGCCTCTAAGTTCATCGGGATTTGTGCCTTCTGACAAGCAATACATCATTAAGATATCTTCCAGAAGGGAATTGTCCGTGTAATCAAAATAAAACTTACCAAATCCCACGTCATGCTTTTCTATGGCATCCTCTAGCTTGTTGTCATTATCAAATGAAATAAGGGCTAGATCGTCTACAAAGTTTTGGGTAACCCCGGTAACAGTAATGTCCGCAGCTAGGGAGCCTAAGTTCACAAGCTCTAGCTTTTCCACCTTTACGACATATGTCTTACTCTGAGGATCGTAGGTGGTAGAATGCTTATAGTTGAGGGTGAAATAGTTTTGCCCATAAATTTGCATGAATATGCTTTCTAAGACATCAGCAGAGCTTTTATTGGAAGGGTCGAAAGATACGGTTAAATTGTTAATTTCTTCGGAAATGGAGGCTATCTTATTTGCCACAAATGGTCCATTTACATTTACGGAGTCCACAGAAAATGTTATGCCTTCGCCAGTTGTAATCTTTAGCCCCTTTAAAGAGGTAGATGTGAGGTCAAAGGGCACGGAAAAGAGTGAGGCATAGCTGGTCATGTGGTCAAGGGCAGCTTCTTCATTGAAAGATTTTAGGGAGGAAAGGATTTCTCCCTGGTCTAAAGTTAGGGCGTTATAAATTGTCGTAAAATCGAGGCCTTCTAGGTTAAAGGATTCCAACGTTATGGTTGCACTGTTATAAGGGTTGTTTTCTCCTATAATAAAGGAGACTCCCTCGACAAGGAAGCTGTCTGACTTGGAGATGCCATCAATTCCAGTGGCTCTAATCTTGTTTACGGACATAACAGCGTTGTCACTGGGGTCAGTGATGGACATTTTGATATTGCTAATTTCCGCAGCTTTGCTGCGGATGTTTTCAAAGGAGGCTGTCCGTGGATCCCTTCCAGGGGCCAAAAAGTCCACATTTTGGAGAGACATGGAGCCCATTTGGAAGACTCCTCCAGACTTGGATTCTTGGAAAAATTCATTGGTGACGCCGGAAATAGTCCAGGATTCTATGGAAAGGGCCTTCAAAAAACCAGCGGCGCCTGGTATTTTCTGCGAGGAATTGCTCTTGGCAAGCTCCAGCTGCTTGATTTCGTAGCTTTGGGCTGAATAGTTTATAGTTTCACTGCCGGATATTTTGGCAGTAAAAGAGATCCCACGTATTTTTAGATTGGAGGCTAAAAGCAACCTTGACTGGTCTATCCAGTCCTTTGTCTTTAGTAGTTTTTCCATAGCCGATGGTTTAGGGATATCTGTTATGGAGATACTCTTTATCGTGATGGGGCCAGAAAAGCTTGTGTCTGCAAAAAAGGAGCCCAATATATTTGGGTTAATCGTCTGGGGGGTAAAGCTAAGGCCTTCTACTACCAAGGCACCATCTGAAAAATCGTGTTGGGTTGCAGACCAACCGTTCTTTCCGCAAAAGTGGTCCATTAAGAGTGTAAAAGACTCCCAGTCATCTTTTTCTGACCTCCCGCAGCCGAGAAAGATGGCTACGATGAGGGCACAGGCAAGGCTTAACAGGCCTAATTTTTTAAAAGTGAATTTCATAATCTGCCTTTAAATTTAGAAGGAAAAGAATTATAGCGATGGCCAAGTATCCCCACTTGGTAAAGGGCTATGGTATATTTACTGAAAAACAGGCACATATTCGCCGTCATTGGCTGAGACGGAAAACCTGGTGGAGAGCAATAGTTCTACTTGTTTTCTATTTGAGTCCATATAGGGTAAAACGGTCTCAAAGCTTAAGGGGAAATCCGGGGTCATTTTAAAAGACAGCTTTCTGGGATCGTCTATAAAAGCCACCAAAGTGTCATAGACCAAAGGATTTATGTGGCTCATATCTTCACTAAAGCTCTCTTTTGCTGTTGAAAAAAGCTCTTTCAAGAGGCCAACATACTTGTCTGGGGTCCCTCCTTGGTCCCTGGCATAGATGTCTAAGACTTTTGCAAAGAGGGATTGGTTTTCAATGGTTAAGTTGTAATCCGCAATGCCCAGTGCCGCTACTTGAGGAACAAAAAGCATTAGATAGGTGGGATTGTTGGAGTTTAAGGGGAAGGTGTTTAAGGCGTCAATCAGCTGTTGGTTTAGACCAGAGAATGTTAAATTGCCGCTTATCTTGACATAATCTCTGAAAGAGAGGTCATGGACTATATATGTTGTGGTATCATCCTCTGGGGAATACTGGGTTTGGAGGTCAACATCAATAGTGACGTTTGTCATCCCCAGGAAATCTAAAATTGCCACCGTATTTTCGTAATAGGGCCAATTCATCTCTGTGGTGAAATCAAAGGTAACGCCGGAAGCCTTGGTGGTGCTGCTGGAGAGCTTTCTTGCCTTAATGGGTCCTTGGAAGTCAAATAAGTCCATCTTGGAGCTCCAGCCATTACCCAGTTTCAGCTCTACGCCCTTGGCGGTTACAGAATCGAGGTCATAGGGATAGACGAAAATAGATGCGTAGGTAACAAGCTCTGAAAAGACCTCAGGGTCTCCTCTTTCTTGAAAGACATTCATCGCCTCTTTGTATAAGTCAATTGCGGGCGTGAGATTAAGGCCCTTTGTGGAGGCTTGGGCTAGTGCCAAATGAATATCGGGAATTTCATCGTCTTTAATGGTAATGTCTATAACATAGTCTAATATGGTGGAGGACTCAGAATTCCCAATGCCTTTGACCCCGGTACTTTCATAGGAAGCCATAGTCATGGTAAGACTATTATTATTGGTACTAACAAAGAACTTTAGGCCTTCCGTCTTGGCGTAACTTGCGGTTTCTTGCAAGAGGATATTTAGTAAAGTCTTGTCCTGGCCTACAGGGCCAGCAAAACTTAGGTCCCTTGTCTCGGAAGAAGCAATGGAGAAATTTATTTCAAGGGTTTCAAGTTCAGATGAGAAATCGAACCTAGATTCTATACTAAAATCCTTATGGGAGGCGTTTTTAACGTAGATCTTATCTATAAAACCAGCCGAGCCCTCGATGATTTCCCCAGTTAGGGCCTTTAGGGTAAGCCCTTCTAAAGAGGCCTCTTCTAGTCTAATTAACATAGAATCGTTGTCATCAAAGGTAATGGTTTGTCTTAAGCCCTTCAAGGTAAAATTACCAAATATCTGTTTGTCCTCTTGTCCGGTCCAGTTGGGCTTTCCCATGATTTGTGACATCTCTTCCAATTCTAGGATGTCAGTTACCGTTATCTCGGCTATCTCTATAGGGGCGCTTAAGGCTTTGGTTAAGGCATTGGTGGAAGCTGGGTCATTTCCCCATAAGCCCTCTAGCTCCCTTGGAAACTGGGATAGGGGCAGAGTCCCTTTAAAACCGGTAACTGTCAAGGTATTGCCGCTGGTGAGGTGCCCGGAGTCGGACCAGTTGGCTCGGCCCTCAAATAATTTGTCCATGAGGAGTGTGAAAGAATGATAATAGTTGTCGTCTTTTTTCGCATCTGAGCAAGCAAAAAAGACAGTGGCAGCTAAGATAGCCGCTATAAAGGTCAGGGCAAAGGGTTTTTTCAGGGCTACCATAATGAACCTCAATTTTATTTAATTTAGTATAATTAAAATTAATTAACTTTTATTAGTTTGTGGGGCATTGTTAGCCTGGAGATAAAATTATGGAAAGGACTATTCACTGATAGTTACAAAGATCGGAGCCCTTTCATTTACAACTAAAGCCAGGTTTAATCCTGCTATTATAGCATATTTGAAATTTTCAGGATCTATGGTGCCTTGAGTCTCTGAAAGTCCTAATTTGGTAAGCTCTGTGAGGATAGGGCGAGGAAATCCCTCTATAGGGTTCCACATAATGGAGATTGTCCTGGGTTGGCTTAAGAAGAGGTCTATCTCGCTTTGGAGGATAGCTACGTTTACTACCTTGGCAGGGTCTAGCGCTGAAAAGACGGGGTCTAAGGCATTTAAGATCCCCTCTTTGGCAGGGGCCCCGTAAAAATATACTTCGGAAAGGGAGGGGTAGAGCCTTTCAGCTACGCCCCGGTTTGAAAGGGTAAGGTGCCCTTGGCCATAGCTCGCGCTTATGAAAGCTGCACCAAGGCCTTGCGGGGTATAGAGCCTATCCAAACGTAGGTTTTTCGTATTCAAAGATAGCTCCAGGTCCAGGGCCCCTGGAAAATTTAGCTTAGTGAGGCTCTGATAGTAGCCGTCGGGTTGTGGGTTTCCACGAAATTCGGCGTTTAAGTTTAAGATAGGACCTAAGGAATCAAAAAAGACCTCCCCCTCTGGTGTATATGCTATATCTGGGTCAATTTTTAAGAGATTTACCCTAAAATCTGTGAGTATTACCCTTTTTTCCCCCGTCTGACTGGTGTCCACCAAGAATTTGTTGATAAAAATGCCCTCTTTCCCTTCTAGGGAAATGTCCAAGACTGCCAAATCCAGGCTTTGGGTATTGTCTAAAAAAGAAAAGAAGGTACCTATGGTGGGCCCGTTTCTGGGTATAAAGACATTGTTAAAATCAAAGCCACTTATGGCAAAGTCCCCTATGGCTAATTTTGTCCCTGTTTGGGCTATGAAATTTACCGAAGATACCGTAAGGCCGTTTAAAGTGCCTCCATTTAAGCCAAAGGCAGCAAAACTGCCTAGAGTAAATTGGAGTTCGCCCGCAAGTTCATAGAAAAAATCTGTTACCTTTAAATGCCTTACGGAAATGGAGGAAACATCTATAGTTTCTCCCTTAAACTCCAGGCCTCCTAAAGAAAAAGTACCCAAGCTTACATTAAACCCCTCCCTTTGGGAATCATTCTTTTTTGTTAAGCCGCGCACCACTAAAGTGGCATCCCCGGAGAGGAGGTTTAAGATCTCCTCTTGGTCCCCATACCCGAAAAGCATCTTAAATACTTTGCCGGGCTTAAGGTTTTTGGCCTCTATGCTTTCAACAGAGAACCCCTCGCGGTCCTTTAGCACAACGGTTAGATCTTTTATAGTAAAGCCTGTTAAAAGCGGACTTACCCTAGCCGAACCCGCCCTCATCTCTGTTATATCGGATAGTTCTTCTGTATCTATAGTTCTGTTGAGCCACAGTTTTAATAGGTAGGAGGGGAGGAAAAGAAGGATAAAGAGGATAATGAGCAAAATGGCCCCTAAGACATATGGCCATTTTCTTCGCCTGGGAGTAGGATTTTCTGAAACTGTTTCCATTAGCCGTCCATATATATATCTAGATGGGAAATGACTTTAAATAGAAGGCCTTAGCCAGGGATAGTGCAAGCTAAATTTACAATGTAGGTTTTAGCTAAGAGTCTATGGTAGCAAAGGCCAGCAAAGGGCAGCAAAGGCCAGCAAAGGGCAGAAAATTTAGGCCCACGGCCGTACTTTTAAGGCTTTAAAAGTGTTAATTGTAGGATTTTTGGCGGGGTTTACTTGGCTCTTAAGATAGCTATTTTCTAGAAAAGCTAAACTTACAAAAAGGCTTAGCTAAATTTAATGTCACTATCCAAATGCTTAATCTAAGCCCTGTTACTAAAATAAATCATTTTTTTGCCTGTGGGGGCAATATTTTCAAATGCATCTTTGGTGCATTATACGTTTATTATTGGAAAAAGTGAAGATAATGGCCGCAGGGACGAGAATAGACTTAGATAAAGGGGAGCTAGGGGTGCTGGCAGAGGGCCCAAAGATTTATAAGGTTTTTTTGATATTGTTAAGTAATTTTACTAAAAATTTATAAAATTATATTTATAATATTACAATTAAATATTATTACTTTAATACTCTTAGTGAAATATTTTGAAAGGCCCTTCTTAGCTTACATTTAGTCCAAGATGAGGCTTCCCCGAAAGTGACTTAAATCCTCTTCTATTTCCCAGAGGTGTTTTTCAATGCCCTCTAAGATAAAGAGAGCAGAGCGGGGATCTTTTAAGGTGGCTGTGCCCACTTCCACGGCAGTTGCACCAGCTAGGAAAAATTCCAGGGCGTCTTCAGCGGAAAAAATACCGCCCATGCCGATTACTGGGATACTTACTGCCTTGGCCACTAAAAAGATCTGGCGCAGGGCCAGGGGCTTTATGGGAGGACCGGATAGGCCGCCTGTGACATTTCCCAATTTGGGCTTGCGTTGGTAGAGATCTATGGCCATGGCAGGAAGGCTGTTGATGAGCGAAATTGCCGAGGCCCCAGCAGCTTCTATCCTTTTAGCCAGGTTGGCTATGTCAGAGACCAAAGGCGGAAGCTTTACTATTACGGGTTTCCCTTTCGAGACCGCCACGGTCTGGCTGGTT
>JAITII010000091.1 GCA_031279515.1 Deltaproteobacteria bacterium
TTTTACCTTTTTGGATAGTATTATCCGGTCTATCCACCCTAAGGGGACTAGATTGACCATATATAGCCATTTTTATCTGGTTATTGGGTATAATATCTTGGTGCATAGACATTTTTTTACCATAAAAGTTGGTGATAGTCAAGATATTGAGTAAAAAATATTTTTCGTGGCTAAATAATGGCATCATGTTCTAATATTATAAGATATGATACTAAATGAGTGGTTTTAAAAGGCTAATTTTGCCATTACACTTACAATTTTCAACTAGAGAGAGAACGGACACCCTCCTACCGGCATGAAGAGGGCGGACAGCCACTCTTGTGTGAACGGTTACTTTATGTGTAGCATATATTGTAATACATTATGATATATAACTTACAATTAATGCAATATGTATAGAAAGTTAAATGACAAATCTGTGTCCTTATGTAGACAGAGGCTTTTTGCACCCTCATCTTTTGGTTGACAAGATTCAAAGAGCCAAAAATTTTCTAGTAAGATGATGGCAAAATTACTGACCCCTATGTCCGGGGCACCATTTCAAAAAAATCGTCCATAGGCATCAGCCTTTTCCGTTTAAGGTTTAAAAAGAAACCTAAACCCCCCCTTAGGCAAAAATAGGCATTTTAGAGTCCAATATAGAATAGTGATAATGTTTCCCTAGCAAATATTGGAAATATAATACGACTTGCAATGTGCCAAATACGGAGATTGCGAGCATTGCAGTTAAATTTGGGGAACTGGAGCTGAGGCTTAATAGCTACCCGCCACAGGCCCAGAAGGCCTTTTGCCTTGAACTAAAATGGAGTTTTTTTAGCCCAGCGCCTTAAGATGATGGAGTCCAACTGGTTTTACGATAGTTAAAATTGCAGATGGACTTTTCTCCACCTAATAATTCAACCAGTTCTTGTTAGCACAAAAAATAAGATCGTAGCGATTTTCAGACTATAAATACAAAAACCATAGATGTCTTCTAAATGTTATTTTACCAAGTTGGCGAAGAAATAACCTATAAGATATAGCTAAGATCGGTTTTTTGATATTTAAATAGGTTAAAAGAATGAAGTAAATTAAAAAAAATAATACATAAAATATACACATTTATTACAATAAAGCATGGCAATTTACCTTCAAAAGCTATTTTTGAATTTATCGCAAGGTCCATTAGAGAACTAAGTTATCATGATCAGCAGATAAGTCATTGATTTTATTGATTTTTTCCGTTATGACTGGTAAACTATAATTATATATGGTGATGCCTGGAAAACCAAAATAAATTAGTCTCCCCGAGAATGGTCCAATTTTCCACTTTTTTGTCGGAAACTTAGGAATTTGGGATAAAAGTTTATCCCTAAAGAAATTTTTTTTGGGGCATTTTTAGGGGCGTTTCCCATTTAGGCCTATAAAATCAGGAGTTTGTCTGAATCTTCCTTTTTTGAGGGCAAAAAAAAATTTAAAAAATATAAAAAAAACTCTTGACTCCTGGATAAGAGATGTTATTATAAGGGTATGCAAAATGCATTTAGGAAGCAGGATAGCCATTTTAAAGATGCTTTTCCCTTTCCTAATAGTTATCCCCTATACCTGGCGCCTATTTTCACGGCAGACATCACAAGTTTACATAATAATTTTCTAAACCTAATTTTAGATGCAAGGAACCCTTGCAGACCTCAAAAAGCCTTTTTTTACACCCAACCCTTAACCGATTAACTTAGTTTTACCGCAATCCCAGATTTATAGCCTCCTTTTTAACAAGTCCAACCTTTAGAATTAGGTCTTTGCATCTCAGGTTTTTAGATTATTATGTTTCTTCGGCCTTTAATTGATCCGGTTTTTTCCCCATTCTATTGTTTTTTTTGGTTTTGTCCTTCCTTTAAAGCCCTGAACTCTACTTCCTACCCCAAGTATCCTGCCCCACGCCAAAAATTCAAATTAACACCTATTTTAAATAATTATATTTTTTTATTATCAATTTTGATTTTATTGAAACTTTATTGTATTTCAGTAATTAAAGAAAATATTATTGCCACAAAAGCATCAGAACTGTATTCGTCTAATCCCGATGCGTTTATTCTTAAGAGGTTTAGAAAACACATTCAGCTCTTTTGTTTTGGATTTGTATATAACTATATAGTCTCAAATCTAAGGCAACAAGAGCAATCATGCCTTAACATTAAGGGCAATTCCCAAATAAATGATTGTCCATTAAGAAAATCATGTTTTAAGCCTCCATAATTACTAAAAGACGCTATTTCTTAACCAAGAAAATTCAGTGGAGATGAAAAAATAGCCTCGTAAGGGTTGTTTAAAACTGACACCTGCGGCTGTAAATGCTATCCTTTTTGCCTTTTACTTTGGAAAAAGTCCTACAGGCCTTGAGGATACAGGATAATTACGCCCTTGGCTTACATCTTTACAAGCTTTTTCTCTAATTTTTTAGTACTTATAGGATGTGCCAGAAAATAACCTTGCACTCCATAGACAAAATGTCTTAAAGACTCTTGTAAAGGTGGTTATCATGAAAAAAAACCATGAGTCCTGTTCAAATTTTGCCAATAATACTTCAGAGGAGAATCCCGGCAGCATGAAAGTCAATCAAACCCCTCCAATCCCTGGGAAGGACAACTCTTCCCAACAAGAACCCCCTAGGGATAGCTCAGAGCCCGAAGCCAGCACAAACTGCAACTCCAAAAAGGACAAAGCAGTTGATTCACCTGCGAAGGAAGAACCAATCGCAAGACAAAACTTTTTGCTAGCGAATTTAAAAAAACCAACGGATACATTTCTATTCCTCTCCGTTATGACCCCTTTCTTCCTTCAGTTCATAAAAAAACTGTGGAAAAGTGTGGAAGATGGGATTATCGACTTGAAACAAGTGTTGGTTCCCCAATTTTTTCAAAAAGATAGTGAAAAAATTTTTTTATATACCCCTCGTGAGCTAAAGGATATTGCCGTGGAAATCTTTAAAAAACTTGTCCAAGAGATTAACATCTTACAGTCAACACTAATCTTGGACCCCGAACGCCGGAGATGGCCACTGGAGGGGAGCCCGTTGGCGAAAGGCTACAGAAATTCTTTTCAAAATATTAGGGAAATCATTTTGAACTTGAATATAACGCATAGTCAGCTGGATATAATTTACCAGCAATTTAAAAACTGGTGCCAGAATAGAGGGATTATATTCCCTTCGTGGATAGCAAACCCCGAAAAGTATATAAGGGGACAGTCGCCTTTTGACCATAAATCCACAATAAATGACTTTCAAGTTGTGCAAGAAGATGGCCTAGGATTAGCAAAGTTCGTGAATGACTCTCAGATTATTAAAACCTCTGTTTCCCCTGAAAACGAGCTGAATAATTTGTTGGTGATCCCTACGGGTATGACCATAGGTGAAGGAATAAAGCTCCTGTTCCCGGCAGCTTATTGCAAATTGGAAATTATGGAAATTAAGCACCATCTCTGCGACTGCTTCAAGGAATTAATCTCCACCCTGGCCAAATGCCATTGCGCCAGGTTAAGAAACAGTAAGCTGTTCGCAGACATGTACCAAGAAGGCATGTATGGGCTGTTAGTAGGCCTTAATTCGATAAACCTTCCTTCAACAAACGAGGATATGGCACAATACTTATACCAGCAGATAAACCATGCGATGGATCAGTTTTCATATAGCCTACGGAAAGATAAAGAGTGCTTTCAACACGATTTTTCCCGCTACCCATGGATGGGACTCTAAAACATCCACATCTCAAGGAGGAAAAGAAAAAACGAGCTGTTTAAAAATCAATCAACCCAAGAAGGCTCCAACAGCTACGAAAACCTGGAGCTTTTCTTATTAACCTTTCCTGAAGAGGAGGTGCTTAAAATGGATGCCCCTAAATTCATCAAGTCTAACTTTGGTGACGACAAGGAGAAAGTCGAAGATCTGCTCTCAGACGAAGAAACTCACAGGATCGTCAAAAAATGCTTGCAAATGCTAACAAAAGAGCAAAGATCCTTGCTCCTTATGCGAATTTCTGGGGGGATAAACTATTTATCCTTTAAAGAGATGGCTGAAAGGAAAAAATGTTCAGAGAATGAAGTTCGCGAACTCGTTATTGCTGGTATTAAGGTTTTATGCAAGCAGCTTTCAAAGGAAACAAGCTTAAAGATAAAATACACTAAGGAGGAGTTCGAAAATTTGGAGTTGTTAAATGACCTGAAGGATGTCACCGACCAGAATAAGGCTCCCGAGGGAGGCACCCAGTAATTAGCCGAAGAACATCATCTCCAGTTCTGCACCAGCTGGATGCTACAGAGCCCCGGACCTTAGGCGAGGGGCTCTTCCTTCTGGAAATTTACTTGCAAGCTCCAGCAGTTACTAGAATCTTATTCTCTTTTTTATGAAAGGCCTAGCTCGAGAGACATAGGCATCATTTAAAAATGAGAAAGAGGCGCTAGTGTGCCATCCTAGGTGGCGGCTCCCCTTTAACCTGCGGTCTCCAATGTTTCTGGTGCTGAGGCCACAGATAGTGCAGGCTCATCAGGCTATTTTTTTCGCTTTGCTACAAACTTGAAAATCTGGTTTTTGCTACATTTAAAGGCTCCAACCAGGGAAATTTTAGCTACGAGATATGAGCTGTCAATTAATAAAGTATAAACTATAGGAGATTTATCACCATGCTCTTTTAAAATTTAGGGGATTTAGTTCAAAGGCCTATAGGGTCCATAGGCTCTTAGAACTAAAAACCATACCATATGTTGTGCTTCCTAGAGTATAACTTATATCTATGAAGTAGAGCCAGGTGGGTCTTTTACTTTGAGTGGCTTAAGTGGCTTCCTAGGTGAGGGTACCCTCTTGGCGGCTCCTTTCAAATAAGAATCTCCAACGCCATTCGCAGCTAAGGCCAGTTGCAAGCTAAGATTTTAATTATTCCTAGGACAAACCTCGGTTGGTTAGTAGGTTTTAACAGGCACACAATCGGGCAGAGGGCAGGCTCGCCCTGCCCCCTCCCACACCACTAGCCCGTGCCGTTCGGCAGGCGGCGGTTCGTTAATATGCTTCTCTATATACTATATTAGTTATTAGTTCACTACCTTCCGGCCAATTCGAACATCTTGGATATACTAACCAATCCGTATCCTTCTAGGACAGTATTGGTTAGGGTACTTTGTAGAATTTGGCTCCTGGCTATGCGCCAATATCCCTTGCGGGTATTCGCCCACTTCCAAGCCTCCTCCTTCCCTATTCCAAGCTTTCTCAGGTTCTTGTACCTTGCCTTTGGCAGCTTCCATTTCTTCCAAATGAAAGCCCTAATTCTTCGACGTATCCAGCCATCCCAGTTTTTCGCCTTGGATTTCAGTGAAGCCAACCGGTAGTATCCCAGCCAGCCTGTTAGAAACTTCTTCAGCGTAAAGCAGATGTACCCCGGAGAGTACCCCCGGTTCCTCTTGGTGAGCATTTTCACCTTGTCCTTGAACCGTCTCTCACTCTTTTCGTGAATCCTTATCCCGGATTTGTCGCCAATTTTCCACATGGCGAATCCGAGAAACTTAAGCTTTATTGGGGAGCCAACCTTACTTTTCTCTCGGTTGACCTTAAGCTTAAGCTTTCCCTCCAGAAAAGCTGTACAGGATTTCATTACCCTCTCAGCAGCTCTACTGGATTTCACGTATATGTTGCAGTCATCGGCATATCTAACGAACTTGAGGCCCCTTTCCTCAAGCACTCTGTCGAACTTTGTTAGATACAGGTTGCTTAGTAGTGGACTCAAGGGACCTCCTTGAGGGGCTCCCTCGACTGTGGGGCTACAGAGACCGTCCATCATTACCACTCCGCATTTCAAGAATTTGCGGATGAGGCGTATCAATGTCAGGTCGTACACATACTCCCTCAGCATTCGTATGAGCATGTCATGGTTCAATGTATCGAAAAACTTGGCCATATCGATATCGACGACGTACTCATAACCCATGTCGTAGTATTCTTTTGCCTTTCCCACAGCATCGTGTGCGCTCCGGCCCGGCCGGAACCCAAAACTATACTCTGAGAATATAGGCTCCAGAATTGGTGTCAACACTTGAGCTATGGCTTGTTGAATCATTCGGTCTATGGCCGTCGGTATGCCTCCGCCTGGTTTCGGGATTTCCACCCTCCGAAGAGGTTTCGGCCAGTATTTTCCATTCATTATCCGCCCGACTAACTCATCTCCGTGCTTCTCCAGGTAAGGCAACAGCTCTTCTACTGCCATATTATCGATGCCTGGGGCACCTTTATTGCTGATTACATGTTGCGCCGCCGCTATCAGGTTATCCCGTGAGGCGACTTT
>JAITII010000134.1 GCA_031279515.1 Deltaproteobacteria bacterium
TAAAGGATTTGTCCGATTTTGAGAAGATCTTTCTGAAAGTTGGCCCACAAGGTGTTCCAGTATTTTTGGGTGACGTTGCCAGAGTTCAGCTGGGACCCAGTATGAGACGGGGTATTGCCGATCTTAACGGTGAAGGTGAGGTTGCCGGGGCCATAGTTTTGATGCGAAACGGGGCTGATGCCAGAAATGTAATTAATGATGTGAAGCTTAAACTTATGGAACTTAAGACTACGCTTCCAGAGGGGGTGGAATTAATTACCGTCTACGACCGAAGTGATCTGATCGACAGGGCCATAAATCATCTAAAGGGAAAGCTTATTGAAGAGTTTATTGTTGTAGCTCTTGTCTGCGGGCTATTTCTACTACATTTCCGCTCATCACTGGTTGCCATAATCACTTTGCCACTGGGGCTTTTGATATCATTTATCATCATGTATTTCCAGGGGATTTCAGCCAATATCATGTCTTTGGGCGGTCTTGCCATTGCCATTGGCACAATGGTTGACGCATCCATTGTAATCGTTGAAAACGCCCATAAGAAGCTGGAAGGCTTTTACAGAGAAAACCCGGAACATAAGCTAAATAACACTGAACACTGGAAACTTATAATGGAGAGCGCTGTGGAGGTTGGTCCTGCCATATGCGTTAGCCTTCTTATAATCACCATGTCCTTTATTCCGGTATTTTCCCTCCAAGGCCAGGAAGGGAGGCTTTTTTCGCCTCTGGCGTTTACCAAGACCTATGCCATGGCAGGGGCGGCATTTTTGTCAATAACACTCATACCAGTACTCATGGGCTACTTTATTAGGGGTAAGGTTCCAAACGAGAACAAAAATCCCATCAACCGCTTCCTTATCTACATCTATCACCCACTTCTAAACATCTGTTTAAAAAAACCACTCCTCACAATATTTATTGCAATCTTGATACTCCTATCGGCCCTTATCCCCTGGAGAAGGCTTGGTGGGGAGTTTCTCCCCAAGATAGACGAAGGAGACCTTCTCTACATGCCATCAGCCCTGCCTGGGCTTTCAGTTACCGAGGCCGGAAGGCTTCTTCAGATAACCGACAAGCTGATAAAGAGCGTCCCTGAGGTGGATAGCGTCTTCGGTAAAGCCGGCAGGGCGGAGACCGCAACGGATCCTGCCCCTCTTGAGATGATAGAGACCACCATCCACTTTAAGCCAAAGAGTGAGTGGCGGAAGGGTGTCACAGAGGAGTCTTTAACAGAGGAGCTAAACAAGCTGACCAGCCTTCCAGGTATTGCCAATCTCTTTGTACCACCCATCAGGAACCGTATAGACATGATCTCAACCGGGGTAAAGAGCCCTGTTGGCATAAAGGTCTCTGGTAATGACATATCTCTCATTGATTCATTGGGCATCAAAATCCAAGATGCTGCCAAAAAGGTAAGAGGGGTAAGTTCTGCTATTTCTGAAAACCTGGGTCAGGGCCGCTATATAGAAATCGACATTGACCGGGAAAAGGCAGCCCGTTTCGGGCTCTCAATAAAAGACGCCCAAGTCTTCGTCACAAGCGCCATTGGCGGCATGGAGATAGCCGAGACCGTGGAGGGCATTGCCCGCTACCCCATAAACATCCGCTATCCACAGTCCTTTCGCGACTCCTTATATTCCCTAAAAATGCTTCCCATATTGAGCCAAAACGGCTCCATAATAACCCTTTCAGAAATAGCCACCCTGAAGATTGCCCGCGGACCCTCCATGCTAAAAAGCGTAGACGGTAGACCAACAGTCTGGGTCTACCTGGACATCAGGGGAAGAGACATAAAGGGCGTGGTAAACGACCTAAGGGCCCAGATTGACAAAGACATTGTAATCCCACCAGGGGTAAGCGTCACATTTACCGGCCAGTACGAGGCCATGGAAAGGGCCAATGAGAGGCTAAAGTTACTCATACCCGTTACCCTGTTAATTATCATGGTATTGCTCTACAGCGAGTTCAAAAGCTTTTTTGACACCTTCATGATAATGTGCTCGCTGCCCTTTGCCCTGGTGGGCGGTATAATCTTTATGTACCTCAACAACTACGCCCTATCAGTTGCCTCTGGTGTTGGTTTTATAGCCCTTGCCGGGCTTTCAGCCGAGTTTGGGGTGGTCATGCTACTTTACCTTAGGGACTCCACCAATAATCTTATGAATCTGGAAAACCCCGAAACAATAACTCCGGAAAAGATAGACGAGGCCATCCACAAGGGCGCTGTTTTAAGGGTTAGACCCAAGGCCATGACCGTGGGTACCATAGTTGCGAGCCTTATACCCATATTCTTCAGTGACGGCGCCGGTTCCGAGGTCATGAAACGAATCTCGGCCCCCCTTTTTGGTGGCATGCTAAGCGCCTTCACCCTGTCCATGTTCATACTTCCAGCCGCCTGGAAACTCAAACTGAGGCTCATCAAAGCCTGGGGTGAGAAAAAATCACTTAAAAATTAGCCCATTGCATTTTTCCTTCAGCTTGAAATTATTGCTAATTAACTTATACATTCGCTTACAATTAGTCATTTTGTTTTCAAAAAAATCTAAAATTCGTACGTGACTTTTCCTAAATTTTCAAAGATTTTCAAAAAATTTTTGTTTTTTCGAAGGCTTATAAAACATCTTCGTATTTATTCCATAGCTTTTAAATGTAATTTCACATTTTTTTATCTTTTTTCATAAACTTGCAAGAACTTCTAAACACTTTTTAAAAACTTCCAAAAACTACCAGAAAAAAGGAAATCTAACTCCAAATTTAATATTTATGATTTTGTTGGTTTTCTCAAGCGAGTAAGGCACTTCAAACATTTTTTTTCTGCCCATGACTTCGCATTTTTCTAAAAATTTTCATATTTTTTCTATTCTTTTAAATATCATTTACACAAGTCAAAAAAAAATAAATTTGCACTACAAAAAATATTTTAAATTAGGTCTTGACTTCTTTTGGCAGGTGCTATATTATTTTTTTTATAAATGGGTGCCTTAAAAATTAAACTTGATTTAGGAATATCAATTAATTAAGCGTATTACCAGAGAGAGAGGGTAAAAATTATCAGGTGAGATAACTATGATATGTATATTTAGGAAAGCTTTATATGAAGCATATAAGAGAGGCAACTACCAAGGCTCGGTGGAAGGCAAACTGGAAATCATGCAGGGAAAAATAGAGCACATCATGCAAGAAAATGAAGCAAAGGTAAAAGCAATTCTGGATTACAGTAGAGAAGAAATAGTGGAAGGCAGACGAAAACTCTACGAGAAAAGTATAAAGCAAATCAAGCTGAATGCAGAGAGATGGAAAACTAAATCAGCAATGGAATTATTAAATGAGAAGATACCCCGCGATCTATTCTTACGGATCTTTGCCGAAACAGAAGAGTGGCTCACGAATCTTGAAAAAAACGCAC
>JAITII010000013.1 GCA_031279515.1 Deltaproteobacteria bacterium
CACTTACACTGAACCGCCCAAAATGAACCCTCATCAGTTACGGCTACTAGGTCTATCCCCGTGTCATGGAGGCCAATGTCCGCCCTATGGGGGAAATCTTTCCACTGCCAGACATGCTTGATTATTGTCTCATACTGGGGGTAGGTCTTTAAAAAAGCCACCATGAGCTTTTCAAAGCGGTCTCCCTGTTCAACTAGGGAATGAGAGTGCGCCCGATATTTATCTATGACCTCTTTGAAATGCACGGGGAAATCTTTCTGGAGCAAGTAGGCGATTCGGGGAAAAAATATAATGATTTCAATAAGATAGCTTAATAATACCTAAAATGAGAATCAAAATTTAATCTATAGTACCATTTAATTTTTTTTAGCACAAGTTTTGTTGGGCAAGCGGCCAAGAGGCCAAGCAGCCGGCAATAAGCGCCCTGTCTTCTTAAATATACCTTTGGGGCCCCATACAAATAGAATTTGATGGTTAGCCCAGGTAGGCCTTTCTTACGGTCTCATCTTTCATTATTTCTTGGGCAGTGCCTGAATGTATGATAGTGCCGGTTGTCATAATGTGGGCGTGGTGGGCCACCATGAGGGCCAAATTAGCGTTTTGTTCCACAAGGAGGATGGTGGTCTTCTGCTCAATATTAATCTTCTTTATAGTGTCGAAGATTATGCGGATTATTATGGGCGCCAGTCCCAGGGAAGGCTCGTCTAAAAGTAAAAGCCGGGGTCGGCCCATTAGTCCGCGGCTGATAGCCAGCATCTGCTGTTCTCCGCCAGAGAGCGTTCCCCCGTCCTGTTTGTGGCGGGACTTTAAGATAGGAAAGAGGGTAAATATATACTCGATGTCGTCTTCTATGCCATTTTTGTCATTCCTCTGATAGGCGCCCATCTTGAGATTTTCCATGACAGTCAAAGCCGGGAAGATGCGCCTTCCCTCAGGGACCATTATGATGCCTTCTTCCACTAAATTCTCTGGTTTCATGCCGCGGATGTCTTTGCCGTAGAAGCTAATCCGCCCGTTTCTAGGCGGCGTTAAGCCCACTATGGATTTAAGGGAGGTGCTTTTACCTGCTCCGTTAGCGCCTAGCAGGGCTATGATCTCGCCTTCTTGGATGGAAAAGGAGATCCCTTTCAAGGCTTCTATTTTTCCATAAAAGGTGTGGACATTGGTAAGTTCCAAGATGGTCTGGGGATTTTGGTTATTGCTCTCGGACATCTTTACTCCTCACCAAGATAGGCCTTTATGACCTTAGGATCTTTCTGGATCTCTTCAGGGGGGCCGGAGGCTATTACCCTTCCGTACTCCATGACGTAGACCTTTTCCGAGACGCTCATGACCAGCGACATGTCATGCTCTATCAGAAGGACCGAAAGCTTTTCCTTATCCCTTATTAGGCGGATAAAGGCGTCTAAATCTTTCGTTTCCTGGTTATTAAGCCCTGCTGCCGGCTCATCTAAAAGAAGTATGACAGGGCGCGTAGCTAAAGCCCTCACTATTTCTAGCCTTCTTTGGTCCCCGTAGGGCAGGTTTTTGGCTAAATGGTTGGCCGACTTTGCCAGACCATATTGTTCCAAAAGTGAGTAGCTATAGTCCGCCATGGCCTTTTCCTCGGCCCGGGTCTTAGAATCCCTAAAGAGGGCACCTAATAGTCCCGCCTTCATGCGGGAATGGCAGGCAATGAGGATATTTTCCAAGACAGTAAGGTTATTGAAGAGCCTTATATTCTGAAAGGTCCTGGCTAGGCCTATGGTGGTGATGCGATCCGGGGCTAGTCCAATTAAAGAGGTAAGTTTCTCCGGGGTGGGGTAGTAGTTTATGGTGCCACTGGTAGGCTTGTAGATGCCCGTGAGGCAGTTAAAAAAAGTAGTCTTGCCGGCTCCGTTGGGACCAATGAGGGTAGTTATAGAATCCCTTTCCATCTCGAAGTTCACATTGTCCAAGGCAGTAAGCCCACCAAAGATGATGGAGACCCCTAAGGTAGCTAAAACCAGTTTATTGTCCTCAAGCTGTCCAGTCATCATGGTTCTTTGTTTTCCAGAGGCTTGTGAATATATACCTGTCTGGTGCTCTGGATCAAACCTCCGGGCCTAAAGACCATCATGAGGACCATTAACAAGCCAAATAAAAGCATGCGGTAGTTGGCAAATCCCCGCAAGTATTCCGGTAGTAAGGTAAGGACTATGGCTCCCACTATGACCCCCGGGATAGAGCCCATGCCCCCCAGGACCACGATGGAGAGGATCATGACCGACTGCATGAAGGTAAAATTAGAGGGATTGATAAAAGTTATCTGGGAGGCGAAGACTACCCCGGCCAGCCCCGCCCAGGTGGACCCGATGGCAAAGGCGGTAAGCTTAGCCTTGGTGCGGTTTATGCCCATAGCCTGGCAGGCTACCTCGTCTTCCCTTAAGGCCAGCCAGGCGCGTCCTAAGCGGGAGTTTTCCAGGCGAAAGACGCAGATGATGGTAAGTATTACCATGAGGAGCATAATGAAAAAGATAAGCACCTTATTTAGATCCATGTCCTTATGCATGAGGTGGAGATTTACTAGAAAGGGCTTTACTGTGGCATTTAAATTGATGCCAAAGAGGCCAGGGGGGGCTATGCCCCCTATGCCACTGGGGCCATTGGTGAAATTCGCGTTTGTCAATACCAGGCGTATGATTTCACCAAAACCCAAGGTCACTATGGCTAAATAATCCCCTGAGAGCCTCAGGATGGGAAGACCCAATAAAAGCCCCAAGGTGGTGGCAGTAAGTGCCCCCAAGGGCAGGCAGATCCAGAAACTTAAGCCAAAGCTGTGGTTCAAAAGTGCGTAGGTATAGGCCCCTATGGCATAGAAGGCCACATAGCCTAGGTTTAAAAGCCCGGAGACCCCCACTACTATGTTGAGGCCAAGACCTAGGCAGATATAGATCAGGGCAGTTATTAGGATCATTACCACATAGGGCGACACCCAAAAGGGTATGGTAACAAGGAAGGCCAGGGCAAGAATGGCATAAAGTTTTTTATGCTTGGCCGCCATGAGGTAGGTGACCCAAGAACCGCCAGGTCCCCTGGCTTCGTCTGGGGGAGGGCCAGAGACTTCATCTAAGGTGTCTTTCACATGGGAAAAGGAGAGCCGTTTGCGTAAGAAACGCCAGATAAGGGTAGCTACAAAGGCAATTATGGCCACCTTAGGCAGCCGCTCCCAGAGATAGTCAATCTTTTGGGTGTTGGCGTTAATCCTGAAGCACACCAAGGGCAAGGTTAGAAAGCAAAACCAGAGGGTAGCTACGAGGGCTGCCTTTATTTCCTCGGTTAGACTCCGAAAAAAGGAGCTTAGAAAGCTTTCCTTAGCTGGATAATGTGTTTCTTTTGAGTGATTAATTGACATGTCAAACTTTCTGGGTGGTGGCCTGGCCCATGATCCCCGTGGGGCGGAAGGTCAAGATGACAATCAAGAGGACAAAGGCCACCACGTCCTCGTACTCGCTGGAAATATAGCCCGCGGCAAAGCTTTCAGCAAAGCCTAAGATGAGGGCGCCTATGACCGCCCCCGGGATGCTCCCTATGCCGCCTAAAACGGCGGCTGTAAAAGCCTTCATACCGGCCAAAAACCCTATATAGAAATCTATTTGGCGCATGGAGCAGCCTATTAATAGTCCCCCAATAGCGGCTAAAACTGAGCCTATGATAAAGGTGGAAGAGATAATCCTATCTATCTTCACGCCTGTGAGCCTGGCCATGACCTGGTCCTGGGATACCGCCCGCATGGCCATGCCAATCTTTGTCTTTTTGATAAAGATGGTTAAAGCCACCATGGATAGGGCGGTGGTTAGAACTATCATGAATTGGGTTTTATTGACTATAGAGCCTGCCTTGATAAACGAGATATCAGGGATGATGTTGTTAAAGACCTGAAAGTTAGAGGACTGAACCAGCTGTACATAGTTCTGCAGAAAGATGGACATGCCTATGGCGCTAATTAAAGGGGCCAGGCGGGAGGATTCCCTTAAGGGCTTGTAGGCTATTTTTTCCACAGTAAAGCCGTACATAGCCGAGTACAAAGCTGCGATAAGGGCCACCAGCACCAAAAGCCCCCAACCGGCTAGCCCAAAAGACGAGAGGATCATACTGGCTATGAGGGCCGTAAAGGCACCTATCATGTAGATCTCGCCATGGGCGAAGTTAATGAGGGCTATAATCCCATACACCATGGTGTAACCCAGGGCGATTAAGGCATAGATGCTACCTTTTGTAAGGCCGCTGAAGAAGAGATCGCGAAAGAATTCCATAATTTCGGGGGTAGTTATTGATTTTCAGGAGGTTTTTGGGCCAAGGGGACCCCTTTAAATTCCCCATTATCTACTACGTAGACACTGATGGCAAGTCCTACGATATCACCGTTATCATCGAAATGGATGGGGCCTATGACAGTGTCTACAGTGTCTTTATGGAGGTGGTCTTTGATGTCATTTAGGTCGTGTAGGGACCCGGCCTTTTCTATAGCAGCAAAGAGTGCCTGGGCACTGGCCGCGGAATAATAGTAATAGGCTGTTGGGACGCCAGGGTGGCGGCTCTTATAGTAATCCGTAGCTGACTGGGCCGCAAGGGTGCTACTGGGGTCCACATGGGTGACAACAAATGTACCTTCCACGGACTGTCCGCCCAATTCTATGAGCTTCTTATCATAGATGCCGTCGCCTCCTATTATGGCTGTGTCCAAGCCCGCATCCCGGAGGTTTTTAGCCAACTTAGCCGCATCTTCAGAGTACCCGCACCAGATTAAGGCCTGGGGAGCTAAATCCTTCAATTTGGAAGGAAGAGCGCTTTGAGTTAGCTCCTCAGCAGTTATGCCCTCTAAAAGTAATACCCTTACCCCAGTGGTGTTGTTTGTGGAAAGGATATTATTTAAATGGTTGGCCAGGGTCTCGCCGTAAGGCAGATTGTCATGAATGATGGCGATTTTTGTAAATCCCTTCTCATTTATGAAGTGGATCATGGCTTGGGCCAAGCTGAAGTCATGGGGGGTGGTGCGGAAGAAAAAGGGATGATCATTGTTTTCCGTTATCCTCGCTTCGGTGGCTGATCCGGAGATTACTATGACATCGTTACCGTATACCTCCAGGCCGCTAAGGGTAGAGTCAGAACAGCTGTGCCCCAATATGAATTTTAGCCCTCTCTTTAGCAGTTCTTGTGCCTTATCCTCGGATTGGCTGGCGGCGCAAGAGTCATCTTCTGTCACAAGTTCCACCTGTTTTCCCAAGACTCCTCCTTTGCTATTGATGTCATTTACGGCAAATTCCGCGCCATACAGGTTGTCGCGCCCATAGTCAGAGCGTTCACCGGAGAGGGCTCCAACGAAGCCTAGCTTCAAGGTATCGTTATCTTGAGCAAAAGCATTCGTGGTCACAAAGACAAAGGCAAAGATAAATAGGGGAAAGAGTTTGCGGCACATAATATACACCTTAGATTTTGTTGTGGCACTAGTTTAAGGGACAAACCAAATAAAAACTTTGAAATCCATTGTTTTTACTTACTATAGAATGTTCTCCATGGCAAATAAAATGAATTATCGCCTGAAATAGGTTATATATATTCAAGAGAAATTTTATCATATAGTAAATTTAAAAAGTAAAATAGTAATTTATCTTATTTTTATATTAATAAAAAGCTTTTTATAGTTAAAAAATGATTAAAGATATAGTTATAGCTTTAAT
>JAITII010000003.1 GCA_031279515.1 Deltaproteobacteria bacterium
CTCTCAAATGTTCTAACCTGCCACTATCATAAGAATTATTATCAGTTTTGAGTTCAACAAAGAAGGCTCTCTTTTTCCCAGCATCTGCCGCATTCTTATTATTTTTGACAAAAACGGCAATATCAACGTTGGCACTTCTTAGGTTATTATTCTCTTTATTCTCATTATTCTCTTTTTTATTAGGTTTAGGTAATATGAGAAACTGTGGTATTATAGATTCAATCTCAAAATCATCAAATTTAGCCATAAAAATTTTACGTAGGAATATATGAAAAATTATATCTACTCTAAGTTCTACGGGATACTTTGGTAATTTGCGTAAATGTAAGATTTTTTTAAGTATTGATACTGTGTCTATTTTCCGATCTTTATCTAAATCTTCAAGCATTCGTTATCTCCTTTTAATAGCCTATCTATTTTAAAGCCTAATTTATTTAGTCTAGCCCCAACTCCTAAACGCTGCACTTTTAACTATTACCTTGTGGCAATTTTACTATACTTTACTCTCCTTTTAGGCTTTGTGCCACCTTGGACTCTATTGCAGCTTTAGCTACCTCTGCCCCCACCCTTTCCCGCACCTTTGGGTCAAAGGGCAAGGGAAGGATAATCCCCTCTCTTATGTCATTGTCATCTACCAAGGAAGCCAAGGCACAAGCTGCTGCCATCTTCATAGGCTCGTTAATATCTGTAGCTCGCACGTCTAAAGCCCCTCGGAATATACCCGGGAAGGCTAGCACATTATTTATCTGGTTGGGATAGTCGGATCTGCCAGTCCCCACCACTCGGGCACCAGCTGCCAGGGCAAGCTCCGGCATGATCTCAGGAATGGGATTAGCCATGGCGAAGATTATGGGATCTTTTGCCATTTTTCTAACCATATCCTCAGTTACTAGTCCTGCAGCCGAGACCCCAATAAAGACATCGGCCCCTTCCATAAGGTCTTTTAGACTTCCCTTTTTCTTTTCCTTATTGGTAATCATGCTTAAAAGTTTCTTTTCCGGATCCAGCTTCTCCCTCCCCTCGTAGATGGCACCTTTACTATCGCAAAGGGTAATGTCGCCTACCCCAGCTGCTATTAGTAACCTTACTATGGCCGAACCCGCTGCCCCAGCACCTGATAGGACCACCTTTAGGGCACTAAACTCTTTTTCCACTATTTTTACTGCATTTTTTAGGGCAGCTAAGACCACCACAGCAGTGCCGTGCTGGTCGTCATGGAAAACCGGAATATTTACTTTCTCTTTAAGCTTTCTTTCCACCTCAAAGCAGCGAGGGGCTGCAATATCTTCCAGGTTTATCCCCCCAAAGCTACCAGCCATGAGGGCCACGGTTGACACTATCTCATCGGCATCCTTGGAGTTAATGCAGATGGGTACTGCATCCACGCCCCCAAAGGACTTAAAAAGCACGCATTTACCCTCCATAACCGGCATGGCAGCTAAGGGTCCTATGTCACCTAAACCCAATACTGCCGATCCATCTGTGACCACGGCCACCATGTTCCAACGCCCGGTGAGCAAAAAACTTAAAGAAGGGTCCTTTTGGATCTCAAGGCAAGGGGCTGCCACGCCTGGGGTGTAGGCCAAAGATAGGTCCTCTTGCGAGTCCACCTTCATCTTGCACTCTACTTTAAGCTTGCCCCGCCATTTGTAATGTAGTTTTAAAGACTCCGCGCTATAGTCCAAGATGCACCTTTATTTTTAGGATTTTGACCTGAAAAATCACTTTAAAATGCTAATAAGTTTACCAATCCAAGGAGGCTTTAGCCTCCTT
This sequence comes from Deltaproteobacteria bacterium, assembly GCA_031279515.1. GTDB lineage: Bacteria > Desulfobacterota > Desulfarculia > Adiutricales > Adiutricaceae > JAITII01. The sequence continues at coordinate 1,774 of JAITII010000003.1, forward strand.
GGACTAAGGCAGAAGCTTTTTAAGCGTTTAAAAAAGGCTGGCCATTGGCGAACAAGGCCTCGCTTACAAGATAGACGTCACTTATACCCTTTTGATGAAAAAATACCACAATCTGATCCGTCTTGTCAAAGGGGTCCAAGGAATAACCCGCCTGGGCCAAAAGATTTTGAGTTTCCAGATTATCTAAGGCTAGTGCTAAGGCAATGGATAGTACCACCTTTTTGCTAAGCGAAGAGGATGGGACACCTTCGGCATCTGGTTTTAAATCCTCTGGCGCCAGATTGGCCCTGCGGGAGAGCTCTTCAATACTAAAGTTGTGTACCCGCATGAGGTTTTGGATAGTGGACTTAAAAGTCGGCTGGGCTATGGTGGCATCTGGGGGCTCTTTGGGCGAAAATGCTGCAGCCTCGTGGGCCAGAGGGAGCCAAGCGGCAAGCTCAGCCTTTAGATCCGGTTCCATCCCTATAACAGCTGGTGGATAAATGGATAAAAACACCTCCAAATTTTCATCGTTTAGAAGGTAATTTCCAATGGTAGTTACTGCCTCATGGAAGGCCAGGTCCTTGGGATAACCGTAGATGCCCGAGGATATCAAAGGAAAGGCTACTGTCTTACAGTTGTGGACAGAGGCTAACTCTAGAGATTTGGCATAGGCGCTAGATAAGAGCACAGGCTCATTGTAGCTTCCACCCCTCCAGACTGGACCCACGGCGTGAATGACATATTTGGATGGCAGTTTGTAAGCAAAAGTTATCACAGCGTCCCCTACGTCGCAATGGCCCACTTTTTGGCAATCATTGGCCAAAAGCATTCCAGCTCCCTGGAAAATAGCGCCGCAAATACCTCCACCAGGTGCCAAATTTTCGTTGGCTGCATTTACTATGGCATCAACCGTTAATTTGGTGATGTCATCGCTCACTATCTTAAGTGGCATCATCTACCTCCATAAAAAGCCCCTAATGGCCTTAAAAGCATTAAAAGGCTATAGGCACTTTTTTTTATTATACCAAGAGAAAAATTTCATTCTAAAAGCCTGTCTAAAAAGCCTAAAGCCTCCACGGTCCTTTCCCCCAAAATATCTGTCACCGTTTTTTCCATTTTAAAATAATCAGCTAAACTTTCATCCAGGGTATCGGCAACTACCCTCAGATTGAACCAAGGAAGCTCATTAAACCTTTTAGAGGTATAGGCAAAGGCCCCAGACTCCATGTCGCAGACCAGGGCGGAAAAGATCTTCCCCAAAGAAAGCTTTAGCTTAGCCCCGCTCACAAAGCTGTCTGCTGTCAGCACCCTTCCCACCTTAAAGGCGTTTTTGCCCAGCTCTTCAATTAATTCTCCAATAAGCTTACTGTCACTAGTTATGGCCATGGATTTTACCCTTTTTTCCGTAGCCTCACCATAATCAAAGACACCGTATGGACCCACAAGGATCTCTTTTCCGTCCTCATGCCTCCAGTCGCAGATTATGCAATCTTTTGAAGAGACCACGTTCCCACGGACTAGCGTCTTATCCAAGGAGCCGCAGGTGCCAACTCCGGCTACAAAGGCAGGCCTTTTGCCATCTAAATCCCGTGCTGTTAGCTCTAAGCTAAGCTTTAAAGCCGCATTTATCTTGCCAGGCCCTGTTTCCACAATAGTGACCTTAAGATGGTTAAAAGTCTTTTGCTTTAGGTGACTTGTAAGCCCCAGGTACTCACCTGGGGTGGGGGCTAAAAGTATTATTTCCGCTTTGCTGCCAAAGGCCATGGGATTTCCTTTTTGATATTTTGGCGAATTTTAACAAAATTTCTGACTAATTCTGCCCCTTTTGGGGCAAAAAAATATGTTTTACCGATAATTGAGCGAGGCGTAACAAGGACCTGTATTACCAGAGATATCAATCTTTATACTATATATTGCCGACGCTGTATTATATTGCTACTAAATATTCTCTACTTTTTTTCATCCGGGATTCTTTAGAGCTTTTTACGTCGTCATCAATAATCAATTTCAAGTACTTTTTCCTTGCCTCTCCTAGGAAAAAGTTACTTTAAAATTATAGAGTAATCTTATAAGTTTTTATAGGCCTAAAAAACTTTTTAGCCCCCTTGAAAGCCTCCACTTTATTTACTTTAGGCCAGACCATTTCCAATGGCCCATTTTACAAGTGCCGCCCTATTGCCCATTAGTATCCTGGGAAGGCTCTGTGATGGGAGTTAAGGCCACTACCAAGGGTAGGCTAGGATGGTAGTCTATGAGCCTAATATTACCAAAAGCGTTATGGGAGTACTCTCCGTAGATATATTCCCAACTGCCTTGGCGCTGGAAGGCTATCTGGGTCTCCACGCCCCCGTCCAGGCTCAGAGCCGGGAATATCTCTAGGTCATTTAACAGATATGCCAGATCCCTTAAGGTTATGGCGCCTTTCACTATGACGATATTGATATATCCGTCATTATCCTCCCCTATAGCTACTCGGCTAGCAACATGGTCCGTGTCTTTGACCCGCATCTGGCCTAACCTGTCTATTACCATAAAGGACTGGAAGGCATTATGATAGTTGTCAAAAGATTCTGTGCCCCTGGGGATCTCTAGGTCCATAACAGAGAAAGGGACCAGCCCAGAGTCTTTGGCCAGGGAGACCACATAACCCTTCCAATGCTTGTGGGCCCTAGGTTCCAGCTCACCTGAGTCCCTTTTTAGATACCCCATAGAACTGCGGTCAGGGTAGTACTGACCGCCATTTAAAAGAAGGCTAGCCTCTGGGATCCTCTCTAGCCAGCCTCTCACAGTCATGGGCGCTTGTGCCCAGCCCAGGTCCTCGCTCTCAAGATAGGGGGCAAGGGTATATTGGTAAGGATTGGCCCTAAAGACTACCACCTCTGTAGTTCCTAGGCGCACCCCGTACTGAGCCTTGGTAATACCGTATTCCAATCCTTTTCTTAAGGTCTCAAAAGCCGGTGGCATTATCTTGCGCCTGGCCCTCTGATCCCGTAAAAAAAGGGAAAGCTCCCCAATTAAAGTATCTATGTCCCCTCCCATTAAGTTTTCCGCCCCAAAGGGCGCTTTATCCTCTAGGATAAGGCTTTTTGGCTCCCTTTTATCCAAAAGGTCTACTTTAAGCTCTAAAGCATAGGGCCAGAGATCCATATCCCTAAAAGATAAGCACAAACTCCTAGTTGTTCCGTCTGAAGAGGTGGCTATTAACCTCCGCATGCCCACAGCTGAATCTATGAGGCT
>JAITII010000085.1 GCA_031279515.1 Deltaproteobacteria bacterium
TATATTCTTTTTTTTTCCATATATTGTAGTTAGACCCATATTAGTCAAGATATCTTTTCCCTATATCCCTAAAACTGTAAGCTTAGGCCCTATTAGTCCAAAAAGATAATTTCTTGCGGACAGGGTGAATTTACTCTATACTTATGCTTATGCTTCAGCTTTTTTAGATATTTGTCTACTGAAAACTGGTATTACCCACTCGAAATATTTTACGGCCCTTTTGCCGTCTAAACTTATTATTTTTGTCCATTTCTTTTAAAGCCGCTTGGGGCGGCTTAATATATTTCCTTATCTTTAAGGTTTACAAGGAGATTTTTAATGAAATCAAAATTAACCATCTTGATTGCTTTGGCGCTTTGTTTAAGCTTTTCCAGCTTGGCAGTCGCACAAGTGCGGGAGGGCTCCGCACATTTAAGCATCATGGGCGGCGGGATTTTCCCCAATGAGCTTAATATCGATAGAGGTGCTGTTTTTGGGGTTGGCTTGGGTTACAACTTTACCAAGAATTGGGGATTGGAAGGATTCCTCCATTACGCTCCGGGCTTAAGCGATGACATCCCCAATGTACCCGATTCAGCTTTAGGCGACAATGACATCTTTTTTGGCCGTTTGAACGCCCTGTACCACTTTGATACAGCCAGCGCTTTTGTGCCCTACTTAACCTTTGGCATTGGCTGGATGGATGACAGCCGCGAGCTCTATGATGACTACGGCTCCTTTACTGGTAACGCCGGTCTGGGCTTCAAGTACTTCTTCAATGATACCGTTGCCCTGCGCATGGAAGCTACCGAAGTCATGGGTTTTAGGGAGCAACATAACGACCGCTTCATCGGCCCCATGGTTACAGCTGGCCTCACCTTCCAGGTGGGTGGTGGCGAAGACACCTGTATTGACAGCGACGGGGACGGGGTCTGCGATCCCTATGACAGATGCCCCGGTACTCCGGCTGGCTACAGGGTTGACGCCGATGGCTGCCCCATCACAGTATCCATCACCTTGGATGTCAAGTTTGACTTTGACAAGTCCGTTGTGAAGCCCCAGTACCGTGCCGAAGTTGAAAAGGCTGCTAGCTTCCTGTCAGCTCACCCGGGCTCCACTGTTGAGCTCCAGGGCCACACCGACAGCAAGGGCTCCGACGAGTACAACTTGAAGTTGTCCGATCGCCGCGCCAATGCGGTCCGCGAATACCTGGTGCGTGAATTTGGCATTAACCCCGCCAGAGTAACGGCTCGTGGCTATGGCGAGACTATGCCCATTGCCTCCAATGACACAGAAGAGGGTCGCGCCATTAACCGCCGTGTCGTAGGTGTGTTCTCCGGCACAGACGTGGATAGATAATAAGCGCCTTTTGGCATGTCTATGATCTCTTATTGCTTTTTTCTATAAGCTGTTTTTAAAGCCGGGACCATCTGTTTGGTCCCGGCTTTACTTTTGTGCGCTGGAGTTATAAGTGCCCCGAGTCTGGAATATCGATCCTGTCTTTTTCACCCTCCCCTATTTCAATTGGCCCCTTCGCTACTACGGCCTTTTTTTTGCTTTAGCCTTTTTGGGCGGATTTTTTCTCTACGCCTGGCAGATAAAAAGGGCTTACGGAACAGACGAAGAGGCCGTCTCTTTTATCATACCTGGCTTTATCGGGGTGGTAATAGGTGCTAGACTAGGCCATATCCTCTTCTATAACCTAGACCTCTTTTTAGAGCACCCCCTCTGGGCCTTACGCATTTGGGAAGGGGGCTTAACTAGCCACGGAGCTGCCGTAGGCTTGGCCCTGGCCCTCTGGTACCAAGCCTGGCGCAAGAAAAGGCCCTTTTTAGATCTAACTGACCGCTTTTCTTTTTCCGCCGCCCTAGGGGCGGCCCTGGTAAGGATAGGAAATCTCTTTAACTCAGAGATAGTAGGGAAAATAGCCCCAGAGGGTTCCCCCTTTGGGATAGCCTTTCCCCGTTATGACCAATGCTTTCCCTATGAAATCTGTCCTTTGCGCTACCCCACCCAGATCCTAGAGGCCCTTTTGGGATTCATAGTGCTAGGCGCCCTCTTCCTAGCCGATAAGCTTTCGGGGAAAGAAAAAAGGCCCAGGGGCCTTCTTTCTGCCCTCTTTCTTATGCTCTATTTCCTAGGCCGTTTTTTGCTAGAATATTTAAAAGAGAGGCAAAATATCTATGACAATCTTCTCTTTTCCAGAGGACAGCTGCTCTCAGTCATCCCCTTTGTTTTGGGGCTAATCCTTCTAATCTATGTGATACAAAAGCCTAAGGTGATACAAAAGCCTAAGAAGGCCCAGCTTATAGCAAAGCCTACTTACGAGAAAAAAAAGCAAAAAGCCCAAATGACAATAAAGAAAAAGTCCCGCTCCAAAAGGAAGGCCCAAAAAAGGTGATGAGCTGTCTTCCCAATAAATTAATTTCCGGCTTCTACGGGGCCTTTGTCAAGGATTTTGTCCGCATCTATAAAGTCTTACCCTCTCTTTTACGAATCAAATTATATTTCAATTTCGCCTTACTAGTTATCTCCAGCTTACTGGAAACCTTCACCTTAGTTATCATAAGTATCTTTGCCCTCTCAGTTACAAATCCTGAGGCAGTGGCCAGTAGCTATATTGTAACAAGCGCCTTGCGCCTCTTTCCTCCTTTGGAGCATTTCTTTATAAGCCCCCGCGCTATAGTGGGCTTTACCAGCGCCCTCATGGTCATATCCGTCTTTTGTAAATGCATTGTCTTTACCATAAGTAATAAAAAGACCGCCATCTTTTGTGAAAATGCCACAGTAGATGTCTGCCGCAAGACCATAGAGCACTATATCAATAGGGACTATCTCTGGCACATCACCCCTGAAAGCCAGGATGCCATCTTGCGGGTCATGAACCGCTCTGCCTTTAAAACCTTCATTCTAGTAAGCATCCAGCTCTACAGTAATGTAATCTTATGCCTTACCCTCTTTATCTCCCTTTTTATCTTAGAGCCGCTTTTAACATTAATAGTTGTAGCCATAGTCTCTTCCACCAGCTTACTTTTATACACCTTTATTAAAAAGAAGATGGATAGTGCCTCGAAAACCTCCCATGAGCTAACTATTGAAGAAAATAAAGCCTTAGTTGCCATGAACCGCGGCATCAGAGAGATTACCATCTATAACCAGCAGAAACAGACCTTGGCCTTTTTCACCAACACCCTTTTGAGGGGTGTAAAGCAAAGGGCCTTTCTCTACTTCGGCTACTTTTTGCCCTCGCAAATATTGGAAGTTGTGGGCTTTCTAACCATAGGCCTCTTGGTCATCATCATGCTCATAAGTAATCTCCCCATGGAAGAGATAGTCTCCACCACCTCCATCTTGATGCTCACTGCCTGGAGGATCCTCCCGGCTGTAAATAGAGCCCTAGCCTATTCGGTGGAAATAAGAAGAATCAGGCCCGATGCCCTTCCAAGCTTAGATCTTTTAGAGAAATTTTCCTTGGAAAAGCCCACTGGCCAACCTGAACCGGACCCCAATTTTCAATTTGAAAAGGAACTTACTTTATTAAACGCTTCCTTCAATTACCCCGCCTCCCCAAAACTTGTCTTAAAAGACGTCTCCCTTACCATCAAAAAGGGGGAAAGCGTAGGTTTTATTGGACGCTCCGGGTCTGGAAAAAGCACCTTGGCCCTCCTTATCTCAGCCCTTGTCCCTCCCACTTCGGGCACCTTTCTGGTGGACGGGGAGCCCCTTACCCCGGAGACTAGACAGTCCTACTTCCACCATCTAGGATTTGTCCCCCAGAACCCTTTGATCTTGGATGGCAGCCTCAAGGACAATATCTGCTGCTCAGACTGGGGCGAGGTCTATGACGAGGAAAAGCTCATGAAAGTCATCTCCGCAGCTAATATTGACTTTATCGACTGGGACCTTTTAGGCTTGGATACCCCCCTTTCTTCCACCTCCCAGGAGCTCTCCGGAGGACAGATCCAAAGGGTGGCCATTGCCAGAGCCCTTTACAATTCCCCCTCTATCCTTATCTTCGACGAAGCAACCAGCGCCCTGGACCAAACCAGTGAAAACATAATACTGCGCACCTTAAGCATTGCCAAAGGACGCTTGACCTCCATCTTAGTGGCCCACAGGCTATCAACCCTTTCGGCCTGCGACCGGGTCTTCTGGCTGGAAGATGGGCAAATTGTCCGTTCCGGCCCACCTTCCGAAATCATCCCCAGCTATGAAGAAGACGCCTTGAGGCGGGAAAAGGAGCATGAGGGCCAAGATGCAAATACCTGAAAGAATGCACCCTTAGCTAGCTAAACTACTATATCTTGTAGCTTTTATTTCTTATACCTAAATATCTTGTAGCTTTTAATTCTTATCTCTAAATAACTTGTAAATTTTATTTCTTATCTCTAAATAACTTGTGGTTGCTAACTTGGATAATAGTAGCCCCCAGAGCCTCTTTTTCAAAGCTAGGCCCAGAGCCTCTTTTTAAAAGATAGCTCCCTTTTTCCTTTTGTAAATAAGAGCCTAGCTAGCCAAGAAATACCAAGAAATACTACCCAAAGGGGCGCATTGCCACAAAATGGCGCCTGTGGCATAATTATCTCGCCCCAAGGTAATTTCCATGCAGACTCTCTACCCCAAAAAAACCATTTGGCCGGTTTCCGGGCTTGCAAAGCCCCTGGAAAGACGGCACTTGTTTACTTTTATGGCTCTTACGGCTCTTATGATGTGCCTTACCATTTTTAGTATTTCCATCTTAGCCGCGGAGCTCTGGGCCGCAAAGCTCCCCGATTCCTTTGGGGATCCCACAAAGCCCGCCTCTGAGCCAGGTAATATTGCCCAAGTGGAAAGGCACCTCAAAAATGTTGTCAAGGCCAAGGGCGTACAACTGGAGCTTCCCCTAAAATCCCAAGGGGATACTTCCTCTGAGATGGAACCTATAGAAGCCCCGGTATCCATAGCCAAGATATTCGTCATCATAGCAGCAATAATTAGCGCCTTTCTTGTGACAGCTACAATTGTCAAGCACATTCGGCTAAAAAGAAGAAAAAATGAGCAAAAGTTAAGAGAAGAAAAAGAAAAAGAAAAGGAAAGAGAAGTCCTCCAAAAGGCACTTGTTACTGTTAGAGAGGACTCTGATAAACTTGCTTCCCAGGGCCTGTACGGGTTGGCTATGCATGAGCTATTAATTAATAGTCTGGAGGAATACAAAAAAAGAGATATCTCTAAGATAAGAAACTCTGCCACTAATAGGGAGCTTATGAGGACCCTTCCCATGAACCAAGAAGGAGTTAGGGCTTTTTGCGAACTAGTTGTAAAGGTGGAACCTGTCTACTTTGGAAATAGAAAAGCCTCATGGGAAGACTATGAAGAGAGTAAAGAAATCTACGCCAATTTACTCTTAGCCTTGGATGCCACAAGAAATGGGGGCGCGGGGCGCCCCCATTCAGCTTTAACATGAGAGCCGTACCCCTTAAACCTGTGATAATCGCAGCAATACTTAGTGCAATTGTGGTTATTATTCTTGTTTTTGTGCCCAATAGCACTTCTAAAAGCACTATACAGTCCAATATCACAGGGGATACCGGGGCCTATTCTGTCTCAGGGATAGGGACAACACTTTACTACGAGGCCTTAAAAGAGGAAAGGGGCCTGGTGGAAAGAAGGCTGGCTGGTGACCTCTTACCTCAAGGACCCGGGGCAGGTATTATTTTAGCTGCGCCCTATTTCACCTTTCTGGCGGCGCGCGATCTAAATGAGATAAAAGACTCTAGTGCAAACCTTTTACTCATCTTACCCAAGTGGCAGGCCGAGGCCAATAGGGCGCGCCCAGACTGGATAGAAGGGGCATCTTTAATGGATCCGGAAATAGTACAAAACCTCGTCTTTCTGATAACAGAAAATACCAGCTTGATAGTCCGCAGCACAAGACTATCCCTTCCCATGCGCAATGAGATAAAGCGTGAGCCCCTCTTAACTTCTGGGGGCAGGCAGCTTTTAAAGATGGCGGGACTAAGGCCCATTATCTCTTATCCGGAAGGGATACTTTTGGGAGAGCTGTACCTTAAAAGCGGGGCAAGACTTTGGATCTTAGCTGATCCAGATGCCCTTTCCAATAGTGGTATCTTAAAAGAAGATAATTTGCGCTTTAGTCTAGATATGACAAGTTTCTGGATGTCCAATATCCCAAGGGGGACCATCACCTTTGATGAGGCACATTTGTTTCCTAGCGAAAGTGCCACATCTAAATTTCTGGACTTAGATAACTACTTAAGATATCCCTATCTCCTTATCCTTATCTTGACTTTAATTGCCACCATCCTCTTTTTGGTCTTTGGCCTTAAGCGCTTCTGGCCAGAAAAGGAAGAAGAGGAGCCTTACCACCCTGGCCATGGCCCCTTGATTAAAAATACAGCGCGCCTTTTAGAACGTGCTGGACACCAAAGGGAAGTCTATTTAAAGTATATTGCCTTGATGACCCAAAAAATAGCCCGCACCCTCCATGCCCCCCGTAAGCTACTGGCCAATAGCCAAGAGCTTGTTTCCTGGCTGGGTCCCAGAGTCCCCATGGGCATGAGGGTCAAAAGTTTCAATAAGCTCTATAGTGAAGCCCAAATGGCAGCACTTAGCACCCCTTTATCCTATTCGCGCCTGCTTTATTACGCAAGGCAATTCCATCAGTGGAAGAAAGAGATAGAAATTGGACCTGGAACAAGTTGGAAAAATAATTGAATCCATTCGCATGGAAGTAGGCAAGGTCATAGTAGGCCAGAAAAATGTGGTAGAGCTGATGCTCACAAGCTTATTAGCCGGAGGTCACATCCTTTTGGAAGGGGTCCCTGGTACTGGGAAGACCCTTTTGGTACAGTCCTTTGCCATGGCCCTGGGCCTGGAGTTTGGAAGGGTACAGTTTACCCCGGACATGATGCCAGGGGATATTTTAGGTACCAATATCTTTAACTTCCAGACCAATGAGTTTGTCTTGACCAGAGGGCCAATATTTACAGAAGTCCTCTTGGCCGACGAGATTAACCGCACACCCCCCAAGACCCAGGCGGCACTACTCCAGGCCATGAACGAGCGCAATGTAACTATTGATAGGCATACCTATGACCTGGGGATAAATTTTATGGTGGTGGCCACCCAAAACCCCATAGAGCAGCAAGGCACTTACCCCCTACCCGAGGCGCAGTTGGATAGGTTTCTCTTTAAAATAGGACTGGACTACCCCAGTTTAGATGAGGAAGTGGAGATAGTCCGCCGCCACGGCGGCGGCACTGTCATGCCTAAGCCTGATTCCTACGGTATCCAAACGCTTATCTCCAAAGAGCATATTGCCTATGCCAGAACTACAGTTGCCAATATCAAGCTCTCGGATCCTTTGGCTGAGTATATAGTAAATATAGTGAGGGCCACCCGCTCCCACCCGGCCATAGAGACCGGGGCTTCGCCCCGGGCCTCCAATATGCTCTCAGCTGCTGCCAGGGCCCAGGCAGCAGTCCAAGGGAGGGACTTTGTCCTCCCCGATGACATCAAGCTCATAGCCCCGGCGCTTTTGCGCCACCGCCTGTACTTAACGCCCTCGGCGGACATAGAAGGGGTAACGCCGGATAGGATTATCTATGAGCTCTTAGGACAGGTGCCGGCCCCCAGATGATGGTCCCTACCCCCAGATGCGCCATCTTAGTGGCCGCTTCCGTCCCTTTAGGCTTCATCTTAGTCTCAGCTATCCCTGATGCTGCCCTAGCCTGTCTGTACCTCCCATTTTTTGCCCTGGCCCTCTGCATCTATGACTTTTTAGCTAGCCCAGGGGCAAAGAGCATGACCCTCTCCTTTGATTGTCCCCAGATCCTCTACGTAGGTACCAGTGCCCCAATAAGCTTAGAGCTTATGACCTTAGAGCCTAAAAAAGGGGCTCTGAAGGTAAGGGCCCTACTTTCCCTATCGGGCAAGATTAGCCTCTGTGAGCCAATTACCATCACCTTGGACCCCGCAAAAGGTAAGGGAGAATTCTCCCTTACTCCCACCTTGAGGGGCAAGGTCTTTTTAAATGGGGTATTTCTGGCCTGGAGGGGACCGGCTGGCTTTTTAGAATTGCGCAAAAAGATAGACATCAATAAAACTATAGATGTCCTCCAAAATATCAATGGCATCCATGAGGAAGCCTTGAAGTATTTCTCAAAAGATGCCCAGCTTGGGGTAAAGATCCTCCGCTATAAAGGCATGGGCTCTGAGTTTGAAAACCTCACGGAATACGCCCTGGGCATGGATAACCGCTTCATAGACTGGAAACGCTCAGCCCGTTTTAGAAAGCTCTTGGCCAAGGAATTTAGGCTGGAGCGCAATAATCAGATAATCTTAGGTTTTGACACCGGAAGGCTCATGCTAGAGCCCATAGGCTCTGCCCCAAGGTTGGATCACTTTATTAGGGCTGCCTTGATGCTAGGCTGGATCTCTCTGCGGAGCGGCGATCTTGTGGGAAGTTGCGGCTTTGACCTCACCTTTAGACACTATTTGGCACCTGGCCGCACCCCTTCTTTTTTCTTAAAGCTCCAGAGATTTACAGCTTCTTTGGATTACAGTGCCGCAGAGACCAATTTTACCTTATGTCTATCTGAGCTTTCAGCTAAGCTCCATCAAAGGGCACTGGTGGTACTTTTTACTGAGTTTGGAGATTCTGTTGCAGCCTCACTACTTATAGAATGCCTAGAGCAGATCTCCCGCAAACACCTTGTGGTATTTGTCTCTACCCCGGATCCCTTGACCTTGAATCTGACTGAAGAAAAACCAAGCTCTTTTCAGAGCATGGCAGAATCCGTCATAGCCGACGGCTTTAAAAAGGAAAGGGCTATAGTCTTAGAACGCATGAGCCGCTTAGGGGTCTTTTGTATAGACCTTCCCCCACAGGCCTTGGGGGGAAGCCTCATTAACCGTTATCTAACTATTAAAGAAAGGGGTCTTCTCTGATGGACCCCTACTCCAATAATACAGCTTTTAAGGAAAGCTCTAAGGGCGCGCCTTTAAGCTCCAATGAATTACACTCCTCCACTGACCTGGAAAATACTAAAGACCTAGCCCTGCGCTCAGCTCGCTTCCGCAAAGGCAGGGAGGAAAGTTGGCGTAAGTTGGAGGGTTTACTTACCCGCCTGGAAAAGAAGGGTTTAAAGAGCTTAACAGCTGAAGAGGACGTGGAGCTTCCCCGCCTCTACCAAGTGACCTTGTCTTCTTTAGCAGTGGCAAGGCATATTATCTTAGATAGACACCTTCTTATGTATCTAGAGAACCTTTCCTTTAGGGCTTACGTGGCAGTCTACGGTCCCAGGCAAAGTTTTTGGCAGCTAATATCCTCCTTTTTTAAAAAAGACTTTCCCCAGGCAGTAAGATCCATAAAGTGGCATATATTTGCTGCCTTTATCATTTTAGTGGCAGGCTTTATCTCTGGGTTTCTCGTGGTGCAGATGGACAGTAACAATTTCCACACCATTGTCCCCCAGGACTTAGCCCCCATCTCACCTACTGATACCCCGGAAAATATCCTAGAGCGCGAGATCTTCCCTCCTTGGCCTGGCTTTGAAGACACTTTCATAAGCTTTGCTAATTTTCTCTTTCGCCACAATACCATGGTAGCACTCCTTTCCTTTTCCACCTCCTTTCTCTTTGGGATACCTACCATCTATCTCACCTTTGGAAACGGTCAAGTATTGGGTGCCGTAGTCTCCCTCCATGAGGCCAAAGGCCTAGCTATCCCTTACATAGCCTGGCTTTCTATCCACGGCATCACAGAGATCTTGGCCATTTTATTGGCCTCGGGGGCAGGACTTTCTATTGCCCACCGCATGCTCTTACCCGGGCACATGAACCGCCTTAAAGCCCTTTCCAGCTACGGCAAACAAGCTGCATTAGTCATGTTGGGTACCTTTTTCATGCTCTTTATAGCCGCAATCTTTGAAGGGGGTTTCAGGCAATTAATTGGAACAACCATTGGAAGATTTGTCATGGCCGCTATGACGGCCATCTTCTGGTATTACTATTTTATCTACCAGGGAAGGGACCATGGGGGAAAGTAGACTAAAACGCTTAATTACGCCTCCGCCTGTTCCCATCTGGCAGGATACTAGGCCTTATGGCTCAAAGATCTACTATAATGTGCCGGATAAAAGGCGCCAAAAGTATCTCTCTGAGTTTTCTTGGGCTGCCAAAAAGGGTGAAAGATTCCTCATGACCCCGGAAGGACTACCCTTGAGGCTGGAACTAGCGTCTAGAAATGAAAGGGTGACCTCACTTGCCGTAGACCTTTTTATCATCACCTCCATAAATGTGTGCATTTCCTTACTGCCTACTTATTTGGCGGACCTAAGTAATACTGTCTTTCTCAACTTACTGGTCTTTGTAAGCTTTATTATCAATAACTGCTACTTTATCTTCTTTGAGCTGGCCTGGCAGGGCCGTACACCGGGGAAAAAGATAAATCACCTAAGGGTAATAAACCGCAAAGGCGGAGAACTCACGGCCTTTGCTGTAGTGGCCCGCAATCTCACCCGCCAGCTGGAGCTCTTCCTACCTTTGCTATTCCTTTTTGGAGACTTGACCAGCGACTTTTTCTGGTACCTAATTGTTCCCCTTGCCTGGTTCATAGCTATTACCCTTTTTCCCTTTTGGAACAAAGACCGCCTGAGGGTGGGGGATCTAATAGCCGGTACTGTTGTCATAAGCGTCCCCGATAAGGTGCTCTTACCTGAACTAGCTGACCTTAGCAAAAAAGAGATAAGCCTTTTTAGCTTTTCCAAAGAGCAACTTTCGGTCTACGGTAGCTATGAATTGCAGATCCTAGAGGAGATCCTCCGCAAAAAACTCTTTGGCGAAGGAAAAAGCGCCTATAAAAACGTGGCAGTAAAAATAGCTAGAAAGATAGCCTACCCCCTTCCAGATAATCTATCTTTTGATGACTATCACCTCTTTTTAAAAGAATTCTACGTAGCCTTGCGCGCAGTTTTGGAAGAGGGTAGACTCTATGGTAGGCATAAGGCCAATAAGCATAGCCCTGTTTACCAGCTTAAGCCCCAAGATGCCAATAAACCCGTAAATCCCCACGGCCTTCCCGTTTTCCCACGGGACCAAGCCGGATTTGGGGAAAATATAAATGCCCCCCCAAGGCCCAAGCCGGATTTGGGAAAAAAATAAATACCTCCCCAGATCCAAGCCGGATTTGGGGATATAGGGGATATAAATAGAGCATTTTTCTCTAAGCTAAGGCCCCTAGCCTAAGAGGGCTAAAAAAGCTTATTTATTTAAGATTTAATCTTCCAGTTAAAGGCTCTCATTTAACCAAAAGTCTTTGGATATTGCCATGGGCAAAGTTACTTGCGCACTTAGAAATTTCTTTGACTTTCTCACCGTGGGACTCTTGGTGGCCATCTTTCTGGCCCTCTTTTTTCCTCCCACCGGGGCTTTAGCCAGTTTTTTTGATATCTTAACTGACTTTGTGGTGGCCCTTCTTTTCTTCCTCCACGGGGCAAAGCTTTCCCCGGATAAGCTCTTAGCCGGAATCAGCGCCATAAGGGCGCAGATTATCATCATACTATCTACCTTTTTCCTCTTTCCCATCCTGGCTCTACTTCTTTCTCCGCTTATGGGTTTAGTTTTAAAGCCAGATTTTTTAATGGGTATCCTTTTTCTTTCCGCCCTTCCCTCCACGGTCCAGTCCTCAATAACTTTTACTTCCATAGCCAGGGGAAATATTGCCCTGGCAGTATCGGCTGCCTCAGCCTCCAGTATTTTAGGGGTCTTTGTAAGCCCCCTCATTGTGAGTCTTATCTTAGATGTACCTATGGCAGCTACCAAGCTAGATATCCTATGGGACCTGTGCCTTAAGCTTCTTTTTCCCTTTGCCCTAGGTCAGCTTTCCAGGCGCTGGACCAAGGACTTTATCGAGCACCACGACGGACTTTTAGCGATAACCGACAGGCTTTCGGTTATCTTTATCGTCTTTGTGAGTTTTTCTGGGGCCACTGTGGAAGGTTTGTGGCATTTATTGGATTTGACCCAGTTTCTCATAATACTATTGTGCTGCATGGTAATCTTAGCCCTGGCCCTTACTATTACAGCTGTTCTGGGAAAATTACTAAATTTTAAGATAGAAGATAGGATCTCTATCATCTTCTGCGGCTCCAAAAAGAGCCTCATGGCCGGAGTACCCATGGCAGGTATCATCTTTTCCCCGTCCATAGCAGGTCTTATTATCTTGCCCCTTATGATCTTCCATCAGCTCCAGCTCTTAGTCTGCGCCCAGATAGCCAGAAAATTTGCCTCCAGAAAACCAGAAGAGGATTAACCTTTACATTAAAATAGAGAGCTACCTAAGCTTAAATTAAAGCGTCTCTCATACTAGCTTTTAATTTCCTTTAGGTATAACTCACAGATAACTTTTTTGTCGTAAAAACACTAAAGATTTATCATTCATCTTCCGATATAATATTTGGACTGGGCTCCATTGTATAACTTCTTTCCCTTAAGGATAAAAACGAGGGACTTATCATGATTATTGGCTCTCTTCTAACCATGGCGAATAACGCTCTCCTCTATAGTGGGAGAACTCTTCTGCCCCCGCAAAATGTCACTGAGGATTCCTCCACTGATAACTTGCTAATCCAGGCGGAAGAAAGCGAAGACGTCCTTTCCTACCCTGTAGAAATTGAGACAGAAAGTTACAACACAACAAGCACAAGCTCCAGGTTCGTAGAAAGCCTAAAATCCCGTTTAAAGGAAACAGGACTTAGTGGCGAAAAAAATGCAGCCGAGCTAGATAGGATCACCCAGGCTGCGGAAAACCTGGTAAACAAGGTGGATTCCACACAAGGAAGCCTAGAAGCCAATCGGCTTAAGGCTACTATCCTCTTAAATGCCCAAGGGGATGCAAGTGACGGGGCTTTAACCATAGCAGTAGCTAGCTATACTGTCCAGAAGCTCCAAGAGACCCAAGAGAATAAGTCGGACAAAAAGGACGACAGAGAGGTCACCAAAGACGAGATAGCCCACAAGGTAGCTGACAAAGCCGCAGAAGAGGTGGAAAAAGAGGCCAGTATTGCTAGCGAAACTTCTATCAATAACGCTTCTAACCTTCAAGGGACAGACAAAGTGGATATCCCTGGTACCATCAGGGCCACCTTGCAGGAGCTCCAGAGCGAAGGCCTGGACGCCTCGATATTTACAGAAGACCTCATACCCATAATAAACAAGGTCCAAGGCCAGATTCAGAATAACTTCAAGGTCCAGGATAGTTACTCAAAAAGCTATTATAGGGCCCCTGACCTGGGAAGCCTCTTTTCCGTAAGGGTCTAATAATAGAGATTACTATTTTAATCTTTTACTTTAAACGCCGGTAAAAGCCTTAGCTTTTACCGGCGTTTATTTTTTAGCCAGTAGTAAAAAAGCTTTAGGGGATTAGTCTTTATATTTCTGGGTTTTATCCCCATCAATAAGGAGGCCTATGGAAAGGGCGGCATTATTTAAAGTGCGGGCACTGCGGGCCAGCTCCCCGGAGTTTAACCCTGACCTTCCAGCCAGCTGCTCATTATTGTTCACAACCGACTCCAATTCTTTTATCACAGAGGAGACCTGCTGCAGGGCAACATTTTGCTCCTCATTGGCCTTCTGGATATTTTCCACCTTTTCCGAGGCATTGGTCATGACATGTTGGATCTTCTCGAAGCCTTCTAGGAGCCTATTTACGGCATTTTGACCTTCAGCTACCCTCTTGATGGACTCCTGGACAAGGGACTCGGTGCGGGAAGCAGCTTCAGCCGATCTGGCGGCCAAATTGCGCACCTCTTCAGAGACCACAGCAAAGCCTGCGCCGGCTTCACCGGCACGGGCTGCCTCCACAGAGGCGTTTAAGGCTAAAAGGTTAGTCTGAAAAGAGATGCTCTCCATGTCCTTTAAGATCTTGGTTATCTCGTGGGTGGACTCGGAGATGGACTCCATAGCATGGCGCATCTCAGCTGCCACGGCGTCCACTTGCTCCACCTCATTTACTGTGTTCTGCATGGCACTATCGCAGTCATGGGTGTAGCGTGTGGAGTCGTTTATCTGGACGGTTATGTGCTTTAAGGCATCTTCAGTACTGGAAAGGGCATCCCTTTGGCTCTGGCTGTCACGGGTCAAATCGCTGGCGATCTCCGAGGCATCGGAACTCGTACGCTCCAAATCTCCAGCTGCGTCTGTTAGATCCAAGACCATTGCCGAAAGTTTCCTTGTGGCCTTTAAGACAAAGACGAGTATTAAGACCACTATGGCAGCGATGACCACCAGGGCCCCAAGGGTCAAGAATTTAATTCTACTAACATCGCGCTCTTGGCTAGAGTTTAGCTCCTCTATTAGATTTTCGGCCTTGTGCGCCATGGAGTAAAACTGCTCTTCCGGAATGATGGTGACAAAGCCTAAGACATCGGCCTCGTTGTAGACGATAACGGTATTTTTGACACCATTCCATTCCACAGTATCCATGGCCGCCTCAAAGGGTGCTAATTTATCAAATAGCCTTACCACCTCCACGCCAAAGGGGGCCTCGTTTAAATTGTGGATCTCCATGGTGCTGCCGTCTTCACTTGGGGTGTCCAACTTCTTTGGCACAAGTGCGTCATAGCCTAAGGCATTTATGACACTGTGGGATCCAGCAGAAAAGCTGATGGACACTGCTTGTTTGGATCCTTCTGTGAGCCTTCCTAGGATATCTCCTAGGATCTTTAAGGAGAGATCCACAAATACTACCCCCACTGGACCGTCTGGGGTATTTAAAGGACCTGTGGCTGATATCATTACCGTCCCGGTAATTTGATCCACATAGGGCTCAGTCCACTTGACCATTTCCGGCAGAGGAACATTTTTACTGTGTCCTTTGGGAAAGGTAGTTACGTAGTAGCTAAGGGAGGTCTCCTCTTCCATAGCCTCGTGGAGCTGGGCCGGGGTGGGTTCTGTTCCAGGAGGCAAATCCGCAATGAAAGCAAGAGTGTCTGTATAAACCACTTCGCTCCCATTTCTAATAACATAGGGCAAGAAATATGGTCTTGCGGGGGAAAATTCTCCCTCCTCAAAGGTAACTCCCAAGCTGGAAACCATTTCTGGGGCCCTGGAGAGATAAGCCTTTACATAATTTTCTATTTGCTTTAGGGCAGTGGATAAAAGTTGAGGATTCAATTGGACGTATTCCATCTCCCCTAAATAGAAGCCCTGGGATTCTAAGACAAAGTTTTGCGTAGCCCCCAAGAGTTCGGAAATGGGCACCATCTCAGCCCTGATGGTCTGGACAGTAAGGGTCTGTTCAGTTTGGCGCATCTGATCCGCCATCTCCCCTATTGCCTGGCTGGAACGCTCCCGGATATGGTCTCCCATATTTTGGGTCATCTTCAATGAAATCAAAAAAAGGGCCAGTACAACAAAGGCCATGGCACATAGAGCAGAAAGGATCTTGATTCTTAAACCCATCTTATGCCTCATCCATCACGTAGCTTAGGGGGCATCTTTCCCTAAGCTTCTTGTAAGATATTTGAATAATTTCCAACATTATTTACTTCCAGAGTCTATTTGCAAATCACGCCAAAGACCGAAATGGCCTTTTGGAGCATGAACTCGAAGACGCTTTCTAGGCTTTTGTCCGTCGAATCCACCTTTACGGCACCTGCCGGTATCACCAGAGGGTCATCGGCCCTGGTGGAATCCTGATGATCCCTTTCCAAGACGCTTTGGAGGATGGCAGAAAGGGGCCCAGAGTCCTTTCCCAACTCTAAATAGCGCCTTTGGGCCCTGGCCTCAGGGCTGGCCGTGAGGTAAAACTTTAATCGTGCCTTGGGAAATATAGCTGATCCCTGGTCCCTGCCCTCTGTTACCAAGTTCCCACGCTCCCCTAAGGTCTTTTGGAGCTCCCTTAGGGAGCTGCGCACCTGGCCTACAGCGGAGACCTGGGAGGCAGCCCGGGAGATCATAGGGGTCCGCAAGAGGTCCGTTAGTTCCTCTCCGTCTAAAAAGACCCTGTTGCGGTCCTTTTCCAAAAGCACCTTTATTTTTAGTTGACAGGCAAAGCGGCCCAATTCTTCCGGTCCCTTTTCCAAAAGCCCGGCCCTTTGGGCGGCAAAGGCCAGTGCCCTGTAGAGAAGACCGGTATCTAAAAAGCTCCAACCAATCTTTTGGGCCAATTTCTTGGCGAGGGTCGATTTGCCCGATGCCGCAGGCCCGTCAATGGTAATTATGCGAGTGGAATCCATTTCTCTTCTGCGGACTTACTGAACAAAGATTAAAACAAGCTAAAAAATGAAAAATTTTTAACATTTTTGAAAAAAAGCTATTGCAAATGCCAGAAAACACAAAAAAACAGCAAAAATAAAATATTCACATAAGATCGTTTGATCTAATTGCCATTTTACAAAAAGAAAAAGGACTTGTTACTCAAGCCTAGCATATTTAAGTCTAAAAAAACAATTATAGCAACAAAGCCCCTTTCCGGCAAGTTCTTATGTTTTTAGCCTTGAAAGCCAAGGGCCACGGCATAACTTTAAAATATTTTATATAATAATATATTTAATCTTATTTATTTAGCTAATAAGTTTTAATGAAACAAAAAGAAGAAATTTTTAAAAAATAGATAATTAATTATATAAAGCCTAAAAGATATTGAGAAATGCGCTTGTCATAGGTTTATGTACTACTAAAATAGTATTTCTTTTTTAACCGCTTTGGTATTTTTCTTACCTCAAGTGGCTTTATATAATGTAGCTAGAAAACAATTTCTAAGATCAATAATTTTTATCCCCACTTTTCTAGATAAGGACCACTAGCTAGCATTATTATTAGTTCAGAAGGGAAAAAATCTAATTCTTTGACTAGTTTTTAAAAGCAGTAAGGCAAAAAAAAAGAGTAAGAAGACTTACTCTCAAGATTCCGCCTACCACCATAGGGTATTAGGGCCGTGGCGTCCCCAACCGGATTTGAACCGGTGTTATCGGCGTGAAAGGCCGGCGTCCTGGACCAGGCTAGACGATGGGGACAAAAATATATATGTAGTGGTGGGTCGTGCGGGATTTGAACCCACGACTCCCTGCTTAAAAGGCAGATACTCTACCAGCTGAGTTAACGACCCCTGGGAAAAATTGTTAGAACTCGCAAAAAGTTGCGGTCATAAAAAAAGACCAGCAAAGAGGCGCACCTCTTAGCCGGGGGCCTAAAGCCCAAACAGTTTAAGCAAAATATAATAAAAAGAATGACTTGTCAAGCGTTTTAAGGTAGAAAAGGGACTGTTTATGTGGGTATAAAGAGGTAAAAACATCTATAAAATTAATATTTTATATATTAAAGCATTACTTTTATAGAAAAAATTAAATATTATAGAAAATTTACGTAATCCCAATTCCCTGCCCTGCAGCCCTACTCTGCAGCTCTGCCCTGCGGCCTTACTCTGCAGCTCTGCCCTGCGGCCTTACTCTGCAGCCCTGCCCTGTGGCCATGCCCTGCGGCCCTACTCTGCAGCCTTACTCTGCAGCCCTGCCCTGCGGCCCTACTATCAGCCATGCCCTGCAGCCCTGCGGCCCTACTATCAGCCCTCCAAGCGGCCCCACTAAAGCACTCCTTTGGGCCTTAGGCGCCATAGCAAAAGGGGCAGCTTTGCCTCTAGAGCTTTTACAATTTTTAGCTAGGGTCAAGGGCAAAAATTTCTAGCTTCCCAAATGAATGCCAAAAAGATCCCATAACTGTGCCAATTTTTCCTTTTTGACTTTGAACCCATAAACTAAGGGCAGCTTAGCCTAAGGCGCATAATATGATGCTTATGGCTTTTGCTTTTTTTATTACTAAAGAGCCAAAGATTTATAATTATTGATAGGGACGCTCTAAGGCAAATGGCGGGATATGGGAAGTTCTCTGGGAAATGGAAGCGACTTAAAGAAAAAGGTACAGTTAAACGGCTATTATTTATTTTTTATCTAGCAAATATAGAATTTCTAAGGATTTTTTTTGTAACCAAGGTAGATAAAACCGCTTTACAAGTTCTTCTGTAGGCTGTGCCAACTGGTTTAATCAAAGTCACCTGTGCCCTTAAATTTAAAAAAACTAAAATAGATGACTGGATGAAGACTTTGCAAAGTTGGGACCAAGAAAGGCTGGTAGTTAATTAATGGGGGATTTCAAATTATGGGCAATTTTCGCTCACTACCTAAATCCTTATGGTGGTTGGTTTTATCATAGCTATAAGATCACTTACTTATACAATTAACATTAATCCACTTTGCTCTCCAAGAGCCTTATCTCTTCGTAGCTTACACCGAAGGACTTGTAAATATCCCAGTGGACACTATTTAAAGTCTGTATGAAAGAAACGGATTTAACCGTCACCTTCTTTAAGTGTTCCATGCTTAGGATAATTTGCTCTATGGTGTAGCTACTTAAAGGTGAGTCCTTGGCACTTACAACAAGGTAGATGTAGACTTTGATGGTCAAGGCAATAAAAAGCAAAAAGTCAGCACCTGTGAGGTACTTCTTGTAGTCTTGTCTCTGATAAATCACCTTCAAGCGCCTGTAGATTTTCAAGTACTCCTCTTCCAAAAAGGACCTGACTTGGAGAAGCCTTTTTGCCTCGCTCATATCCTTTTTAAAGTTAGTTGCCAGAACCCTAAAACCCTCCTCATTGGTCCTTTTGTCCTGGCCCTTAAGTGGACTTTCTCTGTCCTCCTTTTCAAAAAAGAGATACAAGGGAGTCCCGTCCTTGGCCCTCAAGGTCACAGTTACCTCTAAGGGCTCCTTTTCCTTGGCACTCATGGCGTCTTGTGTCATCCCCTGGATACGGTAAAGAATCTCCTGCAAAAAGGGGGAACTCTGGGGGATTTCGCAAACGAATTGTGCCTTTTGATAACGGTTCAAGAGCTTATCCAAGGAGTCTTCCGTCCCTAAGTTATAGATCCTTTCCACTATGACCTTAGGGGAGCTGCTCTGTTCTTCTAAAAGGGTAAAAGAGGGCCCCTGGGCAGGGCGGCCGGGTGAGTATAGGAGCTTAGGGCGACCACTTGTGGCCCCAACGATAAATTGGTGCCTGTCAATCAAGGGCGGTTCCTCCTCAAGTCCCTTTTCAGAATCCTCCCTAATGTCAAGCACATAGTTGTAGGTGCTGGAGTCGTCCTGGGCCAAGGCATAGCCCCTAAAAAACTTTAGGAAGCGTTCCTCTTTTAATTGCCTTACGGGGTCCTTAACTAGGTCGAACTTGGGGGAGATGGGGAAAACATCCACCTTGCCTGCCCATTGCAGGAAATTGTCCATGGGTTCAGAGGAAGTGGCCAAAAAGATCCCCACATTTAAGATGTCCTTAAAGCTCTCTTCAAAGACTTCCTCCACATGGGTCATCACTTCCAGGCTCTCTAGGATCTTTTTGCACAGGTGCACTGCACCAAAGTCCACAATTACAGAGTCCTTGATGTCCTGGATGGAAAACAAAGGCGTTAAAACCCTCCTCTGGAGCCCATTTCTGATGGGGTTGTACTGATTGAAAGTCTCCAAAAGCTTGGGGAACTTTACGGCTATGTCATCCATGGCCTCCTTGGCGCTTTTTTGGAGTTCCGGCGGGATATTTATCCCGTTTATCACCCGGCACACCAAAAAATCATGGTAGTAAAGCCTTAGATTATAGACGGGTTCCACCTTGCCAATGCGGACCCTCCTGTTGCGAGGTCGGCCTTCCATGTCCCTATAGGCCTCCCCCAAGTAAACATACCTGTAAGGGTGTTTACCAGACTCAAAAACAAATGACATTACACATACCTCCTGGAAGATAGAGGGTCCTTTTTCCAAAAGGGAAATTGGCCCCAAAAAAGATTAAATGCTACAAGTGTCCTAACCATTTTTTTCGGAGGAATTGTTTCTCGAAATAAAGCTATGGCTTTCCCTTTGGCGCTAGCAAAACGCACCTTGACTTCAGCTAGGGTCCCACAGAAAAGCCCTTGTGGAAAACTCATAAAAACTCCAAAAAAAAGTTTTAACTAATTTTAAACTACATTTTTAACAACACATGAGTTCTCGCCACAAGATTATATTTCAATAGAATTCAAAATTCAAGAAATAATAGCCCCAAAAAAGAAAAATGGCCTTTCCTGGCCTGGGACCATTTTAACTACATTTATTAGGTGGACTTACCTATCGCAACCCACAAATAAAAAAGTGATTTCCCTTCCCCAGTCCACATTATAAAAAATCTAGTTTAAAATTTGCATTTTTTAGCTTTTTTTTAAAATCCTCTCTGCCCCAAGGGCCAAAAAAAGCCCCGAACTTGACGCTCGAGGCTCTAAAAAAAGGAATTTTTAATTGTAAAAGGCTTGGCTAGGACTTTCCAAAACTTAGGGCCCCTTAAATTGGGCTCTATTTTTAGGTGCCCTTTCCATTTTTCTTGGACTTCGCCCCAGGTCTCTTGAGGGGACCTGACAGATGATTTGTCCTGGAGGACACTTCTCCCCCAGGGCCTTTGCCATTTTTTGACTTCCCTTCGGCCATCTCCCTAATCTTGCCAACCACAAAAAGGACATTGTCGGATTCTTTAAGGAGTACCTCGGAAGTGGCAGCCGTCTCCTCGGTGTTCCTGGAGTTATTTTGGGTGGCCGCATCTATCTCAATTAAGGACCTATTTATCTGCTCTATGCCAACACTCTGCTCAGAGCAGGCCTCTGTGACGTCTGTTATATGCTTTAAAAGCTGGGGCTGGTGTTCTCTCACAATCATGAAGTTATCGTTTGTGGCGTTCACCATCCCGGAACCGGAGTTGATGTTCTTGATGGTGGTCTCTATGAGCACAGCTGTGTTCTTGGCCGCCTCAGCGCTCCTCTGGGCAAGGTTACGCACCTCGTCGGCCACCACTGCAAAGCCCGCACCTGCCTCCCCGGCCCGTGCCGCCTCCACCGAGGCGTTCAAGGCCAAGAGGTTGGTCTGATAGGCTATCTCGTCTATGGTCTTGACTATCTTGCTTATTGCATTGCCGGATATCGATATGCTCTCCATGGCCTCTATGACGTCCTTCATGGAAATGGACGCCTTGTCCACCGAGACCTTTATCTGCTCCACCAGCTTGTTGGCCTGTACGGCCTTATCGGCATTGAATTTGGTCTTGGAGTTTAGGTCCTCCATGTTGGACCGGATCTGCTCCAAGGAAGCGGCACTTTCTGAAGTACCTTCCGCTGTGGCCTGTGAAGATGCGGCAATCTTACTGGACAGATTCTCCAGTTCCGTGGCCTTGGAAGATAGCTCAGAGATTATGTCGTTTAAGCTCTTGTTCATAGTGAGCACCAGGACTACCGCCAGGATACTACCTATTGAAATGCCTAAAGCCGCCACCAAAGTCAAAAGGAGCTTCGCCTTGGCGTAGGTTTTTTGAGCGCTTTCTACGGTGTTGGTCAAGTGCTGGTGACTCAATTGAGTAAGCTGCGTTAATAATTCTTCCGATTGGGTCAAAAGTGGTACCAGTCGGGTATTCATGAGTTCCAGGGCCCTCATATTAGAATTATCATCTATCATTTCCTGGATGCGTTGAAATATAATTCTTCCAACCCCCCTTTTTGGTTTCAATTTTTTCCAATATACATTGGAAACACTTTGAAGCTCAGAGTGGATAAAACTAGGTGGAGCGGTCACAGGAATATCACTCACTTGAATTGTACCGTCTTCGTGAAATTGCACCGCTTCAGGGACACGCTGTAAAAACTTGTCATTAAAGGCCTTAAGATCTCTGTCACTAATCGATGGGTCTGTAAGCAGCCTTTCCAATTTATCCAGTTCCTGGACAAAGCCGTCGAGATTGGCATTTCCAGCAGTATGCCATTGATCCCTAACTTCTTGCGTGACAGCCATGGACCCTAATTTCTCATACAGCTGAAGGGCCATAGATTTTTCCAGGGCCAACATTGCTTGAAAGGCAACATCAATGCTGTCCGGGGTATTTATATTTCTGCTCTCCTTATAAATCTGCCGTAATGGTTCCTCGAAGCTTACCCAAAATTTAGGGCTTCCTTCTTGAGCCATGATTTTAGCGTAGTATCCAGAATTTTTGATACAAAGCTGAAATATCTTTAATACCAACTCTTGACTTTTGTTCCAGTTGGACACATAGCCTGACCAGGCTTCGCTCATCATTGGCTCTACATCAAAATTTTGAAGGCGCTCGGGTATTTTTTTTGTTAAATATTCTTCCATTTGAGAATTTAAGACAAGTGTTTGTTTTGGATCATCTGTTAGCAGAGTCTTCAAAATAAGCACATGAAGCTCCTTGGCATCAGATTTTAAACCTAGTAACTTTCCGTCTTCATCGGTACTCTCCTCTATGGCCCCTTGCATGGACACATATAACGTACTCATAGATTTGATGCCAAAAATTGGAATAATTACAGCTGCAGCCACAAGAACTATACAAACACTAAATATCTTCATCTTAAATGACATATTGTCACCAATTATCCGTCAAATGTCTAAGTAATAAACTAGAAACTAATTATATAGTGCCCGCGATCTAAAAAAATTATGCCAAGATTAATCTTCCATAACATATATAATATCAGTAGTTTTAGATGCTAAGCATAGTTGTCGCATTATCACTTGATAGCTATCAAGCATCCTGAGACTTTGAAGCATTGAGGCCGTTGTCAAAGTTGGCATACCATAAACTAAGGACTTTGCCAAAAGCCTATTTGCAAATTAAGTATATCAACAGTTTTATCCAGCTGCAATAATTATAATTGCGCATTTAATGCTGCATTATATGAAACTCTTTGTATTTTGTGTTATTTGGAAAAATATTTTTTAATCTTTTGATTTTAAGCAAAATATTTATGCAGCTAACAAAACGATAGCTCTTTTCCTACATAGGGCTTTAAAAGCTAAAAATGTTTAAAGCTAGAGAAAAATTTTTGGATACCAAAGGGGCATTAGACTTCTCTCCCTTTGTAAGCTCCCCTTTTGTTAATTATTGCGGCAAATATTTTAGAGCTTTATTTCCCTTTTTTACAAAAGATCTTAGTGCTTTTAGGCCTACCCATAGCTTTAACCATAAGAGGGCTGGCCAAAAGCCTTATAATTACTGTCATCTTGCCTTTTTTTGCTAATCATCTGCCCAAACTTTAATCCTTACCCGCGGCTGATAAATAGTCCCTAAGCTCCCTAACTGGGAAAACAAATAGATTAAGCTAATAAAAAAGGCGCCTATGGCGCCCTTTTTATTAGCTTCGGGTTTTTTATGTGCTAAGGTTTTTTTAAAACTTGGCCTTTAAGATTTGGCGGGCCGCTTCATCGCCAATATCGGTGATAAAGCCTAAGCCCGTTTCCTTAGCTGTTTCCCTGTTGGCAGCAGCTATGTCGTCGCGGTCCAGGCTGGCAAGGGAAAATTTCCTCTCCCCTGCCATGAACTGCTGGAGACCTGCTCCAAGTTTATCCAACATGGACCACATAGCTATAGCCCCAAAAGGTACTGTTTTCATAGCATCGGCACCAATTATCTTTTGGACCTCGTAGTAGCCGGAAAAGATCTCTGGAGCAGTTGTGCCCCTGTCTGAGACGGCTTTAGGGAGCTTGTCCCAGTTTCCATTGACCAGGGCTTTATTGGCAGGCTTTAAAACGCCTTCTATGTTGGAGCCCAAAAATCCTGGGATCATCATGGCCCTACCCATGCAGATGAGCTTGGTATAGGGCGCCCCCAGGGCCAGGCCCTTAAAGATGGTACTGGATTTGGCAAAGCCTCCGGCAAAGGACATATCCACCACCTTTTGGCCGGATTGCGCAAGCACTGCGCCGTACTCTCTGGCCTTGGCGTGGAGTAAGATTGGCGGCACTCCCCAGTGCTCCATCATATCCCAGGGGCTCATGCCGGTGCCGCCTCCGGCTCCGTCAATGGTCAAAAGATCTAATGAGCACTCGGAAGCCAGGCGGATTGCCAGGGCCAAGATCTCCATGCCGTAGGCACCGGTCTTTAAAGATATTCGCTCAAAACCAAGGTCTCTTAAAAAGGAGACCGCCTTTAAGAAGTCCTCCCTCACCTGTTGCCAACTTTCCAAGTTGGTGTAACCTAAACGGCTGTGGCGGGCAAATCCGGTAATGGAATGGCTCTTGTAAGCCTCGCGCACCTCCGGCCGGGAGCTATCGGGATCCACTAGGTAACCTCTTTCTTTCAAGAAGTCGGCGTACTCGATATCAGTTACCTGGATCTCTCCGCCAATGTCTTTGGCCCCTTGCCCCCATTTGAGCTCAATTATGACCTTGTCCCGATAGTGCTTGGCCAAGTATTCAGCCACTCCGTTGCGGGTATCTTCCACATTTAACTGCACGATGGCTGCCCCGTAGCCATCGTGGAAGCGCAGATAGGATTCCAAGCGCCTGTCCATTTCAGGGCTCTTTTCAATCTTTCCCCCTGTCATGGTGGACTTCCTGTCCACTCCCACGACGTTTTCCCCTATGACAATAGGCACTCCGCAGATGGCGCAACCAGCTGCCATAGCGTCCCAGTACTTAGCTGCAATAAAGGTGGAACCCAAGGCCCCGGCCATAAAGGGGAGCCGCACCTTGGTCTTGGTCTTAGCGCCAAATGTCGTCTCCAAAGAGACCTCGGTGAATAGGGCGTCCCCGTAGACAGCTGAGACCGGCCCGTCCTGGGCCCCGTAGGCTGTCCCCATGATACGCACAGTATCGTAGCTTATCCCAGTATCACGTAGGTTGGCAGCCCCAGAGGTTATTCTACCGAAGTCCCGAGGGTATATTAGCTCCCTTCCTGCCATGCAGCTTAACCACACCTCGCATTTTCCCGCACAGTCGCATTGGCATAGGGTACAAAGTCCGGATTCAGCCGGGTTTCCGCGATTTACCACCCCCAAGGCATCGTTACTTTTCAGTGCCATAAAATTTAACTCCTTACATGAGCAAATGATCGTCATCCTAAAATATATAAAAACCCCCATTTGGGGCCTTTGGCTTATTTTTTGGGTTTTCCAAGAGTAGCACTGAAACCACAATTTTACAAGTTATTTTTTGACCAATAAGTTGGCGTTATTACTATTAAATATCCTAAATCGTGGGATTTTTCCCTCCCCTTTCTACCCCTATATCTGGTAAATAACTGATTTATCTAAACTTTTTTATTTTTTTCCCAGCCCTTTTTGTCTTCCCTCTTGTCCCAAAGAAATATTTTTCTAACCTTCAAGGTAAATTCCCCTCTGGGGCCGCAAAGGGCAAAGATACGCTTTTGGCTAAGACTAAGGGCGCATCTTTGGTTTTTTTCCCTCCACAAGGGGGCCGGGTTTTGCTATAATGCTTTTTTAAAGCCTCAGGGCAAATACAATACTTATATATGATAATTATTGTAAATTAACTAAATTAGCCTTCAATATCGTATCTATTTCTAGCACTTTTTTACCCCCCACCACCACTTATAGTGTTACTCTCGAAACTAGGTTGTCCATGAAGCTTCTCATTGTCGAGTCTCCTGGCAAGATTAAAAAGATCCGCTCCATTTTAAAGGATGACTGGAATATTGCAGCTTCCATAGGACACATTAGGGATCTTCCCCTAAAAACCTTAGGGGTCTATCCCCCTGAGTTTAAGCCTATGTATATCCCCACAGAGCGGGGGGAAAGGGTAATTGAAGAGCTTAAGCAAAGGGCATCTGCGGCATCAGAGGTCTATTTAGCCACTGACCCGGACAGGGAAGGTGAGGCCATAGCCTGGCATGTGGCAGAATCTTTGGAGCTAAAGGATCCCAAAAGGGTCACCTATTCCGAGATAACGGAAACTGCCATCAACAAGGCCTTAGCTGCCCCCAGGTCCATAGACATGAATCTAGTAAGGGCCCAGGAGGGCAGAAGGGTCCTAGATAGGCTCTTTGGCTATACTGTGTCATCAGCTTTAAAGACGGCCTCAGGCAGGGTCTTCTCAGCTGGCAGGGTCCAGTCTCCGGCCCTGCGCCTGGTAGTGGAAAGGGAGAGAGCTATCCGCGACTTTAAGCCTCTAACCCACTATGGGGTAGAGTTGTACTTTGGTCCCAAGGGAGAGCCCAATACCTATAAGGCGGTCTTAAATCCCAAAAACCTTCTTTTATTAGGCCAGTCCCATTTCCAAGACAAAAAATTAGCTGAGAAAATTTGCGCCATAAAAGAGCTAATAGTAAGCTCTTTTTCAGAAACTAATACCAAAGAAAACCCTCCGGCTCCCTTTATCACCTCCACTTTACAGCAGGCTTCCAGCATTACCTTAAAGCTAGATCCCAAAGACACGATGGAACTGGCACAAAGGCTCTACGAGGGAGGCTTTATCACTTACATGCGTACCGATAGCCCCAAGCTCTCAGAGGAGGCCATAGCTGAGATAAGACAAATGGCTACGGAAAAAGGCTACCCCCTCCCCCCAGAACCGAGGGTATTTAGCGCCAAAGAGGGTTCCCAGGAGGCCCATGAGGCCATAAGGCCCACCTCCTTCAAGGTAGAAGAAGCTGGCCAGACAGAAAAAGAAAAGGCCCTCTACCGCCTTATCTGGGTAAGGTCCATGGCCTCTCAACTTTCCCAAGCAGTTTATGCCGTGCGGAATGCTAAACTAACAGCCGCAGTTGAGGGCAAGACTATAGAATTTATTGCTGCCGGACGAAAGCTTATATCCAGCGGCTTTAAAGTCCTTACTCCCAATAACCAGGCGGAAGAGGAAAATAAAGAAACAGATGAGCTAAATAACCCAGTCCCCTTATTAAAGGAAGGGGACAAACTAAGTCCTCATTCTAGCCAGCTTAAGACCAAAAAGACCAACCCGCCCCCTCGCTATACCCAGGCCAGTCTCATTAAAGAATTGGAAAAAAGAGGCATAGGAAGGCCCTCTACCTACGCCGCCATCATGGAAAACATCACCTCCCGCGGCTATATCCAGTCCTCCCAAAGGCGCCAGCTAATGGCCACAGAGACTGGCGAGACCCTCATCTCCTATCTTATTGGGAACTTCGGTTTTTTGGAATACAACTTCACCCGCAGCCTAGAGGAAGATTTAGACGGGATAGCTAAAGGAAAAGCCCTTTACCTTGAGGTGGTGGCCTCTGCCAATAAGTCTTTGGCAAGTGAACTTTTAGCCTTTGTCAGAAATAATAGGGGGCGCGATAAGTACTCTTGCCCCGCCTGCGGCGGGCCCTTAATAAACCTACAAAAAGACCCTTTAAAAGCCGGGGGCTATAATTTCTGGAAATGTCAGAACCCTAACTGCGGGGCCAATTTTGATGACAAGGCTGGAGCCCCAGACTTAAACTCTCTAAGGCAATCCACCTTAAGCTCCTATACCTGCCGGGTTTGCGCAAGTCCCTTACGGCACCTGGTAAAAAAAAACTCAAATGACCCTAAAAACGACTATAATTATTGGAGATGCTCAAAGGAAGGCTGTATGACTTACTACAATGACGCGGACAATAAACCCGACTACGCCAACGGCCCAGATGCTGATTCCCCCTCCTTTTCCTGCCCAGATTGCAACGCTAGGCTGAGGCATTTGCAAAGGGAAGCAGCCAATGGCGCCTCTGGTTACAACTACTGGAAATGTCCCCGTGAAAACTGCGGTGCCTTTTATGACGATGCCGGCGGAGAGCCGGACTTTCGTACCAAACGCCGGGTCCTCACCTCGGGCTACACTTGCCCCAACTGCGAAAGCTATTTAAAGCACACCATCAGGGAAGGGGATCCAAAGACCAAAGCGGGCTCTTATAACTATTGGTACTGCAGTGACCGCAGCTGCCTTACATATTTCAATGACAAAGATGGTGAGCCGGATTTTAGTACCCAGCGCCGCACCCTTAAGTCAGATGCAAGGTGCCCCAAATGCAACGCCCCTTTAAGGCATGCGGTAAAAGGACCTGATGCCCAGGGACAGGGGGCTTACAATTATTGGTACTGCTCCAATAAGGACTGCCACAGCTCTTTTAAAGACAAAGATGGGTCTCCGGATTTTGGCCTTAGCGCACAGGAGCCCGAAGTCAAATGCCCCTCCTGCGGAGAGCCTTTAAGGCACCTTGTGCGCCAAGGGGAGGGTCAGGGCGCTAGCTATAATTACTGGAAATGCCCCAACCCTAGCTGCGGGTCCCTCTATGATGACAAAGATGGTAGTCCCTTAGTCTCATCCCACCGCCAGTCCATCGAAACCCAAGAGCCCTGCCCCAAGTGCGATGAGCCCTTGCGCCACATCTTTAGGGCCCCGGACGCCCAAGGCCAGGGCGGCTATGACTACTGGTCCTGCTCCAATAGAGAGTGCCGCGCCTCTTTTGAGGACAAGGATGGGAGCCCTGATTTCGACTCCCCCAGGATCCCAGGGAAGACCAATGTCTTATGCCCTGCCTGCAATGAGCCTTTACGGCACTTGGTCCGAGAGGGCCAAAGCAAGGCAGATAGCTACAACTACTGGAGATGCTCCAGCGACCTGTGCGGCTCTATCTATAATGATATGGACGGGGCACCCGATCCAAAGTCCCGCCGCAGGTCCATACCTTCGGACTATGTCTGCCCCAAGTGCAACGAATTGTTGCGTCATAGCATTAAGGACCCAGACGGGCTGGGCCAGGGCGGCTATGACTACTGGACTTGCCCCAACCGCCAGTGCCGGGCCTCTTTCCCAGACCAAAATGGAGCCCCGGACCTTACTAACCTTAAAAGCTCTGAGCTTTCGGACATTAAATGCCCGGCCTGCAATGAGCCTTTAAGGCACCTTATGCGCGAAGGAAGCCCAGAGGAGAGCTATAACTACTGGAAGTGCACCAATAGCTTATGCGCCTCTTCCTATGACGATCAAGACGGCCAGCCTAATCTAAGCTCCCGCCGCCAGTCCATAGAATCCCAAGAGACCTGCCCCAAGTGCGCATCTTTCTTAAGGCACAACATTAAGGCCCCGGACCAAGATGGCAAAGGCGGCTACGACTACTGGGCCTGCTCCAATAGAGAGTGCCGGGCAACATTCAATGATGATAACGGAGCCCCTGATTTTGATAAGCCCAGAATAGGAGGTCTTACGGACATTAAATGCCCCTTTTGCTCTTCCCCTTTAAGGCATTTAAAACGGGAAGGAAATGAGGCCCAAAGCTATAACTACTGGAGATGCTCAGATAGCCAATGCGGGTCCATCTTTGATGACCAAGGTGATAGCCCTAACTTTGAAACCCATAGGCAATCTATTTTAACTTTGATCTCCTGCCCACAGTGCAATGAGCCTTTAAGGCACAGCTTAAAGGCCCCAAGTCTTACCGGAGAGGGCGGCTATAACTACTGGTCCTGCTCTAACCTAAAGTGCAAGGCCTCCTATAATGATAAAGACGGATCCCCGGATCTGTCTTCCCCTAGAATCCTAGGCCTCACCGAGGTAAAGTGCCCGGTATGCTCCTCACCTTTGCGGCATTTGGAGCGCAAAGACACCTATAATTACTGGAGATGCACAAATAGCGACTGCAACACCATCTTCAACGACAAAGACAATGCCCCAGATCCCCAAACCCGTCGCCAATCCATTATTACCCAAATCCCCTGCCCCAAGTGCAATGAGCCTTTAAGGCACAACCTAAAAGATGGCGATGGCAGTGAAAACGGCTATAACTACTGGAGTTGCTCCAATAGCCAATGCCGCAGTTATTTTAATGACAAGGCAGGAGAACCAGATTTCTTGTCCCCCTACCAAAGGAGACCCCTTTTGACAGATGTTTCATGCCCCTCTTGTGGCAAGCCCCTTTCCCACCTGGTAAAGGTGGGCGATAACCCCAAAGATAGCTACAATTACTGGAAATGCACTAATGAGCTCTGCGGCTCACGCTTTGAAAACAAAGATGATAAGCCGGACCCCACAACAGCCCGCCAGTCCATCCTAAGTCCCATCCTCTGCCCCAAGTGCAGCAATTTTCTCCGCCACAACATAAAGCCCGATAGCCCTGACTCCAAAGGCTATAACTTCTGGGTCTGCTCGGACAGAAATTGCAATTCTTTTTTCAATGACATAGACGGTGCCCCCGACTTTACAGGCAACAACTCATCTTCTACGGAACTTTCTAATTACACCTGCCCCGACTGCGGGGACGGACTCATCCACATTAAAAGAGAGGGAGGCCAAAAGAGCTATAATTTCTGGAAATGCTCCAATGACACCTGCGGCAGTTACTTTGAGGACATAAAAGATACGCCGGACTTTGAATCCATCCGCAAATCCGTTATCACCAGTGAGAAGTGCCCGGCCTGCTCCTCACCCTTAAAGCACAACTTTAGGGACCAAAGCGCCAAGCTGTCTGGCTATGACTATTGGCTCTGCACCAACGCAGAGTGCGGAAAGTCCTTTCAAGACGACATGGGCGGTCCTGGCCCAGAGAGGATAAAGTCACAGAGCACAGTTTCCGACTACAAATGCCCCGATTGCGGCAAGCCCTTGCGCCACATCGTGAAACCAGACGATCCCACAAGCCGCGGCTATAACTTCTGGGGCTGCACCGGTTACCCAGACTGCCAAACCACCTTAGCAGATGACAACGGTAAGCCCGGAGCCAAAAACGCACCCCGTAATGTACCCAGCGGCTTCAAATGCCCCAGATGCCAGAGCGACCTCTTTCACCGCAAGGGGATAAGTAACAAAACCGGTTCGGAATACGATTTCTTTGCCTGTTCCAACCCAAGCTGCCGGGCCATCTACAATACCAAAAACGATGAGCCGGATATCCCTGAGGTCATTCGCAAGCAGCTAAAAGAACAGGGCATAGACCTGGGCCGGGCGATAAACAAATAGGAAATATAAGGGAAATAAAAAAAGGCGCTACGCGCCTTTTTTTATGCCCTTTTAAGCTACAAAAGCTACTAGATCTTTGCCCAAATTCCTATTAAGATTAAGCCCTGGTCTCCAAGAGCTCTTTTCTTAACAGGGCAGCTTGTTTTTCCAATTCCAAGATCCTCTTAAAGGAGTCCTCCCCCTCAAAGGACCTCTCCCAGCCCTCCAGGCAGGGGACGAAACCCTCTGGGAAGCTGACAAGTATAGGCTCTTTGGAGGGATAGCTAAAGTTGGCATCGGAGATATCTTCCACTATGTGAAGGGTCATGGAAGTGTGGGCCGGGATACCTCCGTTTTCAAAGACTGGGAGTCCCTCATCATTTTTAAAGCTACTGCCATTTAAAGACACTACCTTTTCCTGGCCATCGGCTACCAGGATGGCCTCCCAAGGGGACCCGTAATACGCCTTCTGGATGTCCACTAAAGGGAGATCCGAATCATTTTCCACCTGTAAGGAGATATTCACCATTCCTACAGTGCCCGTTTCTCCCTCTATAGCCTGGACGTCCTCTGGGAGCACAATTTTTACCCTATCGCGCTGGGCTTCGTAATACTGGTAAAATTCAGAAGGGTCCTTGAGGCTGTCTATCTCCCTTTGGATCTGTTGCAGGCGACCATCTATGTAAGTTATCTTCAAGGTCCTTCCCTGCTCTATGATGTCGGAAATGGTAAGGCCATCTAAAGACTGCATCCCCTCTGGGCCCTTTCTTTGGGAAAGGACATTATAAAAGGAGCCCATCTGGTTGATGTCTTCCCTTTGCAGAACGCTCATAGTGATAAGATCGCTTCTGCCATTCATAGCTATGTAGAAATAATTCTGAAAATCGCGCCTTTCCTGTTCTCCTGCGTCATCCCACATGTCTTGGATACTGTCTACAAAATTTGAGGCACTGGATGTGTCAAGCTTACCTTGGGAACAGGATGCCAAGAGCATTACCATAAAAACTAGTGCCAATAATCTTACGTAGAGTTTCATTATAACTCCCCAAAAGAAAACTACCTTAGTTTGCAAGAGTAAAAAAAATAATAACCCTAGCACCTCTTTTAGTGGGCGGGCTAAAACAATACAAAATCTTTCTTTTAAATGGATATTGAAGCCAGGGGAAAATCCCTTTTTTAGGCGGGCTTAATAGTTTTCTTCATTATAGAGAAATTTAACAAATTTTTAAACCCATAACTCTACTCTCCCCAAGATGCTAGCTAAGCTAGCAAACCCATTTCAAGATGTCATACAAAAAAACGCCTAAGCTTCCCCTTTTGGCTAGCTTAGCGCAATTGGACCAGACCGCAATATTAATGGCTATCATCAAGATATTGTGGTAAAATTAAAAAAGAACCGGCTTACTAGTGGGATAAACTAGCTGAGAGAAAATTTTTACCAAAACTACAAAGCTCTTGTTATTTACTTGCAACTGCTTTATAATTTTTAAGTAAATATTCTTGATTAAGAGGCAAAGCATTCTAGCTATTACAAAATGCTTAGCTCTCAATATAATTGCCTGTAATATTAACCAATTTATCCTTATATTCCTGGGAAGAACAGGATTTTACTACTATATCTTGTGGTTTAATTTAAATCTTAGCCCATATACCCTTGGAACAAAATACCCTTAGGTCCTTTTGCAGCTAATTTTTTTAATTCACCCCAATCTTTAGCCTATTGACCAAGGGCCAAAGGACTAAAATGCTAGCCTTAGGCCCAAAAAATCCTTGTAATATTAGGTCAAACCTTTAATTGCGGCTAAGCATTAGCTTGCAAAAAGACTTAAATTTTTGAATTTTGGCTTAAAAGTTAAACATAGCTCTTCTATAATAAGGAAAATACTTTTTCCCCGCGAAAAAGAAGAGGCCTTTAAGGCGAAAGACTTGGACAGCCAAAAACAGCGTATCTCTTGGAGACAAACTTTTTAAAGACTTTTAACTACCTAGCTTGTTTACCTTTAGCCCTTATTAACGAAACTGGCCTTTAAAGCCTAAGATAGGGCTTAAATTTTCCAAAAAAGCTGTAAAGATATTGGATCTAACTAGTAAAGTAAGCACAATTTTATCTCTAAAACTTTCCAGCCCATGTAAGGTAAAACTATTTTTTTCTCACGGCGAGTATATTGTTAGCTAAATTTTCACCATCAAACACAAAAAGCGTTTTTTGCCTCCGTGGCAAAAAAACTTCTCACTTAAGATGCCGCAAAGGCAGCCCCTTTTGGCATATCTAATAGATGGAACCAATCTATTAGAAAAACCCTTTAGAGTGCATAATGAGCCAAGAACTCGTAAGTTTTTTGAACTTTACCTTTAAAAATAACCAGGTCGAGACCAAGGTCATAGATGATTACTCCACCAAAGTCACTAAAGCCATCCGCTGGCAACTCAACTGGCGCGAGTACCTAAGTGACCTGGCTAAGCAGGGCATCTACGCTGACATGGAACACAGGCCATCTCTGCGCCGCTACTCCTCTCCCCAGCCCAGTGAGGAATTGTACAAGGATCTTTCGGCCTTCCAGAATGAAATGCGCCAGACCATAGCTGACATCGTGGAAACGAGAAAGATCCCTCCCAATCTCTGGAAAAGGATCTTAAAGGAATCCGATGGTTTTACGGTGATGCTCTCACCACCTGGTTCCTTTGAAGGAGACATCACCCCCAGAAACATTGGGGACCTTAACCTCCAGTACACCTACGATGCGCCTACTTACCGCAATTGCATAATGGGGATACTTAGGGATTTAATCGTTAGTGGAGGCATCTTTAAGCTAAGAACCTATCCTGACGGCAGGTTCTACTACGATCCCAACTTACAGGCACCGCCTGGAGGTACCTTAGATAATAGCCTAGGCCCTATTGACAATGTCTGCCCAGCTGACGACTTTCCTGCGCCAACACCAGTTGAGGAAAACCCCCAGGAGGTGCGCTTCTCTTTCATGATAAGCGATTTGGAAGAGCCCTCCCCACCCCCCAGGCCCAAGAGTCCTCCAAATACAAATAGGCATCTTGGCGATCAAAATAACTCTAAAGGTATCTTACCCCCACCTGCCCTGGCTAGTAATGAGGTGGCTCCCTTAGATAGTCTTCTTTTAACCAACCCCCTCTCAGACGAGGCCCCCTTAGAATTAAAGAACCCGGTACAAGATCCTCTAAATGTCCCAAATACCAAAGACCAAGGGGATGATGAGGTCTTAGAGCTCACTAGTTTCAATAAGGAACTAGTACAAGAAAGCCAGGAAGCTCCCTTAAGTGAAGAGGCACAGCTGGAAGACCTTAAAGGTTTTTCCGGGATCATAGAAAACCTTAAAGGCCCCTCAGATAAGGAGCTGGCGCTTACCCCAACGGAATCTTTAACTGAAGGTGAATTACTCCTTTCCTCAGGCCCGGCTCCAGAGGAAGAGCTTATCCCCGATGCCCCAATAAGTTTAAGCCTAGAGCCTCAAAACGGCCATCCTAGCCAAGAGAAGACAGCCCAATATCAGACAGCCGATGCTCAGGCCGATGATCTGACAGATGATCACAACTATGCTAAGGCCGATGATCTGACAACCTTAGACCTCACATCTCCTTTGACAGAGGCCCCAACCGAGACCCTTGTCTCCTCTCCTCCAGACCAGAGTGTACCCAAGACCCAGGATGATAATACTGGCTACCAGACGGACTTCAAAAACCCGAGCTGCGATGATATTTTAGACCTCAGTGTGGCTATTTCAGCACCCATGGAGGATACTAGCGACTCCGAGGAACTTCTGCTCTCCGCCCCCTACGCTGAGAGTATGGACGAAGCTCTTGACACTACAGGCGGCCAAGAGCAGCTAGAAGCACCAGCTGCTTCTTATGCCCCTGAAATTTTAGAATCTTCAGATATTGCCCCTTACGAGTCCCCCCAGGAACTTAAGGAGCCTACTTCCGAAATAACTAAAGAAGCTCCCTTCCTAGACGCAGCTAGCCCTTCTCTGCCGCAAGAAAGCTCTCTGGCATCTTCCCCAATAGAAGCCCCAATGCCTCTTGAGGAAACCGAAGCATCCTTTCATGAACCTTTAGAGCTACAAGGCGCCTTACAAGAAGAGGGAGACTTAGAGCAAAAGGTCCTTTCCGACAATTCTACCCCCCCAGCTGAAACCCATAAATCTTCAAGCGAGATGGCCGCGGCCCAAACCGCACCAGACACTATGGTAGAGCCAAGAGCTCTTGAGCTTACCAACGCCTTAAAAGAAGAATCCCAAGACCTGCCTCTTGAAGAAAGCGCTGACGATAGCACCTCTTCCGCTTTAGCCACTAGAG
>JAITII010000014.1 GCA_031279515.1 Deltaproteobacteria bacterium
GTTTCCGGCGCTACCCAGTCATCTGCCTCCGCAGCTTCCCCTCCCCCCAGCGAGCAAACTAGCTCCCAGGCAAGTGCTGCCGCCCAGGAGGGTGGCACCTATACAGTTGCCAGCGGGGATACGGTCTCCACCATTGCCGAGCGCTTTGGCATGAAGTCCGATGAGCTAAGGTCTTTAAACAATCTAAAAGGCGACTCCATTAGGGTGGGTCAGACCTTAAAGGTAAGGACAAGCGCCCCAGCCTCTAGTACAACTAGTAATAGCCAAGCAACTGAGAATGGCACTTATACGGTTGCCAGCGGTGATACGGTCTCCACCATAGCCGAGCGTTTTGGCATGAAGTCCGATGAGCTAAGGACCTTAAATAATCTTCCCAATGACAATATTAGGGTAGGCCAGAAGCTCAAAGTTTCCGGCGCTACCCAGTCATCTGCCTCCGCAGCTTCCCCTCCCCCCAGCGAGCAAACTAGCTCCCAGGCAAGTGCTGCCTCCCAGGGTAGCACCCCTGCAGCTGGTGGCACCTATACAGTTGCCAGCGGGGATACGGTCTCCACCATAGCCGAGCGTTTTGGCATGAAGTCAGCTGAGCTAAGGGCCTTAAATAATCTTCCCAATGACAATATTAGGGTAGGCCAGAAGCTTAAAGTTTCAGGCGGTACCCAGTCATCTGCCACCCCAGCAACTTCCCCTCCCCCCAGCGGACAAACTAGTTCCCAGCCCGGTCCCACCCAGGTAAGCGGCCAGGTTAGCGCCCCTTCCCCTGACGGCACCTATACGGTAGCCAGCGGGGATACGGTCTCTACCATTGCAGAGCGCTTTGGCATGAAGTCAGCTGAACTGAGGGCCTTAAATAATCTTCCCAATGACAACATAAGAGTGGGCCAAAAGTTAAACGTGAGGGCCAAACCCCAAGCTTCCACCCCAAGCCAAGGGGCCGCCCCCCAGGCAGCGGGTACTAGCCCTCCTAGTCCCCAGGAGCCCGGTCAGATTCCTTTAAATTCCCCGCCAGGGCAGATTCCCCTAAGCGGGCCGCCGCCTTCAAGAAATTAAAGGCCCTAAAACTGCCAATTTTTTCCCGGCTTCTTGTGGCCTAAAAAAAGCTGATAAGCGCTACCTTTTTTAGAGGATAGCTTATGACTGAAGATATTAATCTAGAAGAAATGGCGGCTTTGGAGGAAATCTCCAAAGATCCTCAAGAGCTTAAGCGCTTTATGGACTTAGATTCCCAATTTCCAGATTTTCAGCGCTTAAAAGTCATGGAGTTTGACTCTTTAGTCCTACGTCCTGGCTTACAGTTGCGCCTGGAGGGATTAAACAAGGAAAAGGGCTATAGCTTTGTGTTAAAGCCTGCCTCTAAGCCAGATTCCTTGTTTCTTAAGTGGGATGGGATCTTTATTGAGTCCGGGAGCTGGCCGGAAGGAATGTATATAAATTTCGGAGGAGATAGAGACGGAGCCAATATCCTGTATTTGCAGATTTGCGCTGAGGAAAAGTATCCTAAAGCCTATGAGCGCATCTTACAATTTAAAGAGGACCAGGCCTTTATGGAAAAACTCCAAAAGGCAGCTGATCCTTATAAGGTCCGCTATCTGGAGGGGGGTTTTTTGTACTTTAGGTTCTCGGATAAGTTTAAATCCCTGGTGAAGACTAGCGAAGTCTTTTCAGAATTAATATTAGACATAGCGCGCAAAAAAGAAAATCCTTCTTCAAAAGGAACCTTAGCTTCTTTTTTTATAGAAAAGATAGTAACTATTGCGGTGCTTTTAGACGATAGATTGAAGGCAAAGTAAATAGTTTAAAAACTTTATTACTTTTTACGCCTTTTACCTAGGCTCAAAACTAAGAGCTTTTGGCACTTATTTAGGGCCAAGGGACATAAAGCTAAGTTTTGTACTAATTTAGTTTTTTAAATGATGCCCCAAGTTTTAAAAGCCTTTTTTCTGCTGTCTCTATAGCTAAAGGGGACTTATCAATCCCTATCCAGTTTCTCAAGAGTGTTTGCGCTGCCACTAAGGCAGTACCGCTTCCACAAAAGGGGTCCAAAATAAGATCCCCTTCTTTGGAGCTAGCTAAGATTATCCTGGCTAGGAGCCTTAAAGGTTTCTGGGTGGGATAACCGGACTTTTCCTTAGAGGTACCGCTTATAGGAGGGATGTCGGTTATCATGTCCTGGATAGCTGTTCCTTCCATCTCGTCTAAATATCTTTTGAGCCTTGGAATTCGGCCCTTTTTGGGCCAATAGATGCGGCCTATGGAATCTAGGTAGTCCAGGGCCTCTAGGCTATCTTCAGGTATATTGGGGTCATGCAAAAAGGTCCTCCTGATGGCCCAGTGATTGCCCTTTAAGGTGGGATCAATGCCTCTCCAGGGTAATGAGGAGGAACCTGTACTAGAAGCACCTTGTGCCATAAGGTTATCTGCTTGGAAGCGCCTCCCCTTAGGGTCTTTATAGCGATAGAATTTTTCTATGTATTGTGGGGAATATTCTGTAAAAACCTTGTTCCACTGGTACTCATCTGATTTGGTGTAAAATAAGATGGTATCGTGAATGCGGCCCCAGCCGTGTTTGTCGCTATGGGCGCTAGTTCTTTTCCAGACTAAGCTATTGCGGAATTTATCAAAGCCGAAGATGGCATCTAAAATCAGCTTTAAATAGTGGCAGGCAGTAGGGTCACAGTGGAGATACAGGCTACCGGTATCTTTTAAGATGCGGTGGATAACATTTAGTCGCGCCGCCATCATGACCAGATATGCCATCAAAGGTCCAGTACCTATAGTATCCTTTAGGGAGCCTATTAGTTTATTCAAGCTGGGCTTAGAGCTTAGCTCTTTTAAATCCTCTTCAGAGCTTTCGTCCCAGAAGAATTTATCCAGGAAGGCAGGATTATTTATGTCTTTAGAGGAGCTTGTGGAAGGGTTCCAGCGGATACTGTAGTGCTTTTGAGAGTTAAAGGGGGGATCTAGGTAGATGAGATCTATAGAGCCCTCTTCCAAATACTTTTCTATTACAGAAAGGTTGTCACCCTCATAAAGCATATTTGGCATAGATGCTCCCTTCTAAAATTGGGCTCTTTAGAAGATGATAAAGAGGCTCGCCCCTTTGGTAACTAGGGTAAGTATACCATACTGGAAAAAGGGGCAAAGGGAGGCATAAAAGAGCCCGGCAAGGCCGGGCTCAATTAAAAAAGACCATCTGCAGTAGGTTTAATCTACCCAAATGCCTGTCTTTTTCAGGACCGGGACTGGGTCCACTAGATGATATTTCCACCAGTCGTGGTGCTCTGAGGCCTTTTCTCCCAAGTACAGGGCTAGGAGCTGGTTTAAGTGGAAGATAGGGAGTTTGGTCTTGAGCTTGGAAGACACTATGCGCATCTCCAGGTTCATCTGGCACATGGCGCAAGCTGTGATAATGGCATCTGCACCGCTGTCAAAGGCACCTGTCACTATCTGGGTCACCAGCTCTTCGGCGATGTCCGGATAGACGGCGGACACGAAGGCGCTGCAGCACCTATTGGGCCAGGGCCAAACCACATTTTCTGCGCCAATGAGCTTTATGACTCTTTCCAGAGAATCCCTGGGCTGACCTGAGGGCCTGATGACCTTGGGGTACATGGCCCCGCAGCCATAATAGACCGCAATTTTAAGGCCCTTTAAGGGGGTTGCGTTTTCGTACTCGTAGCCCTTTTCCTTGGCCTCTGAAAGTACCTTGTGGTAGAGATCGTAGAGGTTCAAGACCTCGGAATTCAGGTTCAGACGGCCGAACTCCTTTTCGTACTTTTCTTTTAAAGAGGGGTCCTCAATCAGGTGGTTCTGGGCCACAACCCAGTTCCTAAAGCAGTTGGGGCAGGGGATGACCACGGGATATCCCTTTTCTGCCCTGGCGAAGTTACGCGCCCCCAAGGCTATGGGGATCTCGTGATTCAAGGCGTGACCTGAGGAAGAGCCGCAGCAGTTCCAGTCGTCTATCTCGTTTAATTTGATATTTAGCCTGTCTAAGACGATCTTCATGGGGCGATTGGATTCGTCTACGCCGGTCTCCATGGTGCAGCCAGGGAAATAGGAGGCTTCGAATGTGAAGCTTTTGTCTTCGTTCATTGTGAGTTCCTCCTATAGGTCTAGCCATTTCCCGGTGACAATTTCGCGCACCTGGGAAAGGCCCTTGCTCATGATACGAGAAGGCATGAGGTGGAGTTTGCCCATTAAGATCATCTTGGTGCCCAAAATGGCGTCTTGGAACCAAGCCTTAGGGCCGATGCCTAGAGTCAAGAGCTTGTGATGGCCCATGAGCTCCACTTTGTTGCTGCGTCCATGCCTCCGCAGGGACCAGAGGAAGGCGCGGTGAAAATCTAAGAGAGGCCTGTCGCCCGCGTGGACGTCATCGTCCAGGCATTCCTCGCGCAGGTAGTCCATTACTCCGGCGATGTTGATGGCCATGGGGCAGACAGCTGCGCAGGCGTGACAACCCACGCAACGCCAAATAGTGTTGGAAGCTAGAGCTTCGTTTTTGAGCCCGAGAACCGCAAGTCGCATGATGCCGTGGGGGCCATAGTCCATGTAGGTGTACATGGGGCAGCCGCCGGAACAGCTCATGCAGGTGAGACAGGTATTTAGATCTGTGCCAGCGATCTCTCCGATCTTGGAGGCAAAGGCCAGATCAGTCTCATTCATGTTGACTGGTTCCCGGTTCGAAAGTTTTTTCGTTTCCGGATACATATATGCTCCTATATGAGAAGGGGAAGGTTTGGAGCCGGCAAAAAAAGTTGGGATTTACAAAAGAGGCCTTTTTTTGACTGCCACCCAAATGACCGGATTACTCATGTCGCCAAGAGGGATTGTCATATTGAGGTCTAACTTCTAAAATAACCAATAATTTCACCATAAGGCTCCATTAAGAAGGTAATAAAAATATAGCAGATGGAATAAAAAACCGCAAACTAATTTATTGACCTTTAGTTTAACACTAATGGACCAGGAAAAGCCTTAGGCTCTAGCAGAGCCGCGCTTTAACTAGGGCGCAAGGGGCTTGTATTTTTTATAGATGCAAGAGAAAGAAAAATGCCTTTGCCAAAAGCTTTAATAACTACAATCTTCACTACCGGCAAGTTTAATGCCCAAAATCTGGAATTTATCCTGATGAAAGAGAAGAGGATTAGAATTTAATTGGATTGGCATGAAAATTACCTTTCAAGAATCCCTACTAATAGGGCCATGGGTATCTATTGGGCTATTGGGCTATGGGGCTTGGGGGCTGGGTGCTATTGGGTTATGGGGCTGGGGGGGGCTTGGGCGCTGGGGTAAAAGGCCTCTTGATTTTCTATTAGCTTTCCCCTGGCAAGTTCCCAGCTTAAAGCTCTTTAACTGGTTAAAAGTCTAAGTTTTTGAAGCTTAAAAACTTTGCTTTTGGTCAAATTGCAGCCCTTCTGCCCCAAATATCTGCCCTAGCCCAGCTTGTCTAGCCAGGTACAAAAATATAGGATCTTCCCCAGAGGGCGTAGCATGGGGCTATGGGGCTATGGGGCTATGGGGCTAAGTTTAGCTTCCCAACACATTGTGGCTGGACGCTTTAAACTAGAGAAAGAGATACTAACTTTGTTACTAAATTTTCATACTCTAGGGGTAAACGTCCAGCTCAAGACCCACAGGGCAGTGATCTGAGCCCTTCACTTTTGGTTCAATCCAGGCATTTTTTATCTTGCCCTCCAATTCCTTGGAGACAAAGAAGTAATCAATGCGCCATCCTATGTTCTTGTCCCTAGAACCTGCCCTAAAAGACCACCAGGAGTAAGCGTCTTTTTCCTGTCCCTTGATATGGCGGAAAGTATCCACGTAGCCGTTGGAGACAAGCTTGTCTAACCATTTGCGCTCTATAGGAAGAAAGCCTGAGGTCTCTTCATTTTCCTTAGGACGCGCCAGATCTATGGGATGGTGGGCGGTATTAAAGTCGCCGCAGACAACTATAGGCTTTTTCTTTCTAAGCTTGTTAGCATGGGCGAGAAAGGCATCGTAGTAGCCCAGTTTGTAATTAAGGCGCACTTCATCTTTTTGGCCGTTGGGAAAATATACGTTAAAAAAGTAGAAGTGTGGGTATTCAGCCTGGATGAGACGTCCTTCTTGTGCCCATTTGTCATTGGGGAGCTCGTAGGAAAT
Organism: Deltaproteobacteria bacterium; assembly: GCA_031279515.1. Classification (GTDB taxonomy): domain Bacteria; phylum Desulfobacterota; class Desulfarculia; order Adiutricales; family Adiutricaceae; genus JAITII01. The sequence continues at coordinate 6,148 of JAITII010000014.1, forward strand.
ACTAATGGGCTCTGTTAGGGAGTAGAGCGCTACCCCAGAGTAGCCCTTCTTTTGTTTGGAACTGCACCAGTAGCTAAGATAACTATAAGGGTTTAAAAGGGTGGGTGAAAGTTGTCCTGGTTCTGCTTTGACTTCCTGAAGGGCTATAATGCTTGCCTCAGACTTTTCCAACCAGGGGAAAAAGTCGGCTTTTTCACTAATAGCCCGAATACCATTTACGTTCCAGGATAAAAGGCGCATTTTAATCCTCTTTAGAGCCGAAATTTTTCTAAGCCCAGAAACTGCCGGTAGATTAAATAGGACTTGAACTCTAATGTAGTAAAATTTAATTTTGTATAATGGAGACCTTCAATATACCTTGGCATAAGGACCTTTTTAGTTCTGGGTAAAGCATAGGCCTATCATCTAAGGTACTACTACGCAAAAAAAGACCTCTCTAGTTTGTCACAAATGCCGAAGGCAATATAGCTAATAATCCCACAGTGGATGGAATAATGCAAGAAATTTTCCCTTCGCCGCCAGATTTCTATGGCTAGTCCTCAAGTAGGTGAGCCAAAATTTTTTAAGCCTTAGCTTTACAAGAAGAAGATGATTTGGAAAGGACTAAGGTGCCTAGCACAGACGAGGCGGCCCTTTACAAAAAAGCCCAAAAGGAGAGGAACTACTTCCAGATGCCGTAAAGCTTTTGCTAATTCCAGAGAAACTAGATTATCAGCTATTAAGCCTCTTACTTTAATAGTAAGGCCTATTGCAAGAAGCGAAGAGTGATTTAGTCCTTTTGGCTTAGAAACTATAGAATTTTAGAAGCGAGCCAAAGAGCGCGAAGCTACTTAAAATATCTAAGATGATTTCCCACGGCATTTATCATAATTCTGAAATCATTATTATCTACATCCTCTATTGCGCCGCTATGGAGTGCCATTTGATATCTTTAAAGATGTGGACTTAGAAATATTAATGCGCTTAATGAAACTATAGAGAAGTTAAAAGTAGGGAATGCCATGGCATGAAAGCTAGCTTTTAAGTGCCTTTTTTAAGATACGCTCTCTATTATTATTTCTTAAATACTGGTTTTATTATCATCTTCATTTTTTAAAGGTCATTAACCGTTGCGGCCAAAATTAAGGCCTTCTGCACTCCTTCTGTGGGAAATACTTGGTTGGACAAGGAAGGGTATAGCTTCCAACGTCCGTCAGCTTGGAGTGAGAAACGGATATAAAACTCTTGGATATAGGAGCCCTCTACTACCTTAGTGTTTAGTAGGGCTTCGCCCTTTTCCCCGTCAAAGGTAAGTCCCCTAAAAAGCACACAGATGTCCCCAGTAATTCCTTTGGGGTTGTAGCTTTTAGGATCGAGGCTATTTATATATAAAGGTTGCATTAAAACTTTTGGGGTTCTTTCCAAAAAGTGAATGGTTTTGGGGCTCCCTTTAAGGTGATAAAAGATCTTTTGCCCCATGCCTTCCCATTTTCGCTCGTATTTTGTGTCCAGTTGGGCCTCGCATTCCGTAAGCTCCAGGGGGAGATTAGAGCTAAGTGACTCGCTTAAGGTCCATTGGGCCAGGCCTTTTTCATCTGTAACCAGATGAAAATACCCGTCAGCTTGTATCCGGCTGGCTAAAAGGTCCAGAAATGAGCGGGAAAAGAGTCTCTTGGGAGTATTTTTTTCCCTGGGCCAGGGTACTGGAAAAAGGCATCTGGCTATTTTAATGGAAGAGGGGGCAAAATAAAAGGACAGGGCTGGTTCAGCGTGAAGGCAGATGAGGCGCACATTGTCTCTTTTGGGATTTCCCAGCCGCCTTAAGGCTCTTTTGATGCTAGGCCAAGATATCTCCAAACCCACAAAGTCATGGTGAGGCTCTTCCAGGGACTTTCTGTGGAGGTATTCGCCGTTACCAAAGCCTATTTCTAGCTCTAAAGGCGCAATTCTGCCGAAGATCTCCGGCCACGGCTTCAACTTATTCAATTCAGACGCTGACATGAAGGGGTCTAGGGAGCGGTAATATTTTTTAATTGAGCGAGGATTCATGAGGATATAATTCAAGTTTTCTTTTTAGCTTAGCATAATGCTCCTTTTTGGCAAGGGGCCTTACAAGCTAAGGAGAAAAATTTATCCCAAAAAAAACCTTCATTTACTAATATTTGATCAGAAATTTTTTAATGTGGCGGATTTTAAAGGCCCTTAGCTAGATGCAGTAAGCTTGCAGCTTTGAAGGCTAGACTACTAGCTAGCAAAAATTGGCTCTTAGAAAAGTCCAAAGCTTGTGGGGTAGAAGCTTTTGAGCAAAGGTAAAGGTGAGTTAAATCTCTCTTACTCTAGGGACTTATCTTTTATTTACCCCAAAGACTCATTTTTTTAAAACCTTGGGCCTTAAAAAGAGTGGGAACATAGAGTACAGAGCTCTTCTTAATTATGGAATTCTAAACTACATATATATCATAATTATTCCATATAAATGCAGAGTTCCTTCTTTTTACAGTTCTTTAGCTTGCTTTTGCAGCTTTTTAGTGTTATTAAATTGCATTACCTTTAAACATAACGCTCTCTAAAGGCTCCAGAGAGCTTGGATTTGCAGGGTTAATTGCTCTATGAATAATATCCTACGCATAATAAAAGCAGGTAACTTTTGGCCCCTTTTCGGCAGCATGTCCCTGGGTGCGTTTAATGATAATTTTATAAAGCAGGCTCTAATCACGCTTCTGGCCTTTGGTTCTTTAGGCCTTACTACCAGCCAGATGACTATCTATAATAGTTTGGCATTTGGCCTTATGATCTTGCCTTTTTTTCTCTTTTCTTCCTTAGCCGGGGAAATAGCAGACAGCTATCGCAAATCCAAGCTAATGAAGTATTACAAGGCTATAGAGCTCTTTTTAATGTGTATCGCCGGGGCCTTTTTCTACCTGGAAAATTATCTTGGACTTATAGTGGTCCTCTTTTTTATGGGTACCCAGAGCGCCTTTTTTGGCCCTGTGAAATACAGTCTTTTGCCTGAAGTCTTGGCGGAAAAGGACCTTGTAACTGGAAACGGCTTAGTGGAAGGCTTTACCTTTATTGCCATTGTCTTAGGGACTCTGCTTGGTACCTTTCTAATAACTACGACTTATGGCCCCAAGTTGATAGTTCCCATAGGCATTTTTATAGTAGCCTTAGGCGGCTTGTTGATGGCCTTAAAGCAGCCGGCCTCCAAGATTCTGGCTCCGAATCTAAAGATAGACCCGCTAATAGTCCGCTCCACATGGCAAATCTTAAAAGAAGCAAGGGGCAAAAGTGACATCTGGAAAGCCATACTGTCCATCAGCTGGTTTTGGGCCATGGGGAGCGTAGTCTTGGCCCAGACCCCAGTTTTGGTTCAACGCTTTGGTGGTACCCCAGGGGTCAATACCTTCATGATAAGCATGTTTGCCGTGGGGGTGGCCATTGGCTCCATTTCAGTACAGTTTTTTCTCAAAGGTAAGGTTTCAGCCCATCTGGTTCCCCTTTCGGCTCTTTTCCTATCCGTCTTTCTCACCCTCTTTACCATATGCGTTGCCAATATCCAAGCTAGGCCTGCCTCAGCAGTCACCTTAGCAGAGTTTTTAAGCAGCTGGGAGTTTTTGCCCTTGGCAATTACCAGCCTTTTAGTAAGTATTACTGCTGGCTTTTTTGTGGTGCCCTTAAATGCCCTTATCCAGCATAGGGCCCCACTGGAGAAAAGGTCCAGGGTCATTGCTGCCAACAACATCATGAATTCCCTTTTCATTGTGCTGGCAAGTCTATTGGTCCTAGTTCTTACCACTTTAGGTTTTCCCCTTTCCGACATCTTTGTCTACTTGACCATTTCAGCCTTTCTGGTAATGCTTCTCACCCTGTATTTTTTGCCCGACGAGGTCATAAGGCAAATAGCCCGTTTAATAATCTTTCTCCTGTACCGTCCAGAGATAAGTGGGCAAAAAAACTTTGAGCTTCACAGCGGACCACTACTTATAGTTCCCAATCACACCTCATTTCTAGATGTAGCGCTTTTAGTCTGCTATAGCCCCAGACGCCTGTCCTTTGCGATAGATTCCAATTGGGCCAAGGCCTGGTGGGTCAAACCCTTTTTAAGGTTTTTTACCTGTATCCCCATAAATCCCTCCCAGCCTTTGGCTGCCAGGGATTTGGTAGCAGCCTTAAAGTCAGGCCAAACCCTGGTGATCTTCCCAGAGGGGCGCATCACAGTTACGGGTAACCTCATGAAGGTCCACGAGGGCCCAGGGACAGTGGCCAGCCTGGCCCAGGTCCCCGTCATGCCCGTGGTAATAGATGGAGCTGAGTACACCTTCTTTGGCCGCATGAAAGATGTCCTCCACAATATGCCCAAGAAGTTCCAGGTAAAGATGCGTTTTTTCCCGCCCCTTTTTCTGGATCAGAAACTAAAGCCAGGGGAAAGCCGCAGGGCCTTCAGACAGCGCTTAGCTGCAGAGCTCTATGAGATCATGTTGCAGGTGAGGGTAAAGACCCGGCCCTTTAGGATGAATATCTTTGAGGCGCTCCAAGAGGCGTCAAAAAAATACGGCTCTTCTCGCATGATCATAGAAGACGTCAGCCGCAATCCTATAAGCTACGGGGATATCTTACTAAAGGCTCGTATCTTGGGAAGGCTTTTGAAAAAGAGCCTAGAAGCTAAGGGCAACTATGTGGGTGTGTTATTGCCCAACAGCTCTATTATGGCTATTTCCCTTTTTGCCCTCTGGGCAGCGGGAAAGGTGCCTGTGGTACTCAACTATACCCATGGAGAGGCAAGCTTACAGGCCGCCTTGAAGGCGGCCAGGGTGGACACCATAGTGAGCTCCCACAAATTTTTAGACCAGGGAAAGCTGAGAAACCTGTGCGAAAAGCTGCCAGTGGAAATAATATGCTTGGAGGATCTAAAGATTGGGACCTTTGCTAAGCTAGCCGGGCTAATGTGGACCCCTGTTCTTCAGCCTAGCGACAGCCCAGCAGCCGTCCTTTTTACCTCCGGCTCCGAGGGAAAACCCAAAGGGGCTGCCCTGAGCCACCAGGGGATCCTGGCTAATATCCACCAGGCAAAATGCTTAGTTGAGATAAACGAAGACGACATCATGTTCAATGCCATGCCCGCCTTCCATGCCTTAGGACTCAATATAGGGATGCTTTTGCCTCTGGTTTTGGGGCTTAGGTCCTTTAACTATGTATCACCCTTACACGTTAACACCATCCCAGAGCTCATCTACGACACCAAGTCCACCGTGGTCTTGGGAAGTGACAACTTTGTCTCTGCTTGGGCCAAAAACGCCGCCCCCTACGACTTTTTCAGCGTGAAATTCATGATCTTAGGGGCAGAAAAGGTCCGCAAGAGCACGGCAGAGCTTTTATTTCATAAGATGAGTGTGAGGCTTTTTGAGGGTTACGGAGTCACCGAGGCAGGACCAGTTCTGGCAGTAAACTCCAAGATAAGGGTAAGGGACGGCTCTGTGGGGCAATTTCTCCCGGGGATAAGGTTCAAGCTGGAAAAGGTGGATGGCATAGAGGCGGGTGCCAAACTTTTGGTAAAGGGGCACAATATCATGATGGGTTACCTAAGCGTCGATAATCCAGGGGTCATAGAGCCTCCCCTAGATGGCTGGCACGACACAGGTGATATTGTGGAGGTGGACGAAGACGGCTTTGTTTGGATAAAGGGACGCTTCAAGAGGTTTGCCAAGCTTTCAGGCGAGATGGTATCCCTTTCTTCTGTGGAGGAAGCGGCCAATAAGCTCTGGCCTGGAAGACCCCTTGCGGTTTTAGCAGTCCCTGACGAGGAAAAGGGAGAAAAGCTCCTCTTGGTTACAAGCGGCCAAAGTCCCGACATGACGGCACTTAGAAATGCCGTAAGAAACTACGGCTTATCGGAGATATCCGTTCCCAAGGCCTATATGCTAATCCCTGAGATACCTCTTACCACTATGGGAAAAGTGAATATCCCCAAGCTCACCGAAGAGGTCTTTGCCCAGATGGGCTAGAGAACAAATATTTTATTAGCCCGCCCCTCTATGGCTTTTAATTAAGAGGGCCCCATCTTGTCGTAAGCTAACTTCATAATACGCAAGCCAAAGCTAGAGGCGGATTCTTCCACCAAATGCAAGATGGAATCCGCGTAAAAGAATTTCATGGAGCTTTCATCCCAGGTATTATTTGTGATGAATTTCGACATTATTTTCGGGTCCTCGAAGATTAAGGCATTACACGGCTCATATTCCGCCTTAACTTCGGCTTTATTTTGGCTGTTTTCATGTTGGTATCCCAGGGCTGCTCGTAAAATAAGCGTGCTGGTGCGTAAGATCCTGTTTAAAAGAAGCTGGGAGCTAAGGTTGTACAGGCGCAAAAAGGTAATGCTCTTGATATCCACAACCTTTATATCCGTGAAAACATCTTCTTTTTTCTTCTTCTTTTCCAGGATAATTTTCAAGGCAGTTTCTTTCATCTCCGACTCTGGAGTTAAAAATGTAGGTATATTGTTTTCATCGGAGGAGGGATTTATCCAATATAGATATTCCAAACAGCTGTCTACCATGAGTCTTTTGTGATGGCGTTTTACCTGTTTCCATTTGTTTGTTAGAGAGGATAAAACTTTCGGGTTACTTTCGAGATATCTAGCCAGCTGGAAAAATAGTTTCCAATTTTTGTGATTAGCTTTTTCCCACTCGCCTTCCTGGGCCCAGCTGGGTATATTTTTGGGGGCATGGGTGTAATCATCTAGAGTGGCAATACTTTTGTCCCATAAGTTTTGTGCCTCTTTGTCCACCCACCCTGGGGAACATTTAATGAGATTGAACCAGTCTTTAAGGGTAGAGGCTAAGATTTTGATTTTGTGTGCCTGGGTTTTCGCTATTGTGGTAGAGCTTTTGTCTTTAATTATTCCTTTTAGTCCTTGGTAGATCTTGCCCCGCAAAATATCCCTTTGGAGGCAAGCCTCAAAGACTGTGGCCATATGGGTATAGAGGGAGGCAATATCCCAGCCTGGGGTATCGCGTTCCAAAATGTTGAACTGATAGGCGCTAAGGACATGGGGAAGAGGGGCATTTTTTTGTGGTTCTATTCCATAAAAAATCTTAAGGTGATTTAGTCGTTTCTTTTGCTCTTCTGTTCTGCCAAAGCATTCGATGTGATATAGGCGATCTAATATTGTATATTTTATGCCCAGCTCCTTTTCAAGGTTAGAGACCCTAAATAATTCTAAATCGGTGGAATCCCTAATGTTACTGTGTTTATCACCGTCCAACCGTAGAACTAAATGCCTCTCTCTTTTAATCCATGGAGCTTGATAATCGCTATTATTATTGTCATCATTTCGTCTGAAGTAGCTATAAGTGCTAGGTTTTATTAGATCGCTAGGGTCGTCTTTTAAGGTAAAGCTTGTTGTCTCAGGCGTTGGAGTTGCGCCGCGAAACTTTTGGCACTCTTCTTCAAGTCTTTTTTCCGAATAGTATTCGAAAATAGTACAGTGGGCCACATGGTTTATCGGGAAGTAGACAGACATCACTCTATACCCATCAGGGAAGTTGTATTCTGGGTGGATATCAAAGAGGTCTGGGATTGTAACAGTAAAAATACTCATGTTCCTGCCTTTGTCCCAATGGAGCCTAAAGTAAGCAAATATAACTTCACAAAAAAGCATATAATTGTTTCTAGAAAAAGTCAAGTTGAGATAAAATTTTCACCTTTCAATATTTTTTGCAAATTTATTTTATTTTAGTTTTTTTGTCCCTCTCCTTTGGTAAGACATTTTGTACCTTGTGGGAATATTTCGGAAGATTAACTAGAAATATTAGAGGCTTATGAGGATCTTCCCTTGGACCTGGAAGGCCAATAGAGGGCCATAGCTTATCTTAGCTAAGCTAGGGGCAAAAAAGTGGCAGTTTTGACTAGACAGGGACAATGTTGTAAGCTTTATTCAACTATTTAAGTAGATTGGGCAGTTTGGCCCTTTTACATTTTTATATTGGCTCAAATAGGCCAAAAAGAAAACCCACGGGAAAGCTGTAATCTTACCCCAGAGTCCTTTTTGGCAAAAGAGAGGAATCATGAAAGTCCTATTGTGCCTTATCGCCCTAGGTCTTACGAGTTTTGTTTTTTCCGGTCCTATAGCGGCCCAAGACGAAAATCTTTTTGAGCCCAGCCAGGATACCTCTGCCCAGGCGGCAGCAGAAGATGCCGCTGTGCCAGATGCCGCTATGGCCCTGGCGGCGGGCAATACTCAGTTCGCCCTAGAGATCTACCAAAAGCTGGCAAACGAGAGCGGAAACATTTTTATTTCCCCACTTTCTGTCTCCCAGGCACTTTCCATGGTCTATGCCGGGGCTAAGGGAGAGACAGCTGACAACATCAGTCAGGTGCTCCATTTCCCCTCAACTGGAGAAGAGCTTTTAGAGGCTTTTTCGCTTTTGAATGCTTACCTCACGGCTGATAATCCTGAAGCCTCCAGCTGTGGGGCTCCGGCCCAGAGTTCGGCCCCTGCCCCTGCCACAGAGACTCCAGCACCAGCCACAGAGGCCCCAGCCCCAGCTACAGAGGCCCCAGCCCAGAGCTCGGCACCAGCCACTTCTAATGAAGTAGAGGGCACGGCGCCTTCCTTGGTTTTAAGGCTAGCCAATTCCATCTGGCTACAAAATGACGCCAAATTTGAGGTAAGCTTTACCGATGCCATGGGTAAGTATTTTCAAGGCCAGTCCTACCAGGTAGACTTCAAAACCGATGAAGCCAATGCCAGAGCCGCGATAAATGACTGGGCAAGTAAGGCTACAGAGGGGAAGATTACAAACCTCTTAGCTAACCCCTTAAATATTTTGACCAAGCTCGTACTGGTCAATGCGGTTTATTTCAAAGGGACCTGGCAGGATTCTTTTGAAAAGGAGTTGACCCAGCCGGCGCAATTCAATCTTCCCACCGAAAAAGTGGAGGTACCCTTTATGAATAGAGAGGGTAGCTACAGGTATTTCGAGTTGGACGGGGCCCAGGTGCTGGAATTGCCCTACTCCGGAAGAAAGCTCAGCATGCTTGTAATCCTGCCTCCAGAGGGAGTGGGCACCTTAGCCGCTTGTGAAAAAGCCTTAACCCCTGAAAACCTTAATACTATAGTGGAAGGCTTGGCCCCAACCAAGGTGAAGGTGTCTATACCCAAGTTCACCATCACCTGGGGAGCTGAATCTTTAATAGAGCCTCTAAAGCTTTTAGGTCTTACAGTCCCCTTTGGAGAGGACGCCGATTTTAGTGGGATGACAGGTGATAAATCTTTAGTGATAAGCGATATTTTTCATAAGGCCTTTGTGGAAGTGTCAGAAGAAGGCACTGAGGCCGCTGCCGCCACGGCAGCGGTGGCTGTCACCAGGGCCACCTTGGATCCCCCTGAGGTGCCCGTCTTTACAGCCGATCGCCCCTTTATCTTTTTCATCAGGGAAAAGAAGACTGGAAGCATAATCTTCATGGGAAGGGTAGTTGATCCAAGGACTAGCTCGTAGAATTTTTAAGCCTTTCTGGCTCCAGGGCGGGCCTTTTGGCCCGCCCTAGCGCCAGAAAATCCTTTAGCCAGGCGCATAAGGCCAAATTTTTAGGTTTGAAAACTAAATTTCAATTATGCAAAAGATGGCTTTACTGTGCGCCTTTTTGGCTGTTAAATGAGAAAGAATTTAACTCTATTGTGCAGAAGAAAAATCACCTTGAGCTAAATATTTCGCCCTTGTCAGGTGAATTTTAGCATGTAACATAAAATTATACCCTTTTCTTTTTGACGCTAAAGGTCTAATTGCTGGGTAAAGAAGGGCTTAGTGGAATATTTTTCCATTAAACCCTAAGGGATTTGATTATCCCTCAACTTATGCTTTTTTAAAACTAACTTATGGGTTTTTCTCTCAGGTGGCCACATCTATAGGGCTATCTCCTGTGGGCTCAAGCTTTTCTAAGGACTTGGGCCTTAAGAGATCCGGGCGCACTTTCCTTAGGAACTGGACGCAGAACATACATACAAATCCTTCTATGACGACTACGGGAAGGTTTCCCAAGATAATGAGCCAGGAAATCTTTAGGTAGGTATCTTCCTCTCCGGAGCACCAGAGGGCCAAGCCCACAAGGCACGCAGATACTAAGACTGGGACTGCGCCGCAGATGTATCCGGCCACAGAGGCGGCTGTAAGGTTTTTTCCATTTACCCATTTGTTGGCTAAGATTCCGCAGAGGGCAGAAGGGGCGGCCATAGTAAAGGTATTGACCCCAAGGGTAGTAAGGCCCCCGAAGCCAAAGAGGATCCCCTGGAGCAAAAGGCCGAAAAAGATAACTGGGAATGCCGCCCAGCCCATCATAAGGCCTATTAGACCAGAAAGGATGAGATGGGCAGAACTGGGTCCTATGTTCACATGGATTAAGGAGGCTGTGAAGAATACCGCAGAGAGGATTGCCGTCTTGGGTGTGTCTTCATCTTTGATGGAGCGAAAGCCTAAGGTTAGGCCGCCTAAGGAAAGGACCGCGCCAGTAATAATTACTGGAGCTGAAAGTACGCCTTCGGATATATGCATGTAACTACTTTTCCTTTTTCTCTCTTCTGGGCCAGCTTCTGGCCCAGAAGATAACCCCTGTTATGCCCACTACCCAGCCTAATCCGCCCACTATTTCTCTTAAACCAGGGGTTTTATTCTCTTGGGCGGCAAGCTGCCTGTTGATAGGGCCCATTTGGGCTTTAAGCTCTTGTCTTACAATGTCTCTTATCTCTTCTGCGGAGGCGTTTACAAGCCCCTCCCCTTGACTAGAGCCAGCTGAAGCCTCGTTAGCTGCCTGGGGGCTTTGATTTTCCCCAGTAAGGGCAGGAGAGGGTTCTGCCCTATCCTGGCTAGCTAAGATGAATTCCCCCCTATGGCCTTCTCCGGCCTCGATGACGAATTTTAGCGCGCCAGGGGAGGCCGGGGCCTTAAAGCAGTAGTCACCATTGTCGTCTGTAGTCCCACGGTCCAGCTCTTGTCCCTCCTCGTTTAGCATATGGATAATGCCCTGGCGGACCCGGCTCTTTTTGGTAAAGTAGCTCTCAGTGCAGATCTCATCTCCATTGGAGTAGGCAAAGACATAGACTGCATGGGCGCTTGCCCCTTGGGGGCAGGCGAGGGAAAAGGAGATGATAAAAAAGAGCAGATAGCCTAGGAATAATCCTTTGTTTCTGGTTTTTTGGGCTGCAGCTAAAAGCTTTCCCCGAGGCGCCAGACAGAAGAGGGACTTTATTTTACTTTGCTCTTTTATGTTTGTAGGGTGTGAAAAACGCATAGAATACCCTTTGCTAGGGGGGAATACAGTATAGGTTTCCGGAGGAAAAAGCTAGGCTTTGGAAGGATTGGGGGCTTTAGCGCCCCATCTACTTTTGGGGCGCTAAAGCGTTAAATGGTGTCTTGGGTTATTTAGCTGCCGCTACCTGGGGCATTTCTTTCAGAAGTCCTGTAGATGAACTCGCCTTTGTGTCCCACTCCGGCATCAACTACAAAGGTAAGGTCTCCGTCTCCAGGCGGGGCCTTAAAGCAGTAGTTACCATTGTCATCTGTAGTGCCCTGGGCCAGTTCTTTGCCACTGGCATCCAGCATATGGATAGTGCTTTGGCGGACCCTTACTTCTTTGGAAAAGTAGCTCTCTGTGCAAATCTCATCTCCTTGCGGGTAGGCAAAGACAAAGACTGAGTGCGCATAGCTCGAGGCTGAAAAAAACAGGCTAAAAAGGGCGCAAGCTAAAAATACTGCGCCAGTAACCATAAGGCTACTGGGAAAAAAGTTCTTAAATGATAGCCTAGCCATTTGGATATCCTCCTTTTAGGTGGGATAAGAGTTATTTGGCAGGTACACTAGGCTCAAATTCGTGGAAATAGACCCAAAGAACGCCACCTAGCTCAACGTCCTTGTCTTGTCCATCTTCCTGGAGCTTATAATCCGCATCGCTAAGTGCGGCAAAACCCCACCAGCCCGGTACCGGGGGAGAAAAATTAAAATATCCATTTATATCTGTCTGGACCACCTGGGTGACCATGGATTCATAGGGTGCCTGGCCTTTTTTATCCGGACCCGGGTACCATTCCACCTCAACATCTTGACCTACGGAGGGCTTGCCATCTAAAAGGACCTGACCTGTAAAGACATTGCCTGCGTAGACTGCTCCTGGTTTAACTAAGGGGACTATCTCCTTTTTCCAGCCTTCAATAGGTTCGTTCCAGCCCTCGTCGTCTCCAAAGGCATCGATATAAACTTTTGTATAGTGGATGATAAACTTGTCTTCGGCCGGTTCCCAGTAAGGAACAGGTTCCATGAGGAAGGTATAGAGACCAGGGCGCTCGATTTTATAATCCAAGGTCCAGGTGCTGAAGTTGTCTTCCTTTACTTCCTTTAAATTGCCCAAGAGGTCCGTATAGTTACCCCCTGTAAGGACCCTGAAGGACTTGGGTTTCACGAGGTTTAAGCCCCTGTTCTCAAAGGGATGCCACATCTTAATTTCAAAGGTGACATTGGATTTCTGGGTATCCATGACAGTGGGTTCTGAGGGGATGATCATCCCGAAATGCGCCAAGGCGGCAGGGGCTAAGGCCACTACCAATACCAGAGAGAAAATAAGAGCTAAAATTTTGTTTTTGAACATCTTCGAAACTCCATAAAAATGGGTTAGCCTAAAAAGGCTAAGGGCTTGAAAAAAAAATTTTTTAGAAAAAAAAAGACCGTCCTTTGCCGCTATAGCGGCTTGGACGGTCTTCATGACCATATTATTTATATTAGGCTTGGAACCCTAAAAGAGGTTTTTGCTTACACGCAGTATGCTTTATTCATTAAAGCCTTTAAATTATGGTCATTTTCAATTTTCCTGTCAAGGAAAAACTGTTAAGGGCTTATCATTCCGGGGTTTCATGCCGCCCTGGCTTCTGCCAGGGCACAAAGAGATAATAGACAAGTTTTACTTATAGTGCCCGGCCTTGTGCTTGATGAACTTTCCGGTCTCCAGTTCCACAAAGGCCTCCCGCAGCTCCTCGTCTGTGTTCATGACAATGGGGCCTCCCCAAGAGATGGACTCACCTAAGGGTTTGCCCTCAAAGAAGATAAACCTAGAGGCGGTTTCTTTCGGTGCAGTCACCTCTATAGCATCACCTTCCATCTCAAAGAGGACCGCGGTCTTGGCGGGGTAGAGCTCCCCTTGGGAGTAAGCCGGGCCTACTATTGTGAAGATGAAACAGTTCTCACCCTTGTTAGTGGGGATGGTCACGGATTGCCCGGGATTTAAGAGGAAGTCTATGATAGTGGCTTCGATGTGCGGGGGCTTTACCCCCTTGGCGGTATCAAAATTTCCGCTAAGGACCTTTACCTTACCGTAGGGTTTGTCCACACAGACAATATCCTCGCCCGTGATGTCAAAGTAAGTGGGTTCCGCCATCTTTTGTTTTTTGGGAAGGTTTAGCCAGATCTGTACTCCCAGGAGCTTGGGTACAGCTGCGGGCATCTCCTGGTGCATGATGCCACTGCCGGCAGTCATCCACTGGCTCTGGCCGGATTGTATGACGCCTTTATTTCCCAGACTGTCCTGGTGCTCTATTTTTCCTTCGATGAGATAGGTTATGGTCTCTATTCCCCGATGGGGATGGAAAGGGAAGCCCTTGATGTAGTCTTCCGGATTTTCGCTGTCAAAGGAGTCCAGCATCAAAAAGGGGTCATAGTCATAGACCGTGCTGATACCCAGTACCCTCACCAGATGGACACCAGCCCCGTCAACGGTGTGGTGTCCCTGTACAGTTTTTTTTACTTTACGTAGTTCCATAGTGCTTTTCACCTCCCAAGTGATATCTTCTTTGGCTAATGCCAAAGGGAAAGCTCTCTGGTCCTGGAACCAGAATGCTTTGAATATTATCTGGCAAATATAGCGCCAGGAATTTTGTGGTTTATAGGGGACCTTGGGGGTCCTATGGGCAATTAAAGGCTAATAATTGACATTTGCCAAATGCCTTAAAAAATATTGTACCAGTCAAATTGCTTTTCACCAAATTTTGGCCGCTTTTTTCTAGGGTAACAAGAAAAGTGGCTCTATTCCTTGATTTGGTGAAATTTAGGGGAAAAGGGCTTAAGCTTTTGCAGCTGGACGTGTGACATATTTAGCATAAATATCTATATAAATTTATTAAATTTATTAAATTTATCAATTATCTTAATAGATTATTTTGATAAAAATTTAAAGAAAAATTTTTTACAAAATATTTCCCTAAACATGGCTAAGGCCTTTAGGCTCTTAAAAAGCCAGGCAAGCAGCTATTTTACTAAAAACTAGAGAACTTTGGGGGAAAATAGCTTTTTTGGGGGAAGGGGTAAAAAAATTTTTATTTCAGCCAAAATTTTCTTGACAGGGGGGGATGGTTTGCAATAATATATCATCGCAAGCCCAAAAGCCATGCAAAATCGCCACTTTTAGCCCTTAGTGAATAAATTTCAGCTCAGAGGAGAGCCTTTCTATGAAAAAGTTTCTTTTTTCCGCACCCATATTCTTACTTATTATTGGCCTGGGAAGCTATCTTTATGCCCAGGGCGATACCCATCCTGCCCATGTACACGGGGTAGGCAATGTGAACATAAGTATCGATGACAAGACAGTTGATATCGATCTATCTGGACCTTTGGCCAACTACATCTCTTTTGAGCATGTGCCCTCCACTGACGCTGAAAAGGCGGAGATGAAGTCCATGGTGGACAAGCTTTCAAATCCCACTGCCCTTTTTACCCTCCCTGCTGACTGGGGTTGTACACCAGAGGCTCCGGTAATAGAGGGAGAAAATATCCCCGAGGATATCTTGGGGCATGCCCATAGCGTGGGAGACCATGGTCACGACCATGGCCACGATGATGGACACGACCATGGTCACGATGATGGACACGATCATGGTCACGATGATGGACACGACCATGGAGAAGGTGGCGAGCATTCTGATGTGGACGTAGAGATTAGTTATAACTGCACTTCCATCAAGGCCGACACAGGCGAAATAGACGCCAAGGGCCTCTTTACATCCTTTTCCAACCTCCATGAACTAAATGTTCAGCTCATCCGCCCGGGAGGGCAGACCGGAGTGCAGTTGGAACCTGACAAGAGCGTTATTAAATGGTAGACATGGCGATTTCTTCTTCAGCTGATGACTCCCCAGGGCTCACCGCACAGCTACCTCCTGCGGTGAGCCTTACGGGAATTACTTTTGCCTGGCCCTCTGGTGAGCCTGTCTTAGATGATTTTTCCTTAGAGCTTAAAGCTTGTGGCAAGCTCCTTATAACAGGTGCCTCTGGCTCGGGGAAAAGCACTCTTTTAAGTCTCATGTCAGGGATCTTAAAGCCCCAGAAAGGGACTGTATCCATAGTTGGAAAAGAGATCTCTTCCCTTTCAAATTTCAAGAGGGACAGGTTCAGAGGGGATAATATTGGCTATATCTTCCAACAGTTCAATCTGGTTCCCTACTTAAGCAGTCTGGAAAACGTTTTAATCCCTTTGCGTTTTTCCTCCTTGAGAAGAAAAAGGGTGCTCCAAGACAACAAAGGTCTTTCCGAAAGGGCTAAAGAGCTCTTAGAAAGGCTCTCCATAGGCCCTTCTTTATGGCACAGGCCGGCTTCCAAGCTCTCTGTGGGACAGCAGCAGCGCGTGGCGGCAGCTAGGGCACTTATCGGAAGACCTCCTCTGCTCATTGCCGACGAGCCCACAAGTGCCTTGGATAAGGAGATAGGGCTGGTATTTTTACGACTCCTTTTAAAAGAATGCGAGGAGGCTTCTTTGAGTCTGGTCTTTGTAAGTCACGATGAATCCTTCGCCTCGGAGTTTTCCCAAAGGCTTTCTCTAAGGAGAGTAGAAACGCCTTTAGATAGCTAGAGTGATTGTTATTTTAATAGATAACTCTTTTTCTAAGCTAAGCTTTTTATAAGTTTCCGCTGGCAGAAAACAATGCTTCCTGCGGACTACCCCTCTTTAGTAAATCTTTGGCTTCTCTCCATTCCAGTCCATTCCAACTAATACTCCTGTCCCTGTGCTTTTGGTATGGCCGGAATAGCCTTTGATTTCGCTAAGGAGGGGATTTTTGCTTTAGAAGCGTGCCTTTGGGGTAAATGGCATCTGGAATTCATTTATGGGAAAGTTTAGAAGCTACCTTTTTTTAGCCTTCCGCAGCGCCTGGAACAGGCGCTTTACTCTTTTTTTGGTGGTGCTCTCCATAAGTCTATCCACAGTTTTGTTGGTGGGTATTGAAAGGCTAAAAGGGCAGGCCAGAGCGGGTTTTGTGGGGGCTATCTCCGGGACTGATCTGGTGGTTGGCGCCAGAGGCAGCTCCATCCAGCTCATCTTATATGCCGTCTATCACCTAGGCGGAGCTACCAACAACATGAGCTGGGAAAGCGCCATGATGATTAAAAACAATCCTTTAGTTTCCTGGACCATCCCCTTTTCCATGGGCGATAGCCACAGGGGGTATCCAGTAGTGGCAACTAGCGAGGATTTTTTTATTCATTTCCGCTATAGGAGCGGTAGCTCTTTAAAGCTTAGAGCAGGCAGAGAGTTTTCTGACATCTTCGAGGTGGTATTGGGCTCAGAGGTGGCAGCACGCTTAAAATATTCCGTAGGCAATGAAATAGTCTTATCCCACGGAGCAACAGGTACCGGGCCCTTGCATTCAGATAAGCCCTTCGTGGTGGTGGGCATCTTGGAGCCCACTGCCTCACCCATAGACCGCTCCCTTTATATAAATTTGGAGTCCATGGAGGCCATCCACGTGGATTGGCGAGGCGGAGCACCCATCAGGGGCTTTCAGGTATCTGCCGAAAATGTCAGAAAGTTTGATCTCTCCCCCAAGGTCATAACTGCCATGCTGGTGGGTCTGGAGAACCGGAGACAGGTCTTTGCCCTGCAGCGGGAGATCCAAGAGTACCGCGGAGAGGCACTTTCAGCTGTCATGCCAGGGGTGGCCCTAGATCAGCTCTGGGGCCTTATGGGCAACTGGGAAAGGGTCCTGATGGTGGTGTCACTACTAGTCACCTTTACAGGCCTAGCCGGGCTCATGTCCACTATCCTAGCTGGTTTAGGTGAGCGCAGAAGGGAATTGGCTATACTTCGCTCCACAGGGGCAAGCCCTCTGGACATTACTATTATAATGTCCTTGGAAGGGCTCATGCTCACCCTAAGCGGCATTGTCCTGGGGGTAATTATCCTGGTGGGGCTTATTTTGGCCGCTTCCCCCTACCTTTTAAATAACTATGGCTTTTACCTCTCCCTTGGCCCTCCAACAAAAATGGAGTGGCTCATCATGGGGGGCATAGCAGTACTGGGACTTTTAACTAGCTTGCTGCCGGCAATCCGGGCCTACTTTTTAAGCCTTTCCGACGGCCTTGCGCCTACCACTTAAGCTAGGGTTAATTGGCTTGCATCTATCTATTCTTTTCTCGATTTTTTTTGCGTTTTACTAAGGCGATAAACATGCTTTCCTTGAGAGTAACTAGGCTATTTTTAGAGCCTCTGGCTCGGGCCAAGGGCCCGTGCCTCTCTATCATCTTTATCTTACTCCTTTTGGTCTTTGCCTGGGGCAAGGAGGCTCAGTCCAAGACAGAATATATGGACAAGGGCTGGCTCATCTGGGATGAGCTCGTGGATCCCGGCTGGGATCCAGAGAGCATTTTTGAGGACTTAAATATAGATGAGATGAGTGATAATGACCCCAGGATAGAGGAGGTCTTAGAGGAATTTTTGCGGCGTTGGAATAATGCACCCATAAATCCAAGCATGGACGGAAAAAATATCAAGATCCCCGGCTTTGTGGTGCCCTTGGACTTTGAGGAAACCTTAATCCGGGAATTTTTCCTGGTACCTTTTTTTGGGGCCTGTATCCACGTGCCCCCGCCCCCTCCTAACCAGATAATCTACGTTAAAAGCCAGGCTGGGGTAAAGGACCTTGCCGTTATGGATGTTGTCTGGGTTTATGGTAAAATAAAGGCCGAAAAGTACTCGGCTGACAACTTAGGGCTAGCAGGTTATACCCTGCCCGCTGATAAGGTGGAGGAATATGGCGATGAGTACTGATTTCTTCTATTACAAATTGGTTCCTAAAAGGACACCCAAAAAGCTCATGCACTCACAAAATGAAAATTTAGCCAGGCTTATTTCCGAGGCAGAGAGATATTGTGCCGTCCAGGGTACCCAGCTTACCCAGTTGCGCCGCCTAATTTTAGAGACTCTGGCAAAAGCCCCAGGGCCTATGAAGGCCTACGATATCATAGAGACCCTGCATCAGTCGGGTCAACGCTTGACACCCTCCACTGTGTACAGGATCCTGGACTTTTTCCTCCAGGGCGGCCTTGTGCATCGCGTCAATACCCTAAACGCCTTTGTGGCGTGCACCTGCGCCCCTGAGCAGGAGCACAGCCCTTTAATCCTGGTGTGCCCAGAATGCCAGAGCACCATGGAGATAGATGACGATGACTTGCACGACAGCATTTTCTCCCGCTTAGGTGCCCTGGGTTACTCGGTTAAGGGGTCCAGCATAGAGATCCAAGGCGTCTGCCCCAAATGTTCCAAGCCAGGGCCCTAAAGTAAAGGCTATAGAGCTCTGTAATATGAGGGCCCATGGCCTCTATTATAGCTCTGGCTATGAAGTGCGCACTATAGTGTAAAAAACTTTGGGCTAGATGCGGAAATCCTTATAGTTTATTGCCAGGCGTTTCATCCTCAGTCCCATTGAGCGCCTTGTTATGCCCAGGCTCTTGGAGGCCCGGGAGATATTGCCCCTTTCCCTCTTAAGGGCCTCGGCTATTATCTCGTGCTCCACATCTGCCATCCTTTCTTCTAAGCTCAAAGATTCCCTGGTTTTTTTAGAGGAGGCCTGCTTAATATTGGAGGGAAGATCGTAAGGCTCTATGGACAGGGCCTTTTCTTCCGCCATGAGAACTGCCCTGTGGATGACCTCTTCCAGCTCTAAGACATTTCCAGGCCAGTCATAGGAGCGGAGCATCTCCATGGCAATGGGGCTTATGGCAGTCAGATTTTTTCCTGTTTCCTTGGAAAAGCGGGCAAGAAAGTGTCTGGCTAGGCGTACTATGTCTTCCTCCCTCTCCTTTAAGGGGGGAATAGTTATGGGAAAGACATTAATTTGGTAGTAAAGGTCTTCCAAAAAGAGCCCGCGTGCCACCAGATCCTTTAGATCCGCGTTGGTGCCCGTTATGAGGCGCACATCCACGCTTATGGGCTCTTCCCCAAATACCCTGGTAAAGGTGTTGTCCTTTAGGAAATCCAAGAGTTTAGCCTGGGTACTTAAGGGGAGCTTTTCAATGTTGTCAATAAAGATGCTGCCGCCATCGGCAGCGTCCAGCAAGCCCTTTTTATCCTCTTCCAAAGGACCTTCTTCTTGCGGCTTATTTAAGCCCTCTTCTTTATCAGAGCCCACAGGGGTAGTATTTTGGGACTCAGGGTTTTGCGGGGCAGGGGCGGCCCGGCCAAAGAGTTCTTCTGTAATTTGTTCTTCTGGAAAGTAGTCTGTTTTTACCTTGATAAAAGGTCCTACTGCCTTTAATCCGTCGTAATGTAAAGATTGCGCTACAGTTTCTTTTTCCACCCCGGGTTCCCCCTGGAGGAGGACTATAGTCTTGCGGGAGGCCACCTTGCGCAAAAGAAAATAGACCTCCTGCATGGCCGCTGAGCAGGACACTAAGCTTGTGTGGGAATAGCGCTCTTTTAGCTCGTAGATCTCGGAAGTAAGGGTCCTTACCTTTTTCTCCATTGCGAGCTTGTCTATGTTTTCATACATGTAGAGCCTGGCGGCACTGGTAAAAAGGGAAGCCAAAAAGGAAAGGTGGGTCTCGTGGTCCTTTAGTTCCTTGGGGTCGGAAAAGCAGGCAAGGGAGGTAAAGGCACCTAGGACCTTATTGTCTCGAAGCATGGGGACATAGACCAAGGTGAGCTCGGATGTGGGATCCACAAAGGAACTTAAGTGAGCTCCATGGCGTCCCCAGCTTCGAATAAGGGTAAGGGAGTTTTCTTCTGAGCCTAGCCTTTTGGGGCGGGATTTTTCCTCTAGTTGAAAGATGGTCTGGTGTAGCTTTTCCTCCTCCTGGCGAGAAAATCCTGCCGAACGCTCTAAAAAGAGTTTCCCTGAGTCACTATGAAAGAGGCAGATGGATCCCTTAAGGACCCCTAGCTCCTTTTTCATATAGTACAGGAAGGTATCTAAAGCTCCATTCATGTCCCCCTTTTCAGATAAGAGCCTATCCACCGTCAGAAAGAGCGAAATAAGGCGTAGACCCCCTTCAGATAGGCCCCACAGGACCGGAGGTGAGTCTCTCCTTAGGACGCTTTTTTCAAAAGTGCCCTGGTTGTCATCGCTTAGCTGAGGTGGGTGCTCATTCAAGTGTAGTATTTACCTGTCTTAGCCAGTATCTTTATGGCTGTTATTCCGGTGATTTTCATCGCCTCGTCTGGGAAGGTTTTCCCAATATGTTGGGGCGTGTACTTCTTTACTATGAGATCCAATACCAAGAGTTTGGTGTCCTTCTCATTGGTTATCGAGGCATCCCCCTTTACCACCACGGATTTGAACCTGGTATTGGTATCGCAGGGTTCTGGGGCATCGATTAGCCCTTCCTCCAAAGCAGCCGCAAAGGAGACCTTGGGGTTCTCTTTAATATAGTTATTCCTCTGGCCCTTTATGGCACCGTGGATGTAGATGACCCCGTCCTTGTGGACAAAGTGGACCGGGGTGACATAGGGGTACCCGTCTGGGCCTACGGTAGAAAGGTGACCAATGGATGCCCTGGAGAGGACATCGTCGATTTCCGCTTCTGATAACTGGTGTTTGAGCATTCTGGGTTGCATTTTGTTTACCTGGCAATAGGATAATCCTACGTAAATGTAGGAAAAACCTTGGGAAAACACCCCAAATCGCTTGCAAAAATGTAGGGTATTATGTTCCTCGCTTTGGAGCCCAAGGCCAAAAATAATGGTTGTTCATCAAGTTTTGTGAGGGAGATAAGGAAAAAACACCAGAGGGGAGAGGGCGGGAAATTTGCTAACAACTACCCCCTGGTTAAAGATAAGCAAGGCTTGTGCCAAATTGGAAATTAAAAGAATAGTGATTTCAAGGGTTTAGCTAAGACCCGGGAAAGGCCTTTTTCCCATTCTCCCCCAACTTGGCAATTTTTCCCGTAAAAAAGGACAAAAAAGGGACAAACTGGGTTTGAGTAAAAGCATAACTTCTGGGACCGTAATTTCCCCCCACCTAAATAGAGGGGAGCAGGACCAGCTAGTCTTGGCCGGGCCTTTCAGCACAGGCAAGACTAGCCAGGAATTAAGCTAGAGCACTTTAAGACTATATGAATGGAACCATTTTAGCAAAGGTTTCAGGAAATTTAGGTTTTTGGTATTATAAACTACAAATTCACTACAAACTGCACCCTGAACCCTAATTTAGAGCTAAAGATTTAGGTAAAAGACGAAATCCAAGAAAAGAACCTGGGCTCTAAAATGGTCCTTTGGGAAACAGTCAAAATAGGTCAAATCGCATATTATTGGCCATAATTAATGAGTAATAGCCAAAAATAAAGTGCTTTTAAAGCATCTCGATGGAAACCACATGAAAACATGTGGGATAAAAATCATAAGAAAATTATCAAAGTTAGAAAAGTAAAGTATATAATGCCAGGTGCCAACCCCAAGTTGGCAATAATAGGCTTTGAGGCAGAAAATACTTTTTTTCATTGTGAAAAAGATTTAGTGTAAGAGCGGTAAAAAACCCAAGTTTTGGGTGATATTGTCTAGGACCAGTCGGCTCATTAGCGGTAGCTTCTCTTAGAGAGTCAATGCCTTGGGCTATTGGTTATTTATATATAGTATTAAGGTAAAGATGTAGTAGTGTGGTAAAGCTCTAGGATATCCAGAAAAGGCCCCTTCGGGGAAAGGGCTAATGCCGGGCATCAATAGATTCATTGCAGAGGGATAGATATAAACCCAAAAGTCCCAAATCAAAAGATCTTATAATTAAATTGAAAGGTCAAAAGAGAAAAATGGGCTTGAGAAAAGGTGAAAAACCACTTTTTTCAAATTATTTTTCCAATAAGTGAGCATTTTTTTCGCCAAAATATTTAAAATTTGGCTTTTTTTAGCATTTTTTTGTTTTATTTTTTTGAATTTTTGACGTTTTTTTGAGAAAAATTTACAGAAAAAAACAAATTTTCCTAAGACTTGACGTTTTGGTCGATATTTAAAATCATAGGTTTTATATATGATTTGTCGATAATCAACTGGAGAAAATTCGTATAGGAAAAAAGGAAAATTGTGGGTTTTTATAAGCCCTTAAAATTTTGTGGATCATTTTTTTGATTTGTATTATAAACATAACAACTTCCGTTTGTTTTTTTGTTGTACTTTAGAAGTACAAAGGATTTGCTTCTGTTTCCCTGTTTGTAGTTTTTGTTATCATTTTTGAGTTGCAAAAAGGACTTTCAAAATGGCTCCTAGTCACGATGATTCGAGGATTGAAATTTTCTTGAACGCCCTAAGTGAAGGAATGACGGTTGAGAATGCGAAAAAAGATTCTTCCTTAAATTGGAAACTCCTTTACCTTATGCGGAAGAATGACAAAGAATTCCGTAAGGCCTGGGAAATGGCTTTAGAGGCTGGCGGAAGGAAACAATCCAGGATCAAACCCGTTACCAAAGAACACCTGCAGACCTTCCTGGAGGCACTAGGCTCTGGAGACAGCGTTATCCAGGCAGCCGAGAAAACCGGAATCTCCTCATCCAGTTTTTACAAAAAGCGGATGCGCGATCCCGAGTTCAAGGCCTTGTGGAAGAAGGCTTATCAACAGCGCCCCCGCAGATGGTCGAGGATTACCGAAGAGGAATGCGGTATTTTCCTCAAGGCCATCAGGGAGGGTAAGCTACTGAAAGACGCCTCGAAAGAGGCCAACAGGCACCTCTCCTGCTTCTATAGGCTCAAGAGGCACGACATAGATTTCTCTATTGAGTGGCAGAGAGCCCGCATGGAACGGATGAAGCGCAAGCACATGGGGGCAGGCATCAAGGTCCAACCGAGCCCTAGGCAAACTCGCATCATCCTAACCACTGAGCGGAAGGAAGAGGATGGACATACCGAGTTGGCCAAGGGACCCCCCAAAGGCAAAATAAATACGGATTCCTAATCCCGAAAAAACCAACTCCTCAAAGCTTTATTGAAAAATAGCTCCTGCCCCTTTATCCCACCTTATACCCTTTTCCCAAAATTATAATTCAAAAAAAAATTTCTAAAACTAATCACAAGCTTCTAGTTAGTATTCATTTCACCTGTATACTAGATTGAAAAAATGCCCTAAAGGTGACCTTAGTGTCGCTTATCATGACTTTTTTCTTAGGTGTTATGTTGATATATGCTACTATTATTAACTGTTCTCGCCCTAGATAAAGTTATATTGTGTGGGCTAGGCAGGCCAGGCTTTTCTCAAACTACCTAAAAAAGATTACGAAGTAACAAGTCTCTAAAATTTCAGATGGGAAAAGAGATAGAATATGTAGTAGTAAGGTAATCCAACATCGGCACTATATAGTCTAGAGATTGATATCTCTAGTTTTACAGGTCCTTTTAACAGTGTGATAAAAAAAAGAAATGCAGTTTAACTAACTAACATTTGATAGTTTCCTTTGGCCCTTGGCAGCTGAGAGCTACCATTTTCTTTGATAGCCAAACTTATTTTATGGTTTTTGGGGGGAGTATTTTCGGGAGAGAATATTTCCAACAAAAGGAGAAAAGCTACTAACATATAGTTTGGTGAGTGCTTTTTAGCGGCTAAGCTGGAATGATTCAAAATTGAAATAAAAAAATCTATTTTTTTATTTCAATTTAGTATTTTTTATGTTATTTTAAAAATTTTTAATCTCAGGTGCTCGAACGGTTTTTCATTAAGTTAGCTAGAACGGGTAATAATTAAGAAACAAGCATTAATTTTAGCCGCTAATAGCCGTTTTAAGCTTGTACTCTTTGTTAGCTCTTTAAGCTGAGAAGGAGATTAACGGACGTTCTTACTTTGTCTTAAAAAATTTTACGTATCTTTAATTTTGATTTTATAGAACTTATTTTGTGGAAGCAATTAAAAAAGTTGTTTTCTCCTGGGATGAGAATTTTGCTCTGGGTTTTTTGTGGTTTAATTTGAGCTGCTTATCCCTTCCCTTAAATTGCCCTTGATGTTTGTTTTGGGGGTCTTTATGGGTGCTATACCCCTAGCCCAGTACCTAGCGGGCGGTATTTTGTCAAAATTCTCGGCTAGGCAGGGATGGGTAGTGGTGCCGGGTTAGCCAAACTTTTTTTAGGTAAGCTAAGCTCAATAATAATGTTAGGAAAAAAAACTGGATAAGCTAAAAATGATGAAGACATAAAAAGCCTCTAAA
>JAITII010000018.1 GCA_031279515.1 Deltaproteobacteria bacterium
CTATCTTTTTTCTAGATTTCTTAGAGACTTTTTACGCCTTGATCTATCTTTGATCACAATGTAATAAGGAACTGTATAGTCAGATATCAATCTTCATACTATATAGGGTCGATGGTGCAGCATATTGCGACTAAATATTCTATATCTTTATTCATCTGGAATTTTTTAAGTTTTTACATCGTCATCATCTTTGATTCACATATTTTCCAAAACTCAAAGAATATTTCGTAGCTAAAAGTATTGCTAAGAAGCGTGTATTAACATACTCAAAAAAAATAGGGACATTCGCGCCCAATGGGCCGGACAACACCCACATCTTTAATTTTATTTTTGTACCGACTTTTTGAATTAGAAATATGACCACGATAAAAAAATCTGAAATATTTTTCACTTCTTCAACATCTTTTACCATAAGTTACAATCTAAGATATAATAGTTTAATCTTTAGAGCTTTTATTAAAAATTTAAAATTTGCTTTTTTTACCCAAGCCAAGGCTTTAAAAGTGCTTACTATTTTATCAACAAATGATAATAGTTGGTTTTCTTGAAGAATAACCATAAACTAGCGCACCAGGGTAAAAAAAGCGCCTTGTGAGGTTAGGTAGCTTGAGGATGAAAAGTTAAGAAAAAATATTAAATACTTAAAAAAATTATAAAATTTTTTCCAAAATATTATAGATTAAGAAAATTTAATTATACTATGCACTTGTATATTTTTAAATTTACAACAAAATTACCCTTAGTTTGTATGCACCACAAGCCTTTGATTATTTAGTTAATATGCTACAGGACTATTAAAAGATGTTTTGGGTCCCTAACCATCGTTGGACTACTAACACCCTAAAGCTTGGGTAGCACATACTCATTTAAGTTCTCGCAGGCCCTAAATCTTTCTAAACTGCGAGCTAAAGCTTAATCTCTGGGTACTGCCAACATACGTTCTACTGCTCTTAACGCCAGGATGCGGATATCTTCTTCGACCTTAATAATAGGGGAATTGGTCGTAAGGCAGTCCAAAATATTTTGGAGTGTATTTTTCTTCATGTTGGGACAAATCATGGGCGTTTTGGGGGTCAAAAATACCTTTTCCGGATTTTTCTTTTTCAAAGGATAGATGACACCTTCCTCTGTCAAGATGATAAGCTCTCTTCTATCCGTTTCCGAGGCTGTCTTGATAATGCCACTGGTGGACCCGATAAAATCCGCCTCTGCCAGGACCTTGGCCTGGCATTCAGGGTGCGCCAGAGTCAGGGCCTTGGGGTGGGCTTTTTTAAGCGCCTTTACTTCCTTCACATTAACCCTGTGATGGGTTGGGCAAAATCCAGGCCACAACAAGATCTCCTTATCCGGTACAAACTTCTGTGTGTACATGGCCAGGTTCCTGTCTGGGGTAAAGAGGATCCTGTCTTCTTGGAAGGTCTGCATCACCTTTACAGCATTAGCCGAGGTACAGCAGATATCGCTGATAGCCTTTACAGGTGCCGAGGAATTCACATAGGTCAATACCGGAACTCCGGGGAGCTCTTCCTTTCTCTTGGCTAGAGCCTCGGGAGTAATCATGTCCGCCATGGGACAACCTGCGTCAATATTACACAAAATAACCGTCTTATCTGGACAGAGAATAGAGGCGGTCTCAGCCATGAAATGCACACCACAAAAGATTATGAGCTTTTGGGGACTGCGAGCCGCTTCCTGGGAAAGTCCTAAGGAGTCTCCGACAAAGTCGGCCACATCATGGATATCTGGCACGCAGTAATAATGGGATATAATTATGGCATCTCGCTCTTTGGCAAGCTGCCTTATTTTCTTTTTAATGTCCTCAGTCATAAGTACCTCCCACGAAACTAAAAATAGCTCTCTTAAGGCTCTATTTACTCAAATCCGCCCTCCATGGTCTCTTCCAGCACCTTTACGCCTCTAATGGGGGCGTACACAAAGCGCGAGTCCGCTATGTCAGGATTAACAATAAGATCCCTTAACACAAAATCAGTCTGTTCTCCGGTAACCGAGTTCATTCTAAATCCCTTTAGAATAGAATCCTTATCACAAAAGACAGTGATTGTGCCGTAAGTTCCTTCCTTTAAGGGAGTTAGAACAAAGCCAAACTCGCCCTCTCTTCCGGCGCTTTCCGCCAGGGAGCTTATCTTAAAGTATTTTTTCAGCTCATCCAAGCCGTCAAAAAAAGTAGTAAGGGGATAGAACTCCCCTGATATATCCACATCCTTATAAACATGGACTATCTTCTCCTCCGGTATGTACCACCAAGCCGTATTTCCATTGGTGAGCATCTCCTCGGGCCTTGGGCTCGCCTGCTCCAGCCGTAGTGAGTAAGGCTTTTTCCAAAAGAGGACCCCAGATGCCACCTGAGAGGCCTGGTTATTAAAGACAGCATCGGTGGAGGGCGTGGTGGTGGTGCGGGTATAGCCTGCTCTAAGGGAGTACAGGCCACCATACCTAAAGGTCAACCCGTCTAAGAGGTCCTCTCTTAAAGGCACCTTGTCCTTAGGGGCCCCGTATGCGGCTATTCCAAAAAGCACAAGGGCAAAAAAAAGGCAAATGGGAAAGAGCGCTTTTCTCATAAATAGGCCCACCTTAGGCGGAAAATTATTAGTATTTTTCCAGTACATAACCCCTCTGTTCCAATAGTGCAGGTATCCCTAAAGGTCCCACCAAATGGGCTGCTCCAATTACGGCAAATGATACCCCAGGCTCATTACAAAAGGGTAAGATACTCTCCAGCATGCTGTAGTTGCGGTCAAAAATGACCTGTTCCATAAGGGGAGCAAACTCAGGATACTGGGAATAGTTCTGAAAGATAAGTTCTACAAATGCGTTTTCATCGCCAGATACCCAAGCAGCCTCAATCTTGTCCATTATAGACTCCAGCATATTCAATTCCAAGATTGTGTATTTCAAAAAGAGCTCAGAGTGCTCTTCGCTCATGTTGGCAAAGATATTTAGTTGCTGTTCTGGAGTCTCTAGTTCAAATATAGGCATGCCTTTGTCTTTAGCCTCTCCTATGAGGTATTTATCCACCCCTAAGGCTTCTGAATAGCCCAGCTTCTGCAAATATATAAGGTCTAAGACCATGCTCAAAAGCCAGGGTTTCATGTTGTTGTCAGCACCGCTTGGAACAATAGCTATGTGCGGTTCCATAAGAGACCTTAGCTCTGGGGAGAGATGCTCCATTAAGGTCTCACCTGGGGGGTAATAACCCTTTTCGAAAAGAAGGACAAGTGAGCCAGAAAGCTTGGCAGAATCAGGGTCTAATTCTACAATTAACCTGGAAGAACTGTTAAATGCTTCCATAATTACATTTTTCAAAGGATAGATGGAATCTTTTACCAGATGGAGGGACCCAAAAAGGTAGATCTCGCAACCTGATGGTCCCCGCGCCCTCCACAAAAGCGCTTCGTCTGCCTGGCACCTGGTCTCTATGGCCAAAAGGGATAGTATTAATCCTAAAAGTAGGACCAGTTTTGCGATCTTTTTAGTATATTTAGAAAAGCTACCCATGAGCGATCTTTCAAAAAACTTTAGTCAAAAATAAGAAATAAGCCCCAACAATTTAAAAAACTCCTCAAATCATTACTAGCTTTATATTTTAGCAAAATATTCTTCTCTTTTCAAATCATTAGCTTAAAGCCTCTTAAATCCCCGAGGGCCCCAAGAGGCTTTTTTAAGCCATGTGGCAAAACTAGCCTATTGGCATAAAAATTGCTTAGCCCCAGGCTCAGGCGAAAAATATGAGCTTTTTTTCATTATGAGTATTTTCTAGAGAAAATATCTATGTAGCTTTTTTAAAAAACAAATATTTTTTAATTTGTATAGAATATTTCTAATTCAAGACTTATGTTATTTTAAAGGCCATCACCATTTAGCAAAAATATAGTAACTTAAATATTTAAAAAGCTCGCAATAAATACGCCACCATAATAAATGCGTTAAATTATATTTCTAAGATACAACTCCAACTTGGCAAAGTATCCAAGCTTAGTCATGGCACTTTTAATAGCTAAGTAGCTTAACTATAAAAGAACTATCTTCTTTTAGCAAAGTATCCTTTGCCGGCTTATTTTCCATTAAGGGGCTTCTAGTATTAAACAGCTAGGATAGCTTCTTTAGCTCTTCTAATTGTAAAAAACGGTGGTACAGGTCTCCCATAAGATCCAGATAGTACTCCTGTATCTTATCTACGACCCCCACAAAGGTCTCGTCGTCATAGTTGTAAGAGAGATATGTCTTAAAGGTCAAAAGTTCCAGCCAGGGGTTGCCACTTTCTATAATCTGCGCCACAAAAGAGGCCCTTATCACTGACTTGGGTGTTATTTCCTCTAAAAAGACCCCTTCCTGGACCAGGTAATCAAACATAAGCTTCCAGCCTAGATCCACGGTGTTTTTAAAGCGATGAATAAGCCCCTCCCTTTCCAGGGGGTTTAATTCCAGGCCCAGTTTACCCGTAAGGACATCTCTTAAGGATAGATATGCCCGGCTGAAGCTTTCAAAGCGCTTATAAAATCTTGTTTCCCCTACCATAGTTCCTCTCACTAGACATATTTCAAGAGTCTATTATTTCAGAATTCTAATATTTTACCTCCCAAGCCGAGACCAGTCAAAAGGTGCCAATTAGCCGGCCCTCAAGTTAAAGATCCCCCTTGGTAAGCCAAAATTTCCTAAGCCATACTTGCGCTTAAATGCCCGCCCAACCTTGCTTTTTCCAGAACTTTGGCTATAATGTTGCCAAGATAAAAAAGGAAATCCCTGGTAAAAACCAATAATTTGGAAAGACGCCTTTAAACCACTTCATTAATTTCCACTTTGCAGGCCAGGGGAAAATCTTCATCCCTTTATATCTACAAAACAGCCCTTGGCCCTAAGGCCAGAGGTACAAGTAAATTAGAGCATACAGGCAAGAAATGCGCATAGACGATTATAAAAATGCTATAAATCTTTCAATAGAAGAGCTTTCAAAAAAAGAACCTATAGATATCGCCAGAGCCGGGGGCGCCGATTTCTACCAGGGTTATATGGAATTTCGTTACCTCTTTAGGAAGGCCAGGATTAGCTTTCCACAGTGGGCTATCACCTGGGCACCCCCCTATGAGGCCGAGGACTTTACACTCACCGACCAGGTCCTGGTACTCCACTACTTTCAAGGGGCGAAAAACGACGGACTTACAGGTGACTTGGTAGCTTACCGCCAGATCCCTGGTGGGGAATTCTACACAGACGCCTTTGCCCGCCGGGCCCTAATCCCCTTGGCCCTGGTCTTTGGCAGCAAACCAGGGCTCCTCACTAAGGCCTCCCAGGCCTTAGGGGGTAAAATTCAGGAGGGTATGGGAGACGAGGCAGCCCTTTTTAGGGTCTTTCCCCATATAGACATCCTGGTCATGCTCTACCATGCGGACGAAGAATTCGAGGCCAATGGCCAGGTGCTCTTCGATGCGGTAGTAGGCAAGTACTTCTCCAATGAGGACATCTCTTGGCTAGGGTCCTCCTTGGTCTACAGGCTCATGGGGGAAGCCAAAAGGCTCTAGACCCTCTTAATGTACCTTGATAAAACACCTTTGATCCACAATATTTAGTACTAATTAAATTATATATACTAAATATCTCAATTCTCCAAAAAAATTTATTTATTGGAGAATTAGAGCTAGAATTAAAAAAACTTTACGTTTTTGGTAAATTTCCCTTCCTCTTGACCGTGCCCAATATTGTACTTACCTTGTAAAGGGGCGTAAGCCCAATTTTAAACCTTTAAGGAGCAATACTTAATGAAACTTGCAATATCGGGCAAAGGCGGCGTTGGGAAGACCACTTTAGCTGCCACCCTAGCTTATATTTTTAAAGAGCACGGCAAGAAGGTCCTGGCCATAGACGCGGACCCGGATGCCAACCTTGCCGGAGCTTTAGGTTTTAAGGACACCAAGGATATTGTCCCCATCTCTGAGATGCGCACCCTTGTAGCTGAAAGGACTGGTAGTGAACCTGGGACCTATGGCACCTTTTTTAGCATCAATCCCAAGGTGGACGATCTACCGGATACCCTAGCCAAAGAGATTAATGGTATAAAATTCATGACTTTAGGTGGCGTCAAGAAGGGAGGTGGAGGCTGTATCTGCCCGGAATCTGTTATGCTGAAAAGTATAGTCATGAACCTGGTCCTAGCCCGCGACGAGGTCGTCATCATGGACATGGAGGCAGGCTTAGAGCACCTGGGCCGGGCCACCAGCACCGGGGTGGACGCGCTCATTGTCGTAGCCGAGCCCGGCCAGAGGTCCTTGGAGACCGTAAGGGTAGTAAAGCGCCTAGGGGCTGATCTCAAGATGAAAAGGGTCGCTGTGGTAGGCAATAAGACCAGGGGCCCTTCTGATGAAGAATTCATTCGTAACAATGTGGACGGTATAGAGGTCTTGGGCTTTATCCCCTATGCCGACTCCATCGTAGAAGCCGATCGCGAAGGCGTAGCAGTCTTTGAAAAATCCCCAGAGGCCGTAGCCGCTGTCCGCGAGATCTACGATAATCTTGTATTCCAAAAAACTGCCCAATAATATCTTTAGCATGACTATACCGCAATTAGACCCTAAAGTACTTCCCCCTGAAAGACCTGACAAGGCCCCTTACGCCCAGAGGCGTAAAGGGCCTTCAGAAAGGGAACTAACTGACATAAGAGGACCCTTTGCCATAGACTGCGATAGGATCCTATACTCCCGCGCCTATAGTCGCTATATAGACAAGACCCAGGTCTTCTATCTTTTAAAAAATGACCATATTACCCATCGGGTCCTCCATGTGCAGCTGGTATCCCGCATTGCCCGCACCATTGGGAAAAAACTGGATTTAGACCTAGATTTCTTAGAGGCTGCTTCTTTAGGACACGACCTTGGTCATCCCCCTTTTGGTCACGATGGGGAACATTTTTTATCAGACCTCTGCGAAGAGGCAGGCATTGGCAAATTCGTGCACCCTGTCATGAGCCTGAGGTTTTTAGAATCCTTGGAAAAAGGGGGAAAGGGCTTAAATCTTACCTTGGGGGTCTTAGACGCCATACTCTGCCACGACGGGGAGTCCGACTTTGTAAATCTGGCCCCTTCTGGTAGCCCCCAAACCCCAGCCTCCTTCGAGGAACTGGACAGAAGAGTGGCCATAAGGGCAAAAGATCCGAATCAAATGATAAACCCCATGACAGCGGAAGGCTGCGTGGTGCGCCTGTCTGACTCCATTAGCTACGTGGGAAGGGACTTAGAAGATGCCATTTTACTAGGTGTCCTTCAAAAGGAGGATATCCCCCAAGACATCTCCATGGTCTTAGGTACCACGACAGGGTCCATAGTCTACAGCTTAGTGACAGATTTAATTGAAACAAGCCTTTCTCAGAGCCCTAAGGTGTCCTTTTCTCCAGTGATTGGAAGCGCCCTTACGGCCCTCAAACACTTTAACGAAGAAAGGATCTACCATAACCCTAAGGTGAAAAAAGACAAAGACAAGATAAAACGACTCTTTTCTATGTTTTTTAGTATCTTCACAGAAGAGTTTTCCCATACTCCCAAATCCGAGCGCCTTAATAAATATTTATCTAGCTTTGATGATTCCTATAGGGAAAAAACAAATGCCGCCGAAAAGGCCAGAGATTTTATAGCTGGCATGACAGACGAATATTTCTATCGCATGGCTGAAGAGTACATCTTGCCCCGTTACAACAATGATTTTATAGATCTTGAGTAAGTAGCTTAAGCTTTTTTCATATTTTCCTTTAACTATAGCCAATTGTCTTTTTTTAAGCCTTTTGGGCATTTTAAGGCTAATTATTTATCATATAATTGTAGCTTTAAACCTAGCTAATGCTTTTAAAAAACTAAAGATCATATTTTTTTCAAGGCCAAAATATAATTTATTGATCCTAATTAGGGTGGCATCATGACTCAAATAATGCATAAAATAGAGATAGGAAATGTTCCCTTGGGACGTGGTGCACCCCTTTGCATCATAGCCGGACCCTGCGTAATAGAAAGCCTAGATAATTTAAGGTATACGGCCAAAACTTTAAAAGACATTACTAGCCAATTAAATGTGGGCTTTGTCTTTAAATCCAGCTTTGATAAAGCAAACCGTTCCTCAGCCAGTTCTTTTCGGGGACCTGGTCTTACAAAGGGACTTAAAATGCTGCAAACTATCAAAGAAGAGCTGGATATCCCGGTTCTAAGCGATATCCATGAGACAAGTCAGACAAAGGAAGCCTCCCTAGTCTTAGACTGCATCCAGATACCCGCCTTCTTGGCCCGCCAGACCGATCTCTTGGTCTCGGCAGCTAGCTGCGGCAAGCCCTTAAACGTCAAAAAGGGCCAATTCATGGCTCCAGGGGACATGGCCAATGTCATAGACAAGGTAAAAGATGTCCCTAACTTTAAAGGCATAAGCCTTTGTGAGCGCGGCGCCTCCTTCGGGTACCACAACCTGGTTGTAGATATGCGCTCCCTGGTCATTATGCGCGAGCTTTCGTGGCCCGTTATCTTTGATGCCACCCATTCGGTACAGCTACCAGCGGCCTCTGGCAGTGTATCTTCTGGAGAGCGGCACTTTGTGCCAGCCCTTGCCAGGGCTGCAGTGGCCGTAGGCGTTGACGGGGTCTTTTTGGAGACCCATCCGGATCCCCCAAAAGCCCTGTGTGATGGCCCCAATCAATGGCCTTTGGATCAATTTGCTACTCTAATAAAAAGCTTACTAGCCATCAGAAAGGAAGTAGAAAACCATGCCGAGACAATCACGTCCTAAAAAGGTCATAGAAGCACCCATCTTAGCTGACATTGCCTGGGTGGGCTTCGATGTGGACGGGGTCATGACCGACGGGGGCATCTATCTGGCCCAAGACGGAACAGAGATGAAACGTTTCCATAGCCGGGACGGTCATGCCTTAAAGATCCTCATAAGAAGCGGAATAAAGGTCTCCATCATAACCGGACGCAAGAGCCCATTAGTGGAACTAAGGGCCAAAGAAGTTGGGATAACTTCCGTGTATCAGGGGATATCGGATAAGCTCCAGGTCTATCAGGAGATCTTAAGTACCTTCGGCCTAACTCCCCAGGAAGCGGCCTTTGCTGGTGACGACATGGTGGATCTCCCAGTCATGTTTAGGGTGGCACTACCTATGGCCCCTGCCAATGCCTCTCCTGAGGCCTTGGCAGCTGCCAAATTCATTTCCAAGTCCCCTGGAGGGCATGGGGCTGTACGGGAAATGGTGGAGTTCATCTTGAAGGGCAAAGGGCTCTGGGATTCCACTATCAATCCCTACCTGGCCTAAAGGAAGGACCTATTGGGAAAAGGTTTACATAACAATCCAGATAATCCAGAGGATAAAAGAGGGCCAAAGCCTCTAAGCCCAGAAGATAAAAAGGTGCACACCAATAATAATGGGGCCAAAGAACCAGATAAGGAAGCTAATATTGGCCCTCTAGAACTCTTATCCCGTCTGCGCCAAAAGGCCCGCGAACTTCCCGCATCCTCTGGGGTCTATCTTATGAAGGATAAGGACGGGAAGATCTTATATGTAGGAAAGGCCAAACTACTTCCCAACAGGGTCTCTAGCTACTTTCATAAGTCCCTGCCCTCGGCGCGCATCTCCCTTATGGTCTCTAAGGTAACCGACTTTGAAGTTGTAGTTACCACCACGGAAAAAGAGGCCCTACTACTAGAAAATAGCCTCATAAAAAAGCTAAGGCCTCGCTTTAATGTCATCTTAAGGGACGATAAGACCTATCCCTCTTTAAGGCTTTCGGTAACTGAGCCCTTCCCCCGCCTGGAAATTGTACGTAGACCTTTAAAAGATGGCTCCATTATCTATGGACCCTTTCCTTCGGCTACTGCCCTTAAGGAATCTTTGAAGCTGGTAAATAAGCTCTTTCCACTGCGCCGTTGCCGCACGCCGGATGTCAAAAAGATTACAAGGCCCTGTTTAAACTACCAAATGGGACTCTGCGTTGCCCCATGTCGCCCAGATTATACCCAAGAGGAATACAAGGTAGTAACTGACAATGTGCGCCGCTTTTTTAAAGGGGAGTTCGCAGATCTTTTAAAATCCTTAGAAGATACCATGCAAACTCACGTAGACCGCTATGAGTTTGAGGCCGCTGCCCTTATCCGAGATAGGCTATACGACCTTAGGGCCACCTTAGAGCGCCAGGTGGTGGAAAATTTCGGAGATAAGAATATTGACGTCTGGGACCTGGCAATTAAAGACGGCTTTACAGGGGCCGCTCTGGTCTCGGTGCGCCAAGGGGCAGTGACAGGTTGCCAGCCCATAGTGGCAGATGGGGCCAGCTTAGAAGATAACCCGGATTCCTCTACTATCCTTCTTGCCCTCATGGGACAATACTATAGTGAAAAAAATCCCCCTCCCCAGGAGATACTTCTGCCTAAATTGCCGCAAAGCAATGACCTTTTGCTCTTTACTGAGTTCCTCTCTTCCCTTTCCGGGAAAAAAGTAGCTCTCATAGCCCCCAAAAGAGGAGATAAATTAAAGCTCTTGGCCATGGCAGCAGAAAATGCCCGCCTCAGCCTAGAAGAGAGGCTAGCTTCCCTTACCAAGACCTCCGGTGCCATGGCAGAGATCCAGTCTCGTTTAAGGCTTCCAAAACTGCCCCGCCGTTTAGAGTGCTTTGATCTAGCCCACCTCCAGGGGGAAGCCGCAACCTGCGGCATGGTGGTAATGGAGGAAGGTGACCTTAAGAAAAGCGCCTATAGGCGCTTTAAGATAAAAGAGGCCAAAGGCGGCGATGACTATGCCGGCATGAGGGAAGTAATTAAAAGGCGCTTTGCCCACAGTGACAAAGAAAAATGGCCCTGGCCGGATCTACTATTATTAGATGGAGGCAAGGGCCAGATACAAGCTGCCTTAAAGGCCTTTTCCGACTTAAATTTAACCCCGCCCTCTATTGCAGGTATTACAAAAGATAGGGAGCATGGGGGACCTGACAGGATATTTCTGCCAGGTCGAAAAAACCCAGCAGATCTTAACCCTGGTTCCTTAGGCC
The DNA here is from genome assembly GCA_031279515.1 of Deltaproteobacteria bacterium. GTDB lineage: Bacteria > Desulfobacterota > Desulfarculia > Adiutricales > Adiutricaceae > JAITII01. The sequence goes on from JAITII010000018.1 coordinate 11,028, forward strand.
TTTTGATCCTCCAGAAACTCCGTGACGAGGCCCACAGGTTCTCCAGGTCCTATCACCACAATTTACGTAAGAAAAAGGCCCTTTCGAGCCTTTTTGCCGACATCAAGGGCTTAGGACCTGCCCGCCTTAAGGCCTTAGACAAGGGCTTTGAGAGCTTGGAGGCCCTTTTTGCGGCAACAGACGAAGAGATCCGCAAGGTAGCCCCTGTAAATCAGGAAATCCTAACTCAAATCCGCTCCCGCTTAGAAGGCCACCTAAAAACCCCTTAAAACTATAATCCCCGCCTAGGGCGGGGATTATAGGGGATGCGTTTCATATGGGCAGGCAAAAATTTGTCAGGCATAGGTTGGATAGAGAAGCCCAAAACCCTCTACGCCATTATGGGGGCAACCGTAGTCACTTTTTGGGTCTAAGGCTGAAATATCTTCCCCTGTTATGGTCACCAAGGCCTTGGCCTCTTGTAAGTTAATCCGCTCTGGTGCGCTCTTAGCTGCACTTTTACGCTTCAATTTATCTGAGAGAATAAGGCTTTCAGAGTCTTCTTTCTGGGTTTTTTTCCCAGGGGCATCGCCTTTTAAACCTTTAGGATCCTCTGAATTTTCTGTGAGGTTTTTCTGAGGGGGCCTAAATTCCTGGCGTGGATAAATTGGTCCCATGCGGCCCAGAGTATTGTAATTATTTCTGTTGTCCACCTGCATGGGTCATCACCGGCTTAGACAAAGTCGCCTCTTTTAAACTTTAAGGCCTCTACTTTGGATATGGTGGCTGTTTCACTAGCTATATCCTTTAGGGGATCTCCATTAGCCAGACCTAAACTTAGGCTATTTAAGCTATCTGCTGACAGGGATAGCTCTTCGGCTAAGGGTGCCAAATCTTTTAAGCTATTGGCCGGATCACCTAAGGCTACGGCATATTCTTCCAGGAGGCCTAAGGCCTCTTCTATCTTCTCGCTGGTCTCTTTGGGAGTTAGCTGCACTTGGCTATTTAATTGCAACCTAGTCAGTTGCAATTGGGCCAGTGAACTCTGGGACAGGAAGGAAGTAGCATTATACTCCTGCCTATTGCCTGAAAGAAGGTCCATAGCCCCTGTGCCCTGGGTAGAGTCTTTTTTGGCAGCTACGCTTTCTCCCATCAGAGAGGCAAAATCTTCCCCTACCTTGGTATTATTGGTAGTACCTGTGATGGAGTCAGTCTTAGGACGAAGGAATACCGCGTCAGCTGGATGGTTTTCTACTTTCATTGGAAAATCCTTATTTTAAGCCGGCTAGCCTGAAACCGGCCTCAATTTTGACCCCATAAGGGGAACTTTCTGCCCCAAAGGAGCTTTCGTGACTTGTGATGCAATATCAGGGCCAAAATTCCAAGTTTCAGAGAGAGGAAATTGCCCCCCCTTCTAGCTACTAAAAAAGCCCTTAAAAAGCTTCCGGAGAAAAAGGTGCCGCAGCCGCCTTGGCTCAATAAGCCTTCCAAGTATATTTAATATGTCGGGCCAGCGCTTTCGGGTCTATATAGGTTTCTACCCACTACCCATGGAGAGCCAGCTTTAAAAGCCCTATATTAGGAATAAAGACGCCATCCTCCTTATCTGTCGCTCAGAAGTGTCCAAGCATGGTTGCAACCTGTTTCTGCGAGATAGTGTTGTCGAAGCAAGGTTTGAAAGTCCAGCCCTGTTCACAGCCTTTAGAGATTTTAGAAAGTGTGGCGGTGTTCACCTCGGCCATATTTGGCTACTTTTAAAATATTGGAGTGAGAAGTGAGCATTATAGGACATTTCTAATGTGCCCTTAAGTGGCCAAATAGGACATTTCTAACATGCCCTTAGGCATCCAACAGACAATTCTATTGTACTGTACTGGATAGGACATTTCTAATGTGCCCTAATCAAATAGGACATTTCTAATGTGGTCTTAATGCCAAAGGTGGCTAAAATAAAGCACTTCACTCTAGTCATCATATAAATATGTAGGACATTTCTAATATGCCCTTAGACCTCCAACAGACAATTCTATTGTACTGGATAGGACATTTCTTATGTGCTCTAAACAAATAGGACATTTCTAATGCGAGCCTACAGCTCCCCATGGCGAGCCAGATCTACTAAAACCCGACCCCCAAAACTACAAGGATATCTGCAATTATAAGTACAGGCGATTCGCTTGTACTAAGCTTCGAAAATTGAAAAGAAGCTAAAACCAAAGACAAATCAAAAAAAATCTATTAACCCTCAATCCATCGCCTGCCAAAAGAGTTAAACTCCCTTTAGATGAGAATGCGCCTAATTTATTTAAGGCGTTAAGCCTCGATAGAGGGCTATGAAGCTTATATCTTTAGATAATTTAAGCTCGGGAAATGACCCATAAAAATGCCGTATTTCGTAGCCTTAAAGATCTGATTTCCTGGAAATTATTAACCTAATAGAAAGTATTCCACGGGTTATTCCGTAGGAATTGGTTATAACTATTATCGCCTATTCGGAGCGCTTAAAATCTCTGGATAAAACGAAGTAATCATCCATAATCTAGAAAAAGGATTATATAAAACTTTTTTTATGAAAGAGAATACTAGTTTTTTAATTAGAAGTTTATCGGCATTGCATGATATTACTTCCAAAAAAATAGAACCACGCGGCATACCCATCTCGCAAGACAGATAAGCATGCGCTCATATGAAGGGTAACAACTAGAGTAAACTCTTAGCTCTTTATATAGGGGTACTTAGCTTTTCATCGTGCAACTTACATAAGAATAAGTTTAGAGTGGCAGTAAGTTCCCTTAGATTTTCTAAATTTTTATGGTCGGGACAACCGGATTTGAACCAGCGACCCCTGCGTCCCGAACGCAGTGCTCTACCAGACTGAGCTATGTCCCGAAAATGAGGGATACTATACCCTTGAATTGTGGACTATAGCCCTTTTGTCTTGGCCTTGTCAAGAGGAGGGTTTTTCAGGGTTTAGATTAAAAAAGTCACTAATTGATGCTCTTGATATTATTTTCTTGTCTTTTATCTTGATAATATTGGTAGATTTTTGAGATGTTGGGAGCTGATCTTTTGACACCGTATAGATCGTAAATTGGCTCAACAACTTCCTGCTCCCACAGGGCGCTTTTATACTTTGCCATGAGTGATAAAACATATTGACCATTTTTGACTTGCCACCTCATGCCAGGTAGCTTCAAACGTCCTTGAGGAACATACCTATTTGCACTTTCAACAGCACCGCTGCCTATAAAATACCCTTTTTTAATGTAATTAGCATAATCAATATGGTTAATATTGTTATTTATATATGTTTTTAATCTATTAATTGCTTTTTTATTCCTATTATTATATAATTTATCAATATTAGCTAAAGCCGCTTGATATTTACTGGCTTTAAATAAGTCACAGATTTTTTTCGCCCAGGGTTTATATTTTCCTTCATCTAATAAAAAAACATCTTTCGCACAGGTCGAAACATTTTCACACAAATGGTAGAAGTCAAGGATCTGTTGAGCATCTGGAAACAATTCCTCCTTCATGTTTCGGATCCAAGTTGCACCATCGCTTATGAGAACAGTCTCTTTGTAATGTCCATAACCGTTTCTCAGGGCAAGAGAAAACATAAATTTTTTAAATTCATTACAATCTCCGATGTAGTTAATAAATTCCCGCTTAATAATTCTATGTTGTCTTTTTCCGTGTTTATCTACCCAGTAAAAAAAGTTGTCATCAGAAAAAGCCATTCCAAGCTTATTTTCTCTCCAAATTGAACCATGCTCATCCTTTTCTCTTGTTGGGAGCATAGCTCCATCAACCTCTAAATAGAGAACATTTGGCTTTTTAATATTCGGAAAATCAATTTGGGCGTGCATCAGCCTCTCCCAGTCTTCGTCTGCCCGTTTAAGGTCATTTTTAAAAACCATTTCCCCTATTGTATCAGTCACTTTTCGAATAGTATCGTCATTAACTCTTATATGCGTTTTTTCAATGAGCATTTGTTCAGTTTCTTCATAAGACCCGCAACGTAAGGCTTCCTTAGTTATAGTCAGCATAACCGGGATAGTCATTCCAAAAGTCAATTTGTCTATTTCTAGTATCTCATCTACCGGAAATACAAACCTCTGGTGTCCCCCATCTAAAAGAAGCTTCTTGTCAGCCGGTGTAGATGGTATAAGGGCCATTCGACTGTATTTAAATCTTCCGTTCAGGGTCATCACTGAAGAGGGATAAGCACGAAAATTTCTGAGCTTTATTCCTTTTTGGAGGTATTCCCTCTTTTTTTTTTAATGATAGCAGCTTCGCCTTTTAAATTGACCATTTTTGTTAGAAGATTTCTGAAATCAGCATCAAAAAGGCGCTCGTGAAAGTCCTTGAAAAGGGCTTCAATTTCAGTAATGGTGAAGAAATTATCAGGATCGGATGTGCCATTCCGTAGAATCTCCTCAAAATTCAGCACTATAGAAACGTGCTCTAAGAACTGATACGGGTCCAATGCTGTCCTGTACTGGCGGAAAAGTTCAGCTAAACCTTTGAGAACTATATTGATTTCGTCATCTTCAGTTAGAACTAAAATACCGGATTCTTTCGTATCCTCTGCCATAGTATTGCTCCTCCGGGCTTAAAAAGGCTTATGAGGATATTATACCATATTTTAACAAAAGAGTGACTAAAAATATCTACATCCGCTTTTCAGCCATTGTCGTCATAAGGTTCTTGGGGGTAATCCCTATGGGTTCTGTGCCCCAAGTGTTTCAGCCAGGGTTTCACATGGGAAAGACGCCAAGAGGGAAAGACATCAGGCTCATGGGGATTAAAGGGTCCCAGGCGGCGCACAAGGGGGGTCTTTTCCCTGATGACAAGTGTCTGGCGCTCTTCCCAGACCTTGGGGTTCTGGGTAACGGGGTCGTCTTGGAAGAGGTAGCGGCGCATGCCTACATTACAGATAGTTGCAACTGCCAGCATGGACACCAGCATAGAGGTGCCCCCGTAGCTCACAAAGGGCAGGGGTATCCCCACCACAGGGAAAATACCTGTGACCATGGCTATATTTATAGCCATTTGCCAGAAAATAAGGGAGGCTAAGCCTAAAACCAAGTATTTACCAAAATTGTCCTTACTTCGTCGAACAATGGAAAGGGCTGAGTATATCAGAATATAGAAAAAAGTCAGGACTACCATGGCCCCTATAAAGCCCCATTCCTCGGCTAGGGCAGCAAAGGCAAAATCAGTTTTAGGGGCTGGCAGAAATCCATATTTCTGCTGGGTGCCATCATGGAAGCCCCTTCCTAAGATCTGACCACTACCTATGGCCCTTTTGGACTGGGTAATTTGCCAGCCTTTGCCATTGTAGTCATCTTCGGGGTTGGCATGGGTTAAGACCCTATCCAACTGGTAGCTGTGGACAACTCCCTTTTTAACTAAGAAATCCAAGCCATCAAATACCGTGACCCAGAGAACCAATGTGGAAAGGACTAGGACAATGGCTATCTTTAAGGCCCTGGAAATGTAGATATACAGGAACATGGGAAGGGCGGAGAGCCCGATTAACCCGGCGGTACCTAAATCCGGCTCTCTTAGGATGAGGGCAACGGGAATGAGTACGAAGATGGTGGGGAGGATAAAATTTAAAAGGGTCATGCCCTTTTTGGCGAATTCTTTTCGTGAGAAATGGGCCGCCAATAAGATAACTAAAAGGGGTTTGACAAACTCAGAGGGTTGGAAGCGGATACCCCCTATTTGGAGCCACCTTGTGGCACCTCCTGCCTTTATGCCCATGAACTCCACCATGACCAAAAGGAGGATCCCTAAAATATATAAGGGGATGGCTATCTTTTTTAAGACCCCATAGTCACAAAAAATCACAAAAAATGAGAGCACAAGGCCTACGCCAAAAAAACAGAGCTGCTTATAGAATTCACTTGAGCCGCTAGTTAGGGTGACGGAATAGAGGTTTAAAAGGCCTATCGCAATAAGGGCTAAGGTGGAAAAGATAAGAGGCCAGGAGAAATTCTCCATGAGGCGCCGGTCCATGGACAAAAATTTCACAACTCCCCCTTCCAACCAGAGGGTTTGTCCGGCTGTACCTGATAAGGGGGCATCACCTGGGTATCGATTGAACGGTCAAAATAGGCGGCTAAGACCTTCTGGGCAATTGGGGCGGCATTAGCGCCCCCTCCGCCTGTATGCTCTAAAATGACCGTCACTACCACTTCCGGCTCTTCGGCTGGGGCATACGTAGTAAACCAGGCGTGGTCTTTGTACTTATAGGGCCTAGTACCTACACTATAGCCCTGATAACGTTTTAAAGAGACCACCTGGGAGGTGCCGCTTTTACCGGCCACCCTGACACCTGGCACCTGTGCACGGCGCCCTGTACCACCTGGCTCGTTTACCACCGCTTCCAAGCCTTTCCGTACCTTTTCCACATACTCAGGGTTCACTTCAAGAGTACTTATGATTTCTGGTTCGACAGTTAAGACGTCCCTGCCCTCAAAATCCGTTATCTGGCGCACCAGATGGGGTCGCATTAGGGTGCCTCCGTTAGCCGCCACAGCGGTATATTGTGCCACCTGCAGGGGAGTTGCCAGCAAATAGCCCTGTCCAATAGAGACCGGCAGGGTCTCACCCAGGTTCCAAGGCGCATTAAAACGCCGCATCTTCCAATCCTGATCCGGTACTAAACCGCCTCTTTCCGCTAGTAAATCCACATCCAAAGTCCTTCCCAGTCCAAAAAACTGTCTCACCCTCTTGGCCATCCTATCCACGCCCAGGCGCCTTCCAACCTCGTAATAATAAACATCGCAGGACTCTTTTAAAGAACGCTGTAAATTGACCGACCCATGCCCCCTCCGGTTCCAGCACCCGAACAGATGACCACCTAGCCTTAGTCCCCCACCACAGTGGAATACAGTCTCTGGGGTTAGCACCCCTTCAGCTAAGGCCGAAAGGGACAGGGCTATTTTGAAGGTGGACCCTGGAGGGTATTGCCCGCTTACAGCCCTATTTTCCATGGGATGAAAGGGGTCCTCCACTAAGGACTTCCAACGTTCACCAGAGATGCCTCCTGTAAAATCGTCCAGATTAAAAAAAGGGCTGGAGGCCAAGGCCAGAATCTCGAAATTCCTGGGATCCATCACCACCACTGCCCCGGCCTTTTCACCTAAGACCGCTTGGGCCACCCGCTGTAAACGGCTATCAATTGTAAGGACTATATTGTGACCAGGGTCCGGATACTCGCTTTCCAGCTCCTCCAAGAGCCTTCCCTTGGAGTCCACTGTCATGAGTCTCTGACCCTTGCGGCCTTGCAGCTAGCTGTCCATGCTCTGCTCGTTGCCGCTCTGGCGTGTTAAATCCGGCTGGGGGGGGTGGGGCTAGTTGCCCG
>JAITII010000051.1 GCA_031279515.1 Deltaproteobacteria bacterium
CAGAGACCCTCATGCCAGTACTGTAGATGAGTTCCAAGATGGCCTGGTCCCTGATTCCATGTTGTTCCTTGGGGAGTTTTTGGGGATTTTCCCTGGTATGCTCCGCGGCTTGTTCCTTAAAGTTTTCCCTGGTATGCTCCATGGCCGGCCCTCTTAAGGGGCCCTCTTGGGCCGGGGAAGGGCTTTGGGCCTCTAGCTTTTGGGAAGCTTGGTCTTCGGGGCTTGGCTCTTGGGATAGGCTAGGGTCTTGGGAATTAAATTGTGGGTTCTGCGCCTTTAAGGTAGCTGTATTTTTCTGGGCCTTTAGTCCCTTAAGTCTAGCATCCAAGAGGGCCCCAACCTCCGTGGGGGACATGAACTTGGGATGCCTTATGGGATACTTGGGGCTCACAATGGTGGCACTTATGTTTTTGTCCATCAGGCCCTCACTTATGAGCCAGTTATGAAAGGATTTGATGGAGGAAAGGGCCCTGGAAATGGAGCGGTTTTTAAGTTCTCCTCTTAAATTAAGGACATAGGCCCGCAGGTTAAACTTGGAGGCATCTAAAAGGCGTACGCCTTTTAAGGCCAAAAAGTTAGCATAGCGGGTAAGCTCGTAGCGGTAGGCCGTAATAGTGTGGGGGCTTCTGTTTTTCAGATCCCTTAGATGGGTGAGGAACTCTTCTATAATGGACAGACTTTTCTCATCCACAAGCCGATGCGCAGAGGTGGGTGGCACTTGGGGATTGTCGCAAGTGGCATTGGTAGAAGAATGGGTAGAAGAATGGGTAGAAGAAGCGTTGGAAGAAGGGGCTGAAGAAGCGCTAGAAGAAGGGCTAGAAGAATCAGTAGAAGAAGAGGTTGAAGAATCAGTTGAAGAAGTGTCAATACTGTCTTGGATCTTGCCAAGTGGATTGAGGGAGTTGTCCTTTTTTTCAGAGGTCATAGTGCACCTGGGGTTATTTAGAGTTACCCGGGCCTCTACTTTGGGTGAATTTGGGTTATTTCTCTATACTGTAAACTAAGATCTTGGGTGTTAGTTTGAAAGTATAAAGGCTATTTAATCCTAAAAGCAGGGTTTACGAAATAATGGGGTGCCTGTGGGTGTAGAGCCTGTCGTCTAAGACCAGCTGTCTGGCCTTACGCGTCTTGGGGTTTACAGCCAAAGGACCCAAAAGATTGGCTGTCATGTCCTGGGGACGGCCCTGGGGTATGGTCACTATGGCAAAAAGGGTGATATCACCATTTTTAGCCCCCAGCTCCTCTTTAGCGCCTTCCGGGAGCTCAGGGTTATAGTCGCTTTTAAAGAGTGAGGGGTTAACCAGAACCAGTGCCAGAGTGGGGTCGTCTATGCATTGCAACCAGTAAAAAGGGGCATCATGGGGCCTTTGGATGAGGACATAGCGCAGAAAGTCAGGAAAGCCTATAATCCCGCCCAAGACGGTCAAGACTGATTCTTCGGGTATCTCCATCTCCCCGAAGCGAATGGTGGTTATCTTCAGCATGGAAGTCTTGTTGGTCCCCATTGTGTCAGTCATGTGCGGACTCCGGTTTCTTGTGAGTCCACAGCTTGGCTGCGGATAAGACATCTTCTGTGACTGCGGCAGTGGATTGGAGGTTCTGCTCCTGGATCTTAAGGAAGATCTCCTCACGGTGTACCGCCCAAATGCTAGGAGCTGTAATGCCCAGACGCACCTGGCGGCCTTTCACATCCACCACCTGTACTTTTATGTCGTCTCCTATGGTAACGGTTTCCCCAATTTTTCTCGTGAGTATGAGCAAGCTTTAGGGTCTCTCTTTGGGCCCCTTATCTGAGGGGTTAGAAATGCACTAAGGGAAAGATTTATACATATATACAACAAAAATGTAGAGTAGGCTCTTTTTTTGCAAATTATGTTAGAATAAATTAGACTTTTTTCTGCCAGCTGTCAAGCATCAATCTATGTGCCCTAGATCGGCTGATAAAAGGTGCGGCCTAATTGCTAAATAGGCTCTTTTCCCTCTGAAAGCGCATTTCATTGGGGATTAAGGGAAAAGGTATATCTTCAAGGGGTCTTTCTTTGTCACTCTCATCTGCCATGTTTACCTCTCTAACTGCCTTAAATGCCTTTGGTATTGGCACCCAAGTGGGCGCCAATAACCTAGCTAATGTCTTAACAGACGGATTTAAGGCCGCAAGGACCACCTATCAGGATCTACCCCGCTACAGCGGGGTGGCAGCCCAGGCGTCTATGGGTCTTGGTCCTACTGGGCCATTAATTCCGGTCCAGGGCTTACCCAGAGATCCGGCTACGCCGGCCTGGGTCCCCAAAGGCTTTGTAGAGGGTTCCAACACCGATGTGGCTCGTGAGATGGTAAATCTTATCGTAACCGAGCGCGGTTACCAGGCCAATGCCAAGGTTATTCCCACAGTTGACAACATGCTGGGTATGGTAATCAACCTCAAGGTATAAGTAGCTGGACTGTTTTTAAAAATAGAGAGGCTTTCTAAATTTGGCCTCTGCCTTAGAGAAAGGCATCCATTTTAGCGGGTATCTTTTTGAAAGAGCCCCATCTTTTGCTGCAAGGACGCCATGTAGCTCTTGTGGGGGTTTTTCACTAGAGAGACCGTGATAGGGGAGCACTTTACCAGGACCTGGTCAAAGGCATTTAAGGCGAAGCTCTCCTGGCCATCAGTTGTTAGATATACTGAATGGCTCTTGGGTTGCACCACAACTTCCACCTTGGAGCTAAGTGGGAGGACCAGGGACCTGGAGGACAGGGTAAAGGGACAGATGGGGGTTATTACCATGGCCTCCAAGCTGTGGTGGACCACAGGTCCCCCAGCTGAAAGGTTATAGGCCGTAGAGCCGGTGGTGGTGGCTACTATTAGCCCGTCTGCGCGGTAGCTAAGGGGCCTGGAATCGTCTATCTTGACCTCTAAGCTTAAGATCCGCGCCAGAGACCCTTTGTTTATGACCACATCGTTTAAAAAGGGTATGCTAGCTACTAAGTGCTCCTGTCTTTGGACAGTAACTTCTAAGCAAGAGCGCTTCTCTATTGCCGCCTTTCCTTCCAGAAAGGCGGCCAAAAGGGACTCGTAATGGGGAGGGTCCACCTCAGCTAAAAAGCCCAGGTGTCCCAAGTTAACCCCTAGGATGGGGTGGCCTTTCATGGCCCAGCGCCTGGCGGCATAGAGGATAGTGCCGTCACCTCCCAAAGAGATGATAACCTTGGGATTTAGGTCCTTGGGGGGCATTTCTTTGTCCGGTGGACCCGGGGTAAGGTCGATATAGGCGCGGAGGGCAATACCAGACTTTTCTACGTAATTTTGGGTCCACTTGGCTAGCTCTATTGACTCTGGGGAGTTGCGGGTGACTATGACCACATCTGTCATGAGAGACCTCTAAGGTGTTTTTTTAGCTTTGTCAGAAGTAGTGGGCAAAAGGTGCCCAGAAAATAAAACTTGAAAACTACTCTTATTATAGAGCCTAAGGGGCTTTTATTGACAATAATCCTAGGGCATTTTAAGTTTTTTTTGAACGCAAATGAATTTGTGGAAAAAAAGCAGCTAAACCACATTTTTCCCCTTGAGATAGGGGCAGTCTAAGAGACAACCTAAGAGTTAGCCTCTAGCTAAGAGTCACAAAGAGAAATTTGGCCTTGATAAGCCAAAAACGCTTGTAAGGGGGCTTTAAACCAGTGCCCAATCTGAAGGGGCTATTTTGTTAGGACAAGATTTAAGGGAAGGGTAGCAAGATCAAAATAAAAAGGATGCAGGGAAAAGGGAGGTATTGGAAATTAGTGGAAGCTATTGGGAGGCGGGAGAATAAAAGGAAGATAATGGGCTGGGATAAAAAGTTTATTTACCGTAAAGATCTAAAATTTTATAGCTTTTTGTAAAGCCCATAGGCTTATTTGTTTTTAGCGCTTGATGAAGGCTTAAATTAAAAGCAGTACAAAAAATAGAAAGCCTTATAAAAATAGCTTCGGCTCTAAAAACCTGGCATAAAGCTGACTTTGGGGCACGGAAGATAGAAATATATAGATGATAATGGAAAAGGAGCTTAAGAAAGTAAAGAGAAAAAACTATAAAAAGCCTTTGAAAAAGATAAATGTAGAGTGCAAATTAGCCAAGGTGCAGGCTAGGCAAATTTGCTTTAAGGCATGGGCCCTTAAAATGAGCTTTGAAACGGGCTAAAAAACTATTGCCTTATTTTAAAAGGGTATTAAATTAGAAAATCTAAACTACTTTTCTTTGGCTTTAAAAAGTCTTTTTTAGCTTTTTAGGGGGGGGTATTTTGAAAATAGAGGCAAAAAAAACTCCGCCACAGGGAACTTGTGGCGGAGAGTAAAAGAGTAAACTATTTAAGCAATAAGCGCTTTTTAGGCTTTGACAAGACCAGCGCGGAAGGCCTTTAGGTAGCCGCGGCAACCCTTGTCCTTGCCAACTAAAGCTACTGCGCCGGCGATGGTGCCCATCATTGGTCCATCTAAGGGATCGATGATGGCTCCGTCCAGACCATTTAAGATGGCCTGGCCCATGAAGATGCGGTTTAGGAACTTGCGCTCCGGCAGACCGAAGCTGATGTTGGAAAGACCGCACATGATGTGGACGCCTTCGAATTTCTCTTTGATGCCTGAGACCGCCTTTAGGAATTCGATTCCAAAGGTGTAGTCGGTGCCAACGGGCTGTACCAGGGGGTCGATGTAGATGTTGTCCCTGGGGATGTTGATCCCGGAAAGTCCCTCCACCAGCTTCTCAGCTATGGCGATACGGTCCGCGGCGGTTGTGGGCATACCGGCATCGCTCATACAGAGGGCAACGACCTTGATGTCGGTGTTGGCGATGACGGGGGAAAGCTTCTCCCAGCGATCCTTCTCCATGGAGATGGAGTTCAGCATGGGGGTGCCCTTGTGGACCTTCATAGCCGCCTCAATGGCCTTGGGGTCTGGGCTATCCAAGGCAAGGGGCTTTTCCACGACGGACTGGACTGTCTCAACCAGCCAGACCAGCTTTTCGGGCTCCTCGCCTACGAACACGCCGGCATTGACATCCACATAGCTAGCGCCGGCCTTGTCTTGCTGTATGGCGATGTCCTTGATGTAATCGGCATCCGCATTTTCAATCGCTTCTTTAATCTTTTTGCGGCTGGCGTTAATTAATTCTCCAACGATAATCATCTATGTCACCTTAATTTTAGCGTCATGAGACGCATGCTATTTAGGCCTTTTGGCGGCCCCGCCTAAAGGCGATTTTTTTAATCCCCATATTCCTATCGAGGGGGGTTAGTTCAATTGGGTTCAAACTGGCTCATACTAGACGAGACAATATTATTGCTAATTATCTAGTTTTAGTGGATTTACGGTGAAAAAAACAAAAAAAAGCAAATAGAGCACAAGGGCTGGGGGCCCTTGGGGTTTGAAGCTCCATAAAAAGGGCTTCAGACCCTTTTGGGGGGACCAAGTGTTAAGTTGGCTCTCTCAAGGATTTTTATAGCGTGGACATTATAACCAAAAGTTTAGCAAAAATAAAGACCAGGATGAAATTCCTTGTAAACTTTAAAAAGGCGTACTCCAAAAGCAGGGCGCAAAGGGCGCTTTGAACCTTTCTGGAAAATGGCGGGGGAGGGGGGCTAAAAGCCTTGGTAGGCGCGTAAGTCTATGGGCGGCCGTAAGTTTTGGTCATGCCAAGGGCCGAAAAAAGAGGTGGGGCGCTAAATGGGGGTGAGAAAAAAGGCTCTTAAATTGAATGTAGGCCTATGAATAAGAGATCCGCCGTTATTCATAGGCCTACAAAAAGGTGCTTTTCGGAGTGAAGCTAAGGTTATTTGGCGCCTGGATGCGGCTATCCAGAGCATGGTGGTTAGACTGCCTTAAAAGGGCCGGTCAAATTACTTGACCAGGCTACGGGCCAACTCCACAGCGCCAGGGGCATCGTCGGAGTAACCGGCCGCACCGATTTTCTCGGCATAGGCGGCTGTCACGGGGGCTCCACCGATGATGACCTTGCTATCTATACCAGCCTCTTTCAAGGCGTTGACGGTCTCTTCCATGTAGGGCATAGTCGTGGTCAAGAGGGCGGAAAGGCCTACGATTTGGGCCTTCTTATCCTTGGCAGCTTCGACGAACCTGGCCGGGTCGACGTCGGAACCGAGGTCGTAGACCTCAAAGCCGCCGCCTTCCAGCATCATGCCGACGAGGTTCTTGCCGATGTCGTGGAGGTCGCCCTTAACGGTGCCAATTACCACGGTGCCGATGGTGGAGGAACCGGCCTGGGCCAGGTGGGGCTTCAATACGTTCAAGCCGACCTTCATGGCGGTTGCGGCCATGAGCATCTCGGGGACGAAGAGCTCGCCCTCGGAGAACAGCTTGCCTACCGCATCCATGGCGGCGATGAGGCCCTCATCGAGGATCTTCTGGACAGGGGTTCCTGCCTTGACTTCTTTTTCAACGAGATCGCCGATGGCGTCGTCGTCGAAATCTACTACTGCTTGGTATACGTCTTTGATGGACATTGTAATGGCTCTCCTTTCAGATGACTGAAACACATAAACTAGTGGATTAACTCGTCAGAACTTGGAGTACTTTTTTGGGTCCTGACAGTTGTCAAATGGTTTAGATCATTTGACGATAATTTGAAAAAATTAGTATTTTTTTGAGTTGCATGAGTCCATGACCGTGACATTTGGTTGTGGAGTCCATCTAAAGCGAGGCTCACTTTTCCAGGGCAACGCACCATGTTGCCTCTAGAACCAAAAGGGAGTGAGTTAAGGTAATGGGGTCTAGCTCCTCGGAGTTGATGCATCCATAAAGTGTTTATCCCAGGATAATAACAGTAAAACCTGGCACAACTGGTAAAAACTGCTCTTTTTTTTATCAGAGCCAAAGGTGCGTAATATGGAGCACCGAATATATGGTAACGGGCCTTGGCCCGGGGTTATTTCATTTAAAGATACCCAAGGTTTCCAGCGTTCGCTTGAAAGTCTTCCGAAAGACCGGAAAACCTTGGGTAGCGTAGTTTCTGGAGAAGGAATTACAGACCGTATTCCTCGAGCTTCAGCTTGCTCTTGTCGATCTTCTGGAGCATCTTGTCAATGAACTCGCCTTCGTTTGAGGGGAGCTTATTGACGGTATCGATGACCTTCTGGAGATACCTTTTCTCTGGCTTGGCGATCCTGGTCTCGCCCCTTTCGCCAGCGTCTAAGAGCCTCTGAGCGACTACTCTGGATACGTTCTTACCCGCATCGTAGTAGTCTTTGCTCTCCACTATGGTCTTGGAGAAGAGGACGACGTTGTCAGGGGTGAACACGAAGGCCCTGCTATCCAATGGGGCGTCGCTGCGGACCAGTTGGTCGCGGAGCAGTTTGCCCTGGCCATACTGCTTGAACCCGTTGTACAGGCGGCAGTCATAGATGAGCTGCTCCATGTAGGAGGTGGGGGCCATGGCGCCAAGGAGCATGATGTTCTGGACGGACTCGTTGCTCCACAGGTCGGTGTAGGCGCAAGCGATATTGCCAACTGGGCTCAAGTGAGCGCAGGCAGCTGTCTTGCCCTCGCCGGAGGAGGGGTTGCCGGTGATGCACTTCAAGAAGGGGTTCTCATAGGCGCAGTCTTTGCCGGGTCCCTTGGCGCCTTGCTCGATGGCTACGATGGCGCGGACTGTTCCCAGCACGCGGACGACCGCCGAAAAGGAGTTGGGGATGAGGTGCTGCTCGGCCAAAACCATAGCGGTGTTGGCGAAACCGCAGCAGCTGTCACCAGCTGGGGTGGACCCGTTCTTGTTACAAATGTCTACGATCTTTTCCCAGAGGAACCTCATATCGCGGGTGCACAGAACGGAGATGGCGAAGATCACCTCGGCTATGTCGCACTTTAAGAGGGACTCGTCGTGGGTCTCCTTGCCGCCAATGGACTCGATGGAGATGAGGTCGGAACCGGCCTTGGTCACTCTCTCAAAGGTGTCCAGCATCCTCTCCAGGTGATACCCAGAGCGCATAAGCGGGGGACGGATCATGTCGCGGTTGTCATTGGGTGTGAAGCGCAGGGCGCTTTTGAGACCAGAGCGGGCGTTTTCCTTCGCCATACCCTCTAAGAGGATCTTGGCAATGGTCTCGGACCACTCGGGGAACTCAGTCTGCTGGGGCAGGGTTTCGCACTCAAGGACAACGCCCGGGGACTCCAGCTCGCCAGCGCGCTTTAGTGCTTCGCGGACGATTTGCTCGTAGTGCCCGTACATTTCCTTCAAGGTGGCTGGCTCTAACTTCATGGCGGGGACCGTGAAGTTGAGCTCGGGGTAAAGGAGACCGCCGCCAATCTCGATGCCGTAGTTACGGGTCTTGACCGGCTTAGGGGCGGTTCCGAAGATAAGGTCATCAGGGTTACTGATGGCCAGGGTTTTGTACAACATAAAGGCTACCTCCGATGTACAAGGTGAATAGGTAAATAATTGGTCCGCCTGTGGAGGGCGGGCCGTTACGATAGAGAAAAGGGTCTTCCGGACTGGGAAAACGAAACAAAAGGTAACCAAGTGGACAGAAAAGCCTTACAAGCAATAAGCCCTATAAAACTCTAAGTTTGCGTTGGTAAAGGTGCTACTCTTATGGGTGGGTCCGGAAAGCCAATTGCCTTACCTTAAAATAAGGTGTTAAATGGAAGCGCGCTCCAATGTCATCTAACACTTTAACTTCAGCAAGGCGGATTAAGGTTCATTAGGCAACCTCAAAGAGAGAAACAGACAAGAAGTTCCAGAGCGCTTCTGGATTATTGGAATTGGCCGACCCCGCAAGGATGCTCGCTTTTGGAGCCAGCTCGTGAAAAGACGTAAATAAGTCATCTATAATAGTGGGTGAAACCTCCTCTTCTTTATCATTTATAAAGATTAGATCGGCGTCGTTCATCAGACCAGAGGTCATGATGTCGCTATCTTCGTTCTGAGTTTCCCATGCTAAGGCATCCACGACCAGGAGGTTTTGGGGTTTAACCCGCCCTGGAGTGGAGGTCCAGGCTGTGTCATAAATAAATTTGTATTTAAGAGGGGAACATTCAATGAGGAGGAAGTTAGGAAGGAAGCTAGAGCCGAATTCGTGGAGGACGCTCAAGAAGGAAGTTGACAAGGAGGTACAACCCACACAGCTTCGGGTGAGGTCCCTGTAGGGAAAGGTGGAACAGGACTTTAAAGCCTGCTCTAGGCTCTCATCTCCAGTTTCCGTTTCAACAATATACACCTTGTCCGGTCTCTCCTTGTCTTTCAAGTAAGAAACCAAACTCTTAAGTAGCATCGTTTTTCCGGACCCGGGGAAACCAGTGATTAAAATGGTCCGCATGGAGGCTCCTAAGCGCTAGGTGGTAAATTATAAAACGAAGTGTAAGTTGGAGTGAGACGTTTTATTTTGACTAAATATAACCCAAAGCAAAAGTAAAAGCAAGGGGTAATCCTATAGATGTCTATCTTTTTAAGTATTTTTTCTGGATTGAGAGCTAAGTATATGAAATACCTAATCTTTTTTTATCCAGAAAATAAAATTCCTTGTTTTTACAGACAATTTCCCACTTTTTTGAAGCAGAAACGTAGCAAAAAAGGCCCAAAAAAACGGAAAAATTGGTTAAGAGACAAAAAAAAGTTTAAATTATAAAGTGGAGTGAGGGAGTGAGCTTAAATATCTGAAATCATTAATTAAAATCTATATGTACCAATTAGGTAAGGTACCAGGCCATTTTTCTACAAAAATGTAAAAAAGGCGTATAAGGACTTTTATCAATGATTACAATGGTTTAAGGGTCTAAATGGGCCCTAAGCTTAAGCAAGCTAGATGATTAAATGCGATTAGACCTGGATGACAAAAGCCAGTGTCCAGCATTTGTTCAGCTACACAATAAAATAACACCGATGTGGGATAAAAGCAAGGGGGGGTAAAGGGCTTTTTTTTTGAGATTTCTTTAGTATCATTAAGTATGAATATATATAATTCAATCATATTTATCTGTAATTTCTTGCTTGTATCAAATGATATAAATTTTTTATAAAATAAAATATTTTTCAAAATTAAAAATTTTTTATATATTCAATCATTATATTTTTGAAAAATATACATTTTTTATTCTAATTTGCTTTATTGAAATTTTCTAATTATTTCAAGTACTTAAGGCTAATGATGGATTTTATCTACAATGTCCCTGCCTAAAAAACTTATCTACAAAAATGTTGAAAATATCAAATGACTAGGGATAAATTAGTTAAGTATCTTAAATCTATAGTTTTTTCTGCACATGTGCCATTTTAAAATAAAGTTGTGCCACTATATTTTATATGTGACTGTAAAGTCCTTTCCTCGCCTTAGCGGTAAGAGTTTTCTACTCGGCCTTCTTTGCCTTAGCGGTAAGAGTTTTCAGCCAGGCATGGCCTTGGTGGTAACAGTTTTCTACCCGGCATGACCTTGGTGGTAAGAGTTTTCAGCCAGGCATGGCCTTAGTGCTAAGAGTTTTCTGCCAGGCATGGCCTTAGTGGTAAGAGTTTTCTGCCCGGCATGGCCTAAGTTTTAGTGAAATTTAGCTTTGTTTGCATTTTACCTGAGGATTTGAGGGGGGCCTTAAGGGTCTAGAATCTCCACTTTTAATTTGTGGAGGCTGTGCTAGCTAACCCTATATGCTGTGCCAGCTAGCCTTATTTGCTGTCATAGCTGGCACTATATATAGTGGCATGAGCCACTTCTGGGGAGATTTCAGATGGATTTAACCTAAGGCCGGCAATTTTTCTTCAAAAATGAGCAAAGGTAAAAAATAGGCAGGATTTTGTGAGAAAAATGCCTTTTTAGGCTGGATTAGTGCTATAATGACCCTTGACATTGTTTTTTGCCACGCCAAAGGAAGTAAAACTTAACTAAAAATGCCGCCTTGCGGCTCTAACCCTTGACGAGCGATATTCGGAAGGCTTATGCGAACACCAGTTAGAAATACACTACCTATTATTGACATCAAAAGCCCGGTTAAAGGCCCGGCTTACATCCAACTTGCCCAACTCATTAGAGAAAAGATCTGCAAGGGGGACTTTCCCCCTGGCACCAGGTTGCCAGCTGAGGTCACCATGAGCAAGACCTATGGGGTAGCGGTCATGACCGTGCGCCAGGCTATCCACGTCCTTGCTGAAAAGGGCTTGCTGCGCAGGGTACACGGATCCGGGACCTTTGTCTGTGGTCCGGATTTCTCTAGGGCCACTTTTGGTATGAGCGGCATCTTGGAAAGGCTTTCAGACAGCGAGAATGTCCAGATAAAGATCCTCCAAGCCGGGATAACTGAGGCCTCTGAGAGGATAGCAGACAGCCTGGATATTGACCCTGGCGAGCTCATGCTCACCATGGAAAGGCTCATAACCTACATGGACAAGCCCTTCTTGCTCAACAAGGCCTACCTGAAGTACGAGCCCAAGAGCACGATAGTGGAGTCCGAGATGGACAGCTCCTCGGTGTCTTCCCTCTTTACCGGGGAAAACAATAGCTTTGTGAAGAAAAGTGAACTGAAGCTAGAGCCAGCCCTTTTAACCTTGGAGGAGTCCGGATATCTGTCGACCACCATAGCCACCCCGGCTTTCAAGATAAGTTACATCTTCTATGGCTACTCCGATGAACCCGTGGGGTACGGCTGGTTTCTGACCCCCAGGGAGAACGTCTCCTTCACTACCAGGATAGGAGTATGGGATGAGGATGTATGAGGAAAGACACAACCTGGGACTGGTAAGTCTCATTCAGTCTTTGATTGCTTTGGAGGTCCGCAACTCCTTAGAAATTGCGGAACAGTTAAGAGAAAGCCAGATGAATCCCAAGTATATCTTGACTGCCTGCGAAGCTGCCATGACCGAGATAAACGAGCTCTATGACTCTGGAGAGTACTTCATAGCAAGTCTTGTCATGGCAGGGGAAATAATGAATAGGGTCATTAAGCTTCTCTTGCCAGGGATGGGAACAAAGCTTAGGAGCCATTTCAAGGGCAGGGTTATGCTAGGTAATGTCCAAGGGGAGGTCCACGGACTGGGGAAGAAAATTGCCGGGGCATTACTGTCTGCTTACGGCTTTGAGGTCTTAGACCTAGGTCTGGACGTGTCAGCCCGCGAGTACGTGGAGGCTGCCAGAGAGTTTCAGCCCAATGTTATCGGCCTTTCGGTTCTCTTGACCAGTTGTTTTCACAATATGCAAGACACTATCTTGGCCCTCCATGAGGAACGCGGGGATGCCAAGTGGCCGGCTATCTTCATAGCCGGCGCCCAGGTGACCCCGGCTTTGAAGGATTATTATCACGCCGACTACTATGCCGACACTGTGTTTGATACTGTGAGGCTCTGTGAAAGGCTCTGTCAGAGTGAGCGCTGGGGCCACGGCTCCCTTAATCTAGTAAGCTCCTTTTCCCTTGACAACCAGTACGCTGCTGAGGCTTAGAAAAAGAGCTGCTTTACTGTCTTGGCAGGTTTAAAGGTTAAGGCGTTATGGGCTTTGACTTTCACAGGTTCCCCTGTCTGGGGATTCCGGCAGGTCCTTTTGGCGCGCCTTGCGAGCTTGAAGACCCCAAGTCCGGCCAAGGAAAAACGCCCTTCCAGTTTGACTGTAGTCAGGATAGTTTCCACTAGGCTGTCTATGACAATCCTAGTAGCTGTCTGGGTGATGCCGCTATCTTCGGCTAAAAGAGAGATAAGTTCTGTTTTTTTCATGTGCAATCCTTTAAGGGCAATATTTGCCCCTTATCTGTATAAAATGGCGCCACAGCGGCAGATGCTTTTCTAGGCGCTCTGACTATTGAAAAAAAAGGGGGCTTACCTTGTGGGGAAAACTAATTGCAACTATAGGCTGAAAGGCTTACTATTGGGACGCACCCTAATAGCTAAGGTTATCTTAGAGCCATGCGCTTTAAGGCCATAATAATGCCTAAATATTAGAGCTTGTAAGTTGCTAGACAAAGATGATTGATGAAAGACAATAAAGAAAAACTATTTTTCTATTTTAAATAAGCTTCTGACACATAAAATAAAAAGCTTTTTTTGGGGTAAAAAATCTTATTTGCTGACTTATTGGGATGCTATGCGTTTAATGGTTCCCTGTCAATAGTTCCGCCAGGGTCCCAAAGGGCATTAGCTTGTAAAATGGTCAATTTATAAAAAGAGGCATAAGCTTTTATCCTTTTGATTTTTGGCTTTTAGTTTTTTATTTCCCGTGCTAACAATGCTAAAAGCTTGAAATCAGTATTAATTTTTTTCCCCCTTACTTATTTTTTCCCTTTTCTCTTACGGGCATTGTGCCATGTCGGCCTCCATTTTTATGGGATCAAAAAAGAGATAAAAAATTTATTAGCGCTTTTTTAAGGCCCTTTTTAAAGATTTTAGTCCATTTATTTTGGGCTCATCATTTGGGCTTATTTTGGCTAATCTGTGTATTTCATCCTTTAAAGCTAAAAAAGCACCAAAATCCTAGCTTTTTTAAAAAGGATTTTAATTAATTAAACGCCTATCATTGACTTGATGAGGGCCAGAAAATACAATATTCCCAGGTTATATCAGAAATGGCTTTGGAAAGGAGCCTCTCATGAGCCAAAATCAATTTGTTTTTACCTCTGAATCCGTCACCGAAGGACATCCTGACAAGGTGGCGGATCAGATCTCCGACGCGATATTGGATGCAGTTATCACAAATGATCCATTGGGCAGGGTGGCCTGCGAGACCCTGGTTACTACAGGCATGGCCGTGTTAGCCGGGGAGATTACCACCAATACCTGGGTGGACATGACCGAGGTGGTGAGGAACACCATCAGGAAGATTGGCTACGCCAATAGCGACATGGGCTTTGACTGGGAGACCTGTGCGGTGATAAATGCCATAGGTAAGCAATCACCTGACATTGCCATGGGTGTGGACTCCAGCTTGGATAAGGAGCAGGGGGCAGGTGACCAGGGGCTCATGTTTGGCTATGCCACAAATGAGACCTCTGCCTTTATGCCACTGCCTATCTTTCTAGCGCATCTTCTGGTAAAGCGCTTAGCTACGGTGCGGAAGAACGGGGTTTTGAACTTTTTAAGGCCCGATGGCAAGAGCCAGGTGACTGTCCAGTACGAAGACGGCCTTCCTAAGAGGGTGGATGCGGTGGTAGTAGCAGCCCAGCACTCTCCGGAAATCGCTACGGAAAAATTGCGGGAGGCTATCATAGAGGAGGTGGTAAAGAAGATAATCCCGCAAAGGCTCTTGGATGCAGACACCAAGATCCACGTGAATACCACTGGGCGCTTTGTCATAGGCGGCCCCATGGGGGATTGCGGCCTTACGGGACGCAAGATCATAGTGGATACCTATGGCGGCTGGGGCCGCCATGGAGGAGGCTGTTTTTCAGGCAAGGATCCCTCCAAGGTGGATAGGAGCGCCTGCTATATGGCCCGCTTCGCGGCCAAAAATATAGTAGCAGCTGGCTTGGCCGACAAGGTGGAGGTCCAGCTGGCCTACTCCATAGGCATAGCTGAACCCGTCTCCTTGATGGTGAACACCTTCGGTACCGGCAAAAAGAGCGAAGAGGAGATCTCCAAGGCCTTAAGGGAACTACTTTCCTTTAAGCCTGCTGCCATGATAGAGACCCTAAACCTCAAAAGGCCCATCTACGAGATCACAGCTGCCTACGGCCACTTCGGCCGCGAAGAGGAAAGCTTTTCTTGGGAGAGCACCTCCCTGGCCCCGGCCCTAAGGGCGGCCGCCGGCCTTCCCGGGCTGCCCGGCCAGCTAGAGCCCAGTGTTGTCTTAGATGCTAAAAGCCTCTAATTATTAGCTGGAAGGGTATTAGTAATAAGGTCAATAATTTAGAGCCTGGGGCCCATATTGGTATATTAACTTTAACAAGGTGAGTCCATTAAGAATACCCCAAAAAGCCTATCTTAAAACCAGGGGCCTTTCTTCTATTTAAAAGGATAAGTTCTAGGCCGCTAGTTATTAGCTTTCTAATTTTGCCGCCTCTATAAGCTCCACCAGGGCTATGTTAAGGCCAATAGGCAAGGTGGGCGGCATTTATGCTCTTTTTTTGGGGCTACAATTTACTTGGGGCTCAAAATAGACTTTAAACTAGCCTAGCATTTCATTTATGCATAATGCGAGCCGCAGCAAAATTGCCTCTTTTTTTATTTGCCTCAAAAAGGCTTTGAGCCTTTAGCTTGCCAGATAAGAAATTGAGATAAGAGGCTAAAAAGCTGGAGACAAGCTCTAAAAGCAACAGTAAGTTGGCACAATATTTAGAAAAGTATAATTTTTTTTGGCTGTATCTAGTTAGAAACTTAATTTTATCGAGCTATAAAAGATTTTTTTACCTTGCAGCAAGGGCCAAAAAGAACCTGGTGTAATTAAAAGGTCAGGTTGCCAACACATTTATCAGCAGAAAAAAAGAAAACCCCTCTAAATTTAAGGTTTTACGGGTTTTGTTTATCAATTACCCCCTTAAGTTACTTCAATTATGCTCTTAAGATAGGATTAAATCTTGGCAGCTACTGTGATGGCGGAAAATTCTGGCTAGTTGGCATAATTTCAAATAGATCCCCCAAGCCCCTTAAATTTGTCTCTTTTAAAAGACCCCAAATTTTTGACTTTTAAGTCAGAAAGTAAGATAAGCCATTTAAGTCATCGCGGTTACGCGGTCCCAACACGGTCCCCAATATGGTTCCAACACGGGCCCAACACGGCCTCTTTTTTAGAGCTAGTTAGGAAAAAGCTTTGTTTTTAA
Organism: Deltaproteobacteria bacterium; assembly: GCA_031279515.1. Lineage (GTDB taxonomy): Bacteria > Desulfobacterota > Desulfarculia > Adiutricales > Adiutricaceae > JAITII01. The sequence goes on from JAITII010000051.1 coordinate 15,691, forward strand.
GCCTTAATTGATCATAAAAAAAGCCAAAACCTAGTAGTTATCAAGGTTTTGGCTCTTTAAGAGGCTTTGTTTACCGGGGGAAATAAGAAAATGGCGGAAAGGAAGGGATTCGAACCCTCGGAGGAGCTTTTAACCCCTCACTCGCTTAGCAGGCGAGCACCTTCGACCACTCGGTCACCTTTCCATAAGCATGAGAACCGAAAAGGGAGGCCTTAAGCCTCCCTTTTCGGCGAGAAACGTTAACGCCCGTAGCATAATAATATACGTTAACGCCCTTATCAAAAAAATCGCCCTGGAGGAAATTTTGGGCGCGCTGAAGCCCTGGCATTAAGGGCTTTCAGCTATCCGACACCCCTTCACTGCCCAAATTAGTTATCCTCCTGCAAAGTGGAATAACATTAGCACTTACCTTGTGGCAAGTCAATGTTTTTGTGGGATTAGCATTTTGCTTCAAATTTCCTATTTTGCTAAGCACTGTAGCCAATTACGGAAATGGTCCAATAAACGAAACTCTTTTTTTCCCAAGATGGCAATTTGCTTTCCGGCTTTTTTGGCCAGAAAAGAGCAGTATAAGCATCTAGCATCTTTTAGCAACAAGAAGCTAAAAATATTAATTTTTACTTATAAAATACAAGGTAATATATAATTTGTAAATTTAATATTGTAAGTATATAGTCTATTGAATGCTTGTGTAGCGCTACATATAGTATCTATTTTATCCTGTCGAATTTTAGAGCTTATTATCACGGCTTTTTTTACCCTTTAGTTAGAAATTTCTTTTGTGTCTAGAGGCTGCGCATAAGCTTTAGCTTTTAGAGAGCCGCAAGTGGGTTTGAGAGCCGCAAGTGAGCAAGAGAGCCGCAAGTAGGTTAGAGAGCCGCAAGTGAGCAAAAGAGGCAATAGGATGATAGTTAAAGAGCCGCCGCAGGGCCGCTCTTGACAAGGCATTCTAGGAAATTATATTGTTATAAGCCCCCTTGGGCAACGTGGCAGCTTTTTGCCAGGCTTAAAGGGGTCAATAGGGCGCTTAAAGGCTTTTATTGGAGGGATGGCCGAGTGGTTTAAGGCGACGGTCTTGAAAACCGTTGAACGAAAGTTCCGTAGGTTCGAATCCTATTCCCTCCGCCAATATTCCCGGCTTTGCAATTAGCTATGTAAAGCCGGGCTTTTATTAGTCTTGCCAGTGCCAAAGGGAGGCGCAGGCAAGACTATGCTTTCATTGAATCTGGAGCTAAAAGGCCTTAGGGTCATCTTGATAGGGGCTGGCCAGGTGGGGATGCGTAAACTTGGCTACGCCTTAGATTCCGGGGCCACTATTTTAGTAGTAGAGCCAATGCCAGGGCCAGCTCTTTTAGAGCTGGCCCAAAATGGGCGCATATCACTTTTTAGGGAGTTTGCCCCCGAGCTTTTAGAAGGGGTTACCCTGGCCTTTGTGGCAACTCCAAAGGAGGCGGCCCAAGGGCTTCTAAGGGAGCTTAGAGGCAAGGTGCCTTTAATAAATATGGCCACAGGCGGGGGTAACTTTGACCTTCCGGCTATAGTAGAAGATGGACCACTTAGACTTACTGTCTCTACCTGTGGGGCCTTTCCTGCTTTGACGGCCAAGATAGCTAAAGATCTGCGTTCCCAGTTTAAGGGTTTTGGGGATTACATAAAGGTCTTAGCTAGACTAAGGGAGCTAGTATTAAAGAGTGCTTTGCCAGAAGAAGAGACAAAAGAGATTCTTTTTCGGCTAGTAGAGTCTCATGAGCTCTATGAGCTCTTGGCAAAAGGGGCCCATAGCGAAGCTATGGGCCTTATTCAAAGTACTCTTCTTCCAAGGGAACTATTTGGGGACTTTGACCCCTTTACTTAAACTTTAGGCACAAAAACATATGGTCATCTTTATACTGGGGGCGGGACATCACAGGGCCCCTGTGGAAATAAGGGAAAGGCTCCAGCGTCCCGGCGGAGTGGACCATGATTATCTCTATAAGCTCCAGACCAGGGGGCTTTTGGAGGAGGGCCTTATCATCTCCACCTGCAACCGCCTGGAAGTAGTGGGAGTGGCAGCTGACCCTGAAGCCGCCAAGGCTGAGCTCTTAGATAAGATCTCCCGCTACAGTGAGCTCTCATTAGAGGTACTTCAAAGGGTCTTTCATTTCTATCTGGACGAAAAGGCGGTGGATTACCTCTATAGGGTGGCAGCTGGCTTAGATTCCCAGATAGTAGGCGAGGCCCAGATCCTAGGACAGGTCAAAGAGGCCTTTAGAGAGGCAATGCATGCCCGTACCATAGGGCCTTTGATAAACAGGCTCTTTCACAAGTGCTTCCAGGTGGCCAAGAGGATAAGGACAGAGACCGGGGTGGCAGGAGGCAGGGTCTCCATTGCTTCTGCTGCCATTTCTACCTGCCAGGAGCTCTTGGGAGAGGGCGGTTTTAATTTGAAGACTGCTCTTATTGTGGGAGCCGGTGAGATGGCCTCACTGTTGGCTGCCCACCTTTCTAGTAAGGGACTAAAAAAGCTCATAATATTATCTAGGTCCCTATCCAGGACCCAGGCCCTAGCCAAGCGCTTTGGAGCGGAATCCCGCTCCATCCCCCAGCTAGGAGAAACGCTTCTAGAAAGCGATCTTATCTTTACAGCTGCTGGAGGGGGTAATTTAGTCCTACTTAGAAATGAGATAGCTCCCATCTTGGAAAAAAGGGCCGGTGCCCCCTGGTGGATCTTTGACCTGGGAGTCCCACGCAATGTGGAAAACGCAGTAGGGGATTTAAAATCTGTCACCTTAAAGAATATCGACGACTTTACCCTGGAGGTTCAGCTTAGCTATGAAGCCAGGCAGAAGGAAGCCGCCAGGGCAGATACAATCCTAGCCGACGAGGTGGAAAAGTTCCAGGAATGGTACTCTTCCTTGGCAGCAGTGCCTACTTTAAGGGATCTGGCAGCCAAGGCTGAGGAAGCCAGGCTCATAGAGCTGAAAAAGACTATTTCCAAAGGCGAGTTCTCTCAAGATGAGATAGAGTCCATGGATGCCATGACCAAGGCCTTAGTTCGAAGGATCCTCCACAACCCTATGATGTTCACCAAGTCCTGCCATCGCCATTGGCGAGCAGAGTTTAACTTGGGCATGGTCAGAAGGATCTTTGGTCTGGACTAAAAGACCCACATAAAAAGCCTGTAAATTTGCCTCTAAGCTAGTTAGAGGGCCGTAAGCCGGCTTAAGCTAGTTAGTAGGCTGTGCTAGTTTGTAGGCTGTAAGCCGGCTTAAGCTAGTTTAGCTGCCTTAAACAGAGCGGCAAGCCGGAATGTTTTTCAAAGGATACTTTTTTAGGGAAAATAGGGAGCTAGAAGGGCCAAAATCCAGAAAGCCAAGTGAGAATGGCCTGGACTCTGGCTTAGAAAAAGCCTAGGGCCTTAAAGTCATGAGCCCCTAGATTTTACCCAAAAGGCCCTAGGGGCTTAGAACCATAGGACCATAGGACCATAGAGCCTAGGAGCATAGAACCATAGGACCTTAGAGCCTAGGAGCATAGGAGCATAGGACCATAGAGCCTAGAGCCTTAGAGCATAGGAACCAGGCTCTAAAAAAGCTATTCTTTAGTGCCTTACCCTGTCTAGGGGGATAAAAGTCCCGCACCTACTGGAGCGATTCCATGCCAAGTAGGGGGGCACCTTTCCAAAATTTGAGCTTTATTGCTTTCCCCCCCTGCAGAGGCGCTTAAATATGCGGAAGGTCAAATTGTGCCTTTTAGCTCACCTTACTACTCTAGGAAAATTGCCCCATAGCCCTTTTTAGCTCTTTTTTAGCCTCTCTAGCCTCTTGGCTTTTATTTTCCTTAAAATCTAAAGTCTTAAGCTCATTGCGGCCTTTGCCCAGGGTGCTAGTCTTGGACTTTTAGGGTAGCGGGGCGCAATTATAAATTAAGTACTAAAATAGGGTTGAAATTCCTGGATTTTTCTAAGATAGCCGCGGCTTATCTGCCTTTTTAAGCGGACTTTGGCATGGGGCCCTTTGCGGCAAAATGGGCTTTCGCAAATTATCCTAAATATGGTATAAAGGTAAAAATCTAAAGATAGAAATACTTCTACTGGAAAATGACTTTCTCTAGCATAAAAAATAAATAAGGTCTTGGGTAATGCCCAATAGCAGCCAAAAAAGTCAAAAAGAGGGCGCAAATGGGATTTTGAGCAAGGCTTGGTAACAAAATCACTAATTTTGGCTTTTTGGCTTTAAGCCCCTAGGATTACATAAAAGAGGCTCTTTAAAGACTGAAATTAGCGTCTAAAAGTCTAATACCAAGAAAAAAGCTAATGCCTCTGGAGGTGTCATAAAGTGACTATACATATAAGTAAAGAGCAGCTTTTAGAGAACTTCATGGATGATGAGGAGCTTCTCTTGGAAAGCGTGGATCTGTTTCTCTCCCGGGTGGAGGGGCGCTATAAAGATCTAGATGAGGCGGTCAAGGCCAAAAATGAGCAGACTGTCATGGAGACCGGCCACACCATCAAGGGGATGGTGGCTATCTTTGAAACCGGCGAAGCCTTTGAGGCGGCCAAGATCCTAGAGTTCATGGGCCGCAACAAGAATCTAGACGGTGTGGACGAAGCCTTGAAGGACTTCAGGGTCAAATTGGACGAATTGTGCCAGTACTTAACTGACCTCAAGAAGGAATTCGAAGGCTAATCTTCTAGACCTCATCTCCCCCAAGACCCCCCTGGGGGAGAGCCTATTAAAGCCCTCCGCACAAGTAACCCATTTATCTTCCACCAAAAAAATCCTCTTTTTTTCCCTGGAAAAATGGTAAAATACCTTTCCTTGAAATACTTCGAAGCATAAAAAGTTAACATTAATTTTTATATTTTGAAAGTAGTTAAACATAATCCAATATAATTAATTTAGATTGTGATTACTTTATTAGTTAGTGTCCATTTGGCTCTAACTTTTGAATTTTATTATGGACGACAGTATTAGGTGCTCCTTTGTACCTCTAGGCAAGGGCAACCTTGTGGTATTTTGGAGAACTTTGTAAATCATCTTTGAAGGAACAGCTTTATAGTGACATCTCACAACGACGAAACCCAGACACCCCCAAACGACCTTGAGACAGAAGACGGCTTTACAGATTCAGATGCCATCCAGGCGGAAGATGCTACTTTACTGAGCCAGAAGTCCAGTGATGACAATAGTGTTCCCGAAAGCTCTAGGGACCAAAGCGCTACAGAGGCTCTAGATAAAGAAAAAGCTACTAAAGACGCGGAAAGCCCCTCTTTAGAGGAAAGCGCCCCAGCCAAAGAGGCAACTTTAGCCCCAGAGGAGACTCTAGAGCTCCCAGCTGCCACCCAGGATAGCGATCCCGAAAGCTCTAGGGACCAAAACGCTTCAGAGGGTCTAGAGAAAGAAAAAACTACTAAAGGCGCGGAAAACCGCTCTGTAAAGGAAAGCGCCCCAGCCAAAGCGGTAGCTTTAGCCCCAGAGGAGATTGCTGGGCTTCCAGCATTTGTCCAGAAGCTCCCACCTGCCATCCAGGCCCAGGTCTCTAAATCACTGAAGCTTAAAGAAAAAGGTAAAAAGCTCTATGACAACACTTTTGTCCCTCTCCACAGGGCCCAGGATATCCGTTTGGCTATGGGGGACAAGACCCCAGAGGAGTTGGAGGCCATAAACGAAGAAAGGTCCGTAGCCGGAAGGATCATGGCCAAAAGGGAGCACGGAAAGACGGTATTTTACAGCCTCCAGGACGCTCCAGGTAGGATCCAGCTGTATCTCCGCCGGGACGACGTGGGTGCCACTATTTGGGACCTTTCCAAGTCCTTAGACATAGGAGACATTATAGGGGTAAAGGGCAGGCTCTTTAAGACTAAGACTGGGGAGCTTACCCTCCAGGTAAAAGACTTGAGGCTAGTGACCAAGTGCATGTGGCCACTACCGGAAAAGTTTCACACCATGGACAAAGAGATGCGCCAGAGGAGGCGTTACCTGGATCTCATCATGAGCCCTGAGTCTAGGCGCGTCTTCCGCATTAGATCCCAGGTTGTGGAATATATAAGACGCTTTATGACCGCCAGGGGCTTTTTGGAGGTGGAGACCCCCATGCTTCACCCCATACCAGGAGGTGCCAATGCCCAACCTTTTAAGACCTTCCACAATGCCTTAAAGCAGGAGTTCTTTTTAAGGATAGCCCCTGAGCTCTATCTGAAAAGGCTCCTGGTGGGAGGCTTGGACAAGGTCTTTGAGATAAACCGCAGTTTCCGTAACGAGGGACTGTCTTTAAAGCATAACCCGGAATTTACTATGCTGGAGTTCTACCAGAACTACTCCACCTATGAGGATCTCATGACTCTAACTGAAGAGCTCCTCCATGGGATGATAAAAGAGATCTGGGCTGGACACTCGGTTACCTATCAGGATGAAAAGCTCTCTTTTAAGCCTCCCTTTAAAAGGGTCACTTTTAAGGATGCCTTGGTGAAATATGGAGGTGCCCCCAAAGAGGTACAGACTTCTCTAGAAGCTGCTTTGGACTTTTTAAAGACCCTAAGCCCAGAGTCCAGTTCAGAAGATAGCCCAGAGGGCGCCCCTGACTTAAAAGCTAAGGACTCTATGACTCTTCCAGAGATCCAGGAGCTCATCTTCGACATGGCGGTGGAGAAAAACCTCCGCACCCCCACCTTTGTCACCTCTTATCCCATAGAACTTTCCCCCTTAGCCAGACGCAATGACAAGGACCCCACAGTCACAGACCGCTTCGAGCTCTATGTCTGCGGCAGGGAGCTGGCTAATGCCTTTTCCGAGTTAAATGACCCTTTAGACCAGCACGAAAGATTTTTAGCCCAGGCCCTCTTAAAGGAAGAGGGCGAGGCCAGTGAAGGAAAATACTTGGATATTGACTACATAAGGGCCCTCATGTACGGCATGCCTCCGGCAGCAGGTGAAGGTATTGGGGTAGATAGGCTGGTCATGCTCTTGGCAGACGCCCCCAGCATCAGGGACGTCATTTTATTCCCCCAGATGCGTCCTGAACCGGAGTTCATGTGACCAAAAGTAAAACCCCCCTCGGGGTAGCTTTTTTGCCTTGTATAAATTAAAGCTATCAAATGTTATGGCTTTTAAAGAACAGAACTTAAGCCCTCCAGGGGCCTTTGGCCCCTGGAGGGCTTAAGTTTAATAAACACCTAGAAAAGGACCCTATATTTTTTGAGCGTGGAAAGATCTATAGCCTTAAGGTACCTTAAGGCCAAGAGGCGCAACAACCTGGTGTCACTCATCTCGGTATTGGCCGTTGGCGGCGTGGGATTGGGGGTGGCGGCGCTCATAGTGGTCCTAGCGGTCCTAGCTGGTTTTGAGACCAATTTAAAGATGAAGCTCTTAGGTCTCCAGCCCCACGTGACTATCTACAAGCCCTCTTCCAACATAGCAAACTGGAGGGAAGTGGCGGCAATAATTAAGACAGTCCCGGAGGTGGTACAGGTTCAGCCCATGGTCTCAGGGCAGGTGATGGTGGCCTCCCCTGGTGGGGCCTCCGGGGTAGTCATCCTGGGCATAGATCCCACTATGGCCAGGGACGCAAAGCTCTTTGAGCAGATGAACCTTACGCCCCACGGCTTGGATAATCTCACCCAAAGGCCTATGGTGCCACCCTATCCCATACCCGATGACGCGGACTTGTACTTTCCTTCTGACAATTCCTCTTTAGAGGAAGACGAGGACGCTTTCCAAGGGGATACTAGTCAAACAGAAGAGGTAAGTGAAGAAGATTCACTTATCCTAGAGACCGATCTCTTAGGCGCAGAGTCCTTATTGTCCGCCCCTCTTATCCAAGATGATTATCCCAATCCCCCTGGGCCCTTGAGCCCAGGGGAGTCGCCCTTACCAGAGGAGGGTAGTGCTGAAATAGAGGTGCCTTCTAACCTAGAGCCAAGGGAGCTGCAAGGGCTCCAAACTGGCACAGGGCAACAGGGGGCAGATCTTGGCAAGGACAGAGAGCTGCCAGCTACAGTTAATTATCCCCCTGGCATCATCATTGGAAGCGAGCTCTCCTATAATATAGGCCAAGGGGTCTTAGGGGAGCTAAATGTCATAAGTCCCTTTGGGACTGTAACTCCCATAGGAAAAAGGATACCCCTTAGCCGCATCTTCCAGGTAGCCGGGGTCTTTAGCACCAATTTCTACGACTTTGACAGCCGCATGGCCTTTACCACCATAGAAAATGCCCAGTCCCTTTTGGGTATGGACGACTCTGTTTCACTTATTGAGATCATGGTGGAAGACATCTACAGGGCCGATAAGGTGCGTAGGGACATAGTCCAGCGCTTAGGGGGCTATGAGTTCTTTGGCCGGGACTGGATGCAAATGAACCTTAGCCTTTTTTCTGCCCTGAAACTGGAGCAGACGGCCATGTTTGTCATCTTGACCCTTATTATCTTAGTTGCGGCTTTCAATATAGCCTCCACCTTGGTTATGATGGTTACGGAAAAGACCCGAGACATTGCCATCCTAAAAGCCATGGGAGCCACCAGCGGGCAGGTGCGTAAGATATTTACCATCCAGGGTCTTGTGGTGGGAGCCTTAGGCACATTTGGAGGGCTCATAGTGGGACTTACCCTCTGTTTTCTTTTAAAGCGCTATGAGTTCATAAGCCTTCCTCAGGAAGTCTACCTCATGAGCACCCTTCCTGTGGAAGTGAGGCCCCTGCAGGTTATTACCATTATTTTAGTCTCATTGCTCATTAGCTATTTAGCCACTCTCTACCCCGCCAGCCAGGCGGCTAGCATGGATCCTGTAGAGGCAATCCGTTATGAATGACACTGGAAAAAAGCCAAATGATTCTGCTAAAATAGAAGCAAAAGAATCTGGAATGTCCGAGCCTCCAAAGGATGATTTTGTTAAGGCACAAGACAGTACTGCTACAGATGAAACAGTTGCATTACCAAACTCATTTGCTACTCAAGAAATTGAGGCAAGTGGCAAAATTGACAAAACGGAAGTACCTTTAGAGGCTAAGGCAACCTGCCGCAGCGACACAGACGCTGCGGCAGGTCTTACTAACTGCCAAAATGACCCCCAAGAATCCAACGCTTCCAACGCTTCCAACGCTGCCCCTAAGGACCAGAGCGAAGACCCTGCAGAGTCCAAAGCTGCCCCTAAGGATCAGAGCGAAGACCCTGCTTCTAAAAAAGAAGCAACAGGTGGGGCGCTAGATGATCTTATGGTCCCCTATAGCGCCCAGGACGAAAGTGTTACAGCTTATTCCAAGGCACTGGCCTTGAAAGAGAGCCTTGTGGCAACAACCCATTTTTTCAGGGACGATGACCTCTGCTCCAATGACAAGAGCCCAATTCCCATCATAGATGACGGTTCCGAGTCTGATCATAATGCACTAGGCGACTACGGGCCTTTTGACGAAGATAGCATGGGTTTCTTTTTAGAGGAGATAGTCTTAACCAACCCAGGCTTGGATGAGGACGTTAATCTTTCGGACCCTGCGGAAAAGATTATCTTAAAGCTCCAGAGCTTATTTGGCATAGATTCTCTGCCCGAAGAGGAACAACTTGCTGCGACCAAAACCATGATGGCAACCCTCATGAGTATAGTGGGAGAGCTTCACTCTGAAGGCAGGCAACAAGTTAAAGATGGTTTTTTAGATAATGATCCCTCTTCCTTTAAACCCCCCGACCAAAATGGGGAGCCTATTTTTTCTACAGCTTTTTTGAGCGAAGAAGAAAAAAAGATCATTTCTGAATTACCTTTTCATCCCTTTTCCTTCCAAGACTATTATCCCTCAGTACCCTTTCAAGATTATAGGGCCTTAGTTGAAGATCCTAATGCTAATGAGTCCCAAGAGTCTCCAAACCCAGGCCCTTTGGCCTTTTCTCTTGTAGGCTCATCCCAAAATCTTATAGAAGAAAGCCCGCCTGCGGAGAGCACGGAAGCTAATGGGGAAAACAAGGCAAAAGGTGAGGATACCATGGGGAAGCCTAAAAGGACCCAAGGGGGTTCCAAGGTGGTATTGGAGGTGAAGAACTTATCTAAGACTTTTACCTCCGGGACTGAGGAACTAGTTGTTTTAGATAAGCTTGAGCTTTCCGTAGTCCAGGGAAAGTCACTGGCTATCTTGGGCTCATCGGGCTCTGGCAAGTCCACCTTGCTTTACATCCTGGGGGGTTTGGATAGACCCACGTCAGGTCAGGTACTTTCTGAAGGGCAGGTGGATATCTTTAAGCTCTCTGACTCCCAGAGGGCCAAATGGCGGGCCAAGAATGTGGGATTTGTCTTTCAGTTCCACCACCTCTTACCGGAGTTCGACGCTTTAGAGAACGTGGCTATGCCCTTACTGCTTTCCGGAGTCCCTGCCGCCCAGGCCAAGGAAAGGGCCTTGCCGCTTTTGGAGAGGGTGGGTTTGGGAGATCGTCTGAACCATAGGCCAGGAATACTTTCCGGAGGAGAACAGCAGAGGGTGGCCCTAGCCAGGGCTCTGGTGATGGAACCTACCATACTTTTAGCTGATGAGCCCACCGGCAACCTGGACAACAAGAACGCCAAGCTGGTAAACGAGCTCATCATTGAGCTCGTCAAAGAGACCGGCATGGCGGCGATTGTGGTAACCCACAACGCCGCTTTGGCTGACATGTTGGATAGAAGGGTCACCTTGGAAATGGGGACTTTGAAGGGCTAGAGATGAATTTGCCAAGCTGCCATGTGCCAGACAAATTCGTGAGCCCATTTATCTAAGCTAAAAACCCTAGCTCTATCCAATATGCTAAGTAAAAGGGGATACCTAAATAAGAGTCTATTTTCTTTGCCCCTTTTTTATCTTGCTGCCCAAGGTGCCCATGGGGTGCTTAAAATATTAAGGTAGGGCCACAGGCCAAAGGCTTTTAAGGGCCAGATGAGAAAAAGAGCCAAAGGTTTTTTATTGACTAAAAAGTTGACTGCCCAGCTGGCCTCAAGTTGTGAGAATGGGACCTTCTGGTTAAAGTACAAAAAGGGCTTGTGGCCTTGGGGCCAGAGGCAAAAAAATATCTAGTTTTATGGGAGACAAAAGGGTAAGTTACAAAGAAAATTATAAGGCTTTTTTTGAAAGGGCCTAGCCCAAGGAGGCTCAATAAAGGCTAATGAATAATAAATACTTTCTATTTGAGTATTAAAATTAGGAAAATCTAGGCGCCGAAACTGGCCAATAAGACCCCCAAGGATAATTCTCTGTGTAAAAAATTAGTGGGTTATGACAAAATTATCCTAGTAATTGGGGACATTATATATATTTTTACTTGTATCTTTATATCAAGATCATGTAAGATACTGTTTAACTCATAGCTTTAGTACTAAATCCGACAAAAATTATTAAATTCCTGGTAACGGGAGACATCCATGCGAAAAATTTTATCCGCTTTTGCCGCAGTTATGGCTCTTATAGTAGTTGTAGAATCTCTTGGGGCATCTTTTGCCTTGGCCCAGGAGGGGCAGAAGGTAGCTATAGTGCCCTACACCATTGTTGGGGCAACAGGCACCCAGTTGGAACAGCTGGCTAACATCTCTCGGGGATTGATGGATATCACTGAAAAAGCATTCTCTTCCCAGGGTTTCGTCCCCTTGACCCTGGGCGGCCAGTCCCTGGCCACCACAGGGGCAGCGGTCCAAGCCCAGGCCAGGGAATTGGGTGCGGACTATTTATTCGCTCCTACCCTTACCCGCACCGAGAGCTCCTTTACGGTGTCAGGACAATTGGTGGCCTTGGGCAATGTGGGTTCCAATTCCACCCGCATGGACGTGTTTTCCTCCCAGATGGATGCCCTGCCTCAGACTGCGGAAAGGCTGGTCTTTATGGTAACGGACCACCTCTTTGGGGATGGTCCCAAGGTAGTGGCGGTTTCCATCGTAGGAGCCCAGATGTTAGATCCCCAGGCTATCTTAAATTCCCTGCGCATCAGGGAAGGGGGCACCTATAATGAGAGAAAGGCGGCCTCGGACATAAGAAGGCTTTTTTCTTTGGGCTACTTCGAGACCGTGGACGTGGAAGTCACAGATGTGTCTGGGGGCAAGGCGGTGATGTTTCTTGTCACCGAAAGGCCTCAGATCCTCGTCATCGATTACCAGGGCAACGAAAAATACGATAAAGAGGATTTAGATGAGGTGGTTGGCATCAAGGTAATGGACGTTGCCTCAGATGACAGGCTCCTGCAGGCAGTGGCTAATTTGCAGCGTTTCTATACGGAAAAGGGGTACTCCAGGGCCAGGATCACCTATGAGCTCTTGCCAGCCCAGGACGGCAAGGCCAGATTGCTGTTTGTCATCAATGAGGGCGGCAAGCTCTTTATCGATGACATAGACTTTGTGGGAAATGAGGCCTTCAGCGATTGGAAGCTCTCCAGGGTAATTGAAAGTGATTCCAAGGGCTTTTTGTCTTTTCTAACTGGTTCGGGAAAACTGGATAGGGAAAAGCTTTTAAACGATGCCCAGCTTCTTATGGTCTTTTACAATAATAATGGCTTTCTGCAGGCCAGGGTCGGAGAACCCGAGGTGCAGCCCACAGAGAAAAATGAGAACGGCTTTACCATAGTCTTTCCCATAGTGGAAGGTCCCAGGTACAAGGTGGGCGCAGTCACCGTGGGCGGAGACTTAAGGGAGGGTGACGACGTAGAGGAACTCGTTGATTCCCTGTCTATCCGCAAGGAAAAATATGTAAGCCGCGAGGTCCTCATGAAGGACCAAGAGAGACTTATTAGCTACTACAGAGATCTAGGCTACTATCATGCCTCCGTGGAGCCCCTCTTCGGGGAACCCGGGGAAGACAACACCTTGGACGTGAACTTCTATGTGGAGCCCAAGAATCTGGTGTACTACGATCGCATCACCATAGTGGGCAATGAAAAGACCAGGGACAAGGTCATAAGAAGGCACCTGGAGGTGGCGGAAGGGGACTTGACCAGCCAGTCCAAGCTCCTTAGTAGCCAGAACAACCTCATGCGTTCCTCATTTTTCGAAGACGTCATCATTACCCCAAGTCCCTCCAACCTGAACCAGTCGGATCTTTTAAACTTAAGGGTCCAGGTAAAAGAGCGTCCAACAGGATCCTTCCAGATAGGAGCCGGCTACAGTAACTATTCCAGCCTCTTTGGCACTATCCGCTTAACCCAGGACAACCTCTTTGGCTATGGCAGGAGGATAGCAATAGACGCCAATGTGGGCGGCAATTATAACTTTTTTGACTTTTCCTTCACAGACCCCTGGGTGGGTGACATACCCCTCATGATAGGCATAGATATCTTCAAAAGTTATAATGAATACGACTATTACGTAAAAGAGTCCGTAGGTGCGGCATTGAGGTTGGGTTACCCTGTCTTTGAGCGCTTCTATCTGTCCGGCAGCTACACCTGGGAAGACGTAGACATCTCTGACGTCTCCTTGAGTTCCTCTCAGTACCTCCGGGACATGATTGGAAAATCCAAAAACAGCGTCTTTAACATCTCTCTCCGCAGGGATACCAGGAACCACTTCTTCCAGCCCACGGAAGGATCAACGTCCAGGTTGTCTTTTTCCATAGCCTCAAGCCTCTTAGGGGGGCAAACCGCCTTTACCCGTTACGAGTTAGAGGGTGCTAAGTGGATCCCTGCTCCCTTCTGGAATGGAGCAGCTTTCATGGGCCATTTTCAGGTGGGTTATATGAAAGAGTCCAAGGAAGATGGCCTGCCTGTCTATGAAAAGTATATGTTGGGCGGTATAAATTCTATCCGCGGCTATGACTGGTACGAGGTGAGCCCCAAGGATCCCTTAACAGGTGAGAACATAGGCGGGGAGAAGATGATGCTAATTAATTTAGAGTTTACCTTTCCCCTTATCCCTGACAGCGGTCTTTTCGGAGTCCTTTTCTTTGACATGGGAAACGTGTGGACCGAGCACCAAAACTATAGCTTTACGGACGTAAAGCGTAGCTACGGCGGCGGCTTAAGGTACCTTTCCCCCATGGGTCCCCTGCGCATCGAGTATGGACGAGCCTTAGACCCTGGTCCAGACGAGCCTTCCAGCCGCTGGGAGTTCTCCATGGGAGCCATGTTCTAATAGCCCCAGGTACCTTTAAGGCAGGTTATGGTTTTAAAGCTTTAACTTTTGTGCTGTGATTTTTCCCTTAGGGCCCTCCATAGGCCCCGAAGGTGCACTTTCAGTATTGTAAAAGCCTTTCTATAGACCTTGACTAGTCTAGGCCAAGATGTCTAGGTATCTATCCTTAGTTAAGTTAGTTATTTAAACCCAGTCCCAAGGGGAGCGTGCACTTTTAGCGCACGCTCCCCTTGGCTGGCTTTAAGAGACTTTGAATATATATTTGTGCACAGGTTTATTAACCTAAGGCTCTAAGCCGCTGTACTACACTTGTGCCCGGCTTATGGTTGCACTAGTTTAATAAAGAAGACCTTTGTAAGCTTAAAATACCTTAATCTCCTTAATCTCCTTAATCTCCGTACCCCTTTGGCATAAACCTTAATATGTGCTGGTAAGAACAAATCTTTACTAGTTTATTAAGGGAAAAGGATTTTTCGCCCTAGCTGGGACTATTAACTAGGAATCGGAGGTCCTATAGGTATAGTAACCACTGTCAGCCAAAGGAAAGCTGGCAGAGCCGGTTTACCTAAAGCCAAAAAAGCTTCCGGCCCTTTGAATACGTCCCGTTATTAAGTCGCAGTGGCTTGTTAGCTGCCTCTAAAGAAGCCAAAATACACTACAGAAGAAGTTCAGGACGTAAAGGCGATGGTAGATGGCTCAAAGTTAATGAGTATGCCAAGGGGCTCTCTTTTAGGACAGTGAAAGCCAAGAGGACTAAATAACTGGTCTTTATGCCCCAAGGAGTTTTAGGGCGGGTAGAGTTGAGTAGAGTAGAGTAATGTAGGGTAGAAGCTGAAAAGAGGCTTTTGCTTCTAGTGTAGGCGAGAAGAACGGAAAGGCAACCTGAACGGCATTAAAAGGTCAGTTCTAAGGGAAAACGGTAATCTATCTAAGGGTAAGCTAAGACGCAGCTCTAGGCTTTTTAAAACTAGAGCGCACTGGACGAAGGTGAAGCTTGCGCAGCCTCCTACACGGTTTATTGTGCCCCTGCCTTAAGCTGGCTAATAAACCTTGATTTACTACTAAAAATCTAAAATAGGACTGGCTAAACAGCTGCTAGCAACTTATAAGGGGATTACATTCTTGGCAGCTGATCTATGGAAAAAAGTCTGAAGTTAAGCCCTAGGTTGTTAAATAAGGTTAAATAGATAAAGACCTTATAAAAGGCACTATAGGCAAGCTGGGGACAGAGTTTAGAGAAAGATTAGGTAAAATTCATTGTCCATTCCAAGACCCAATAGCTTTTCCAAATAGATTTTCTTATCTATGCGGGTCTAAAAGTCCCCCTTGGCCTCTGGGGTTTACCAATCTACCCTGACAAGGGAGCACAACCAGTTTTAGCTAGTGGAGGGGTGGTAACTATCTTCCAAGGCTCAGTGAGCCATAAGCGCTTAGGGCTCTTTGGGTTTGCAATCCACTACGGCTTCTGGGGTAAAATCCCTTTTTAAGGTTTGTAGCCTTTGCTTGAATGTCTCTTACTCTTAAAGAAATTAAATAATTTTTCAAGAGCCATGGTAGCTAAGAAACTAAAGTGTATAGTTTCATATAAAAATATAAAACGTTTGCAATATAAAAATAATGATGATAATAAATAATATAATTAGTGGCAAATGAAATATTTTAAATCTTGAGTATATGATAAATTAAATGTAAAAAAATTAGATAAAAAGATAGTTGTTATAAGCGTAATTAATAAAATAAATGAGGGTCCAAAAAGTTTATAAATAATAGTGAGAGCGGCTGACGATTCCAAAAAACTGGAATTATTAAAGCTTATTATATTATCTGCTTGTAAGTATAATGGGCATGCGTTTAAGCCCATTATAAAACGCCAACCAATGCGCAGCCTGTTGCTACAGGTGGAAATGCTGCTATCGATAATACAGGAACTGCGCCTGCTGCAGGAACTGCAGCAAATGTTGGAATAGCACAAATAACAGCGACGCCAGGGGCTGCAGGTACTTATTCAGGCGGTGCAGCCACTCTAGAA
>JAITII010000064.1 GCA_031279515.1 Deltaproteobacteria bacterium
TTAAAATGCGACTTTAGGCTAAGACGCAAAAATACTAAAATTGAACAAAATATTTTGCATTTTAATGATAAATAGCCCGAAAATACTATCCATTATTTTGACTCCCTAGAGAAAAAAAATCTTCAATGGGCGCATTTTTTTTTGATTTTACCCTTGACATTATTTTCGGATAAGTATATAAAGTTATTTATCAAATAAATTTTCACACCTACCTTACGGCGAGCCAAATTGGCAACTAATTCTCACTCCTGCCAGTGCCGTAACTCTTAATTTAAATTCTATAAAATACTTCCCAATTTTTTATAATTTAAATTCTACTCCACCCAAATTCTCCTAAAAAATTACATACAGACATTATGTTGCAAAACTTGCATTGTATTTATTGCAAGTTACGCAAAATACCTACGAGTTTGGTAGGATCAATGCATATGACCAACACCTATCCCATGCATTGGTTCTTCCAATAGTAGACTATAAGCCGATTTCATCGATCCTCCACCCATTAAAATAAGGTTTATAGTCTACTCTCTATTTGGTAGTTCCTGCGCATATCTTACATCACCTAGACATGCTTTGGATCTTCCACTGTAGGCTGTAAGCCACCTACCTAAATTTTAATCCCACCTAAATACGGCTTACAGTCTTTATCTCGAATAGGTGGCCTTTTGGAATTCCAATTATTTTTAATTCTAACTTCCTTAATTAAGTGAACCAATTGGCCACTATTCTTTTTTGACGATTAAGCTTAAAGGGATCCCACTTTAAATCCCCCTAAGCTTTTGCTCTTTAGACAAATGACCTCCCGCTTAGGGGGGTTTTTTTGTGTCAAATTATTTTTATCCCTTTTGTCCAGCGCTATTGACAGCCTAAACACCCATACTTATATTAAAGTTAGATAGGCGCTCTACTTTTCCCCCTTATTAAAAGTAGTACTCCCCAAATTTTTAGGCTTTGGTAGTGAAAAATGACAGTTTAGATCACTTCTCTAAAAAAGCCTAGTAGTTTAAGGCGCTAAAAGCCTTTCCAATCCAACACCCATATCAGCTTTATGCTGGTATCCTGCCTCTAATTTACTGCATATTACTCCTCACCAACTACGGATGGGGTTTACCCCATAACCTGCCAACATAGCGGCGGCTCCCACGGGAAGCCGCCGCCTTCTTTTTTAAGGTAATTTTTTTTATTACATATACCCTAAAGACCTTTCCCCTTTGGAGTGCGGACTTCAGGTTAAAGGGGCTCTTAGTCCCTCTTTATGGATTAGCATATTTTTGCCAAGCTAGGGAAGGGCTTTTGCCTAGAAAACCAGGGCTTGCCAAAAAAACCGCAATATTACCTAAAAAAGCCTCTTTTTAAGGTTTTTTTATCCTAGCTCTTCTTTTACAGCAAAAAAAGGAAATTTTCCATAGTACCCACCTGCTGATACGCCTTTCAGAGGCAAGGGGGTCTCCTTTTACGCTCTAAGGTCCGAGCGGATCTCCCCATCTACAATAGTAAGGATGGCCCTTCCTGTGAACTTCCAACCTTCAAAGGGGCTATTGTGACTTTTGGACAATCCCTCACTACTGTGGTAGGTCCAGTTAAGATCCGGGTCCACAACTGTTATGTCCGCAGGATTTCCAACCTTAAGTCCCACAGGTAGTTTTAAGAGCCTGGAGGGATTGATACTTAAAAAATCCGCTATCTTCCAAGGGGGAAGATTCAATTCCCTGGCTACTTTGATAGTAAGGGCCACCATGGTCTCCAGACCTATGGCCCCAAAGAGAGCCAGATTGAACTCCACTTCCTTTTCTAAACTGGAGTGTGGGGCATGGTCAGAGGCTATGACATCTATAACCCCATCCCGCAAGGCCTCTCTTAAGGCCTTGACATCATACCAGCGGCGCAAAGGGGGATTGATCTTGGCACTGGTATTGTAACCTACCAGGTCCTCTTCGGTTAAAAAGAGGTAGTGGGGTGCTGTTTCGCAGGAGACGTTTATGCCGTCCCTTTTGGCCCTGCGCACCAGATCTACGCCTTCACCTGTGGACACATGGCACAGGTGCAAGGGCTTACCTGTCAAGGCAGCTATGGAAATATCTCTATAGATGGCCACCTCTTCAGCCTGGGCCGGTATTGGGGTAAGACCAAGTTTAGTGGATATTCCCCCCTCATTCATTTGGCCGCCCTTGGACAAGGTAGTGTCTTCCGGGTGGGAGAGGGGCAAAAGGTTGCAAGCTGCAGCATAGTCCACCACCCGGCGCATGACCGCCCCGTCGTGGACCCAACTGCCGTCGTCAGTAACGCAGATAGCCCCGGCTTCCCTTAACTCGTCATATTCACAGAGCTCTTGACCCTTGCGGCCCAGGGTCATGGCAGCTGCTATTAGGAGCTTAGCTCCCTTGACCATTAAGGCCTCAGAGTGGAGGCTCCGGACAATGGAGGCATCGTCTATGGCCGGACTGGTATTGGGCATAGCCAGGACCTTGGTAAATCCGCCCCTGGCAGCTGCGGTAAGGCCGCTACTAAGGTCCTCCTTGTACTCCTGGCCCGGGGTCCTAAGGTGCACATGCATGTCCACAAAACCGGGAAAGACCCACTTGCCAGAAAGATCTATGACTTCGTCGGGGACAATATCGCCTTGCGGGGACCCTGAACGCAAGATGGCTTTAATCTTGCCATCTTCAAGGAGGATGTCGCCTAAGGTGGCAAGCACCCTAGAGCTGTCGTAAAGCATACCGTCTTTTAAAAGGACTTTTCTGGTCATGGGTCAACTTCCTATGGATTTATCGGTCTCGGGGTTTTCCACCAGGAGGTACAAGAGAGCCATACGAACAGCTACTCCGTTAGTCACCTGCTCTAAGATGAGTGACTTAGGGGAATTATAGACCTCCGGGGTCATTTCTACGCCTTGGTTTACTGGTCCAGGATGCAATACAAGAGCATCGGGCTGCATAAGCCTTACCCTTTGGTCATTTAGTCCGTAGACCCTGGCGTACTCCCGGGCACCTGGGAAGATCTTACCGCTTTGCCTTTCCAACTGGATTCTCAGCATGATGACCACGTCGGCATCCTTTAGAGCCGGCTCTACCCTGGTAAAGACTTCCACCCCGTACTCTTTGGCTAAGCCATTGGCGAGCATGGAAGGAGGTCCTGCCACCCTAACATTGGCGCCCATCTTGGTGAACCCTATCATGTCGCTTCTGGCTACCCGGCTATGGGCAATGTCGCCCACTATGGCAACATTTAGGCCCTTTATCTTCTTGTCCTTGTGATGCCAGATGGTCAGAAGGTCCAAGAGAGCCTGAGTGGGATGGGCATGGGACCCGTCACCTGCATTTAGGACCGGACAGGGGAGCCTGTCCGCCAGAAAGGACGGGGCACCTGATGCAGAATGCCTTATGACCAAGGCATCAGGTGCCATAGCCATGATATTTTTGGCCGTATCCAGTAAGGTTTCTCCCTTACTCATGCTGCTACCAGAGGCCGAAAGGGCCAGGGTATCAGCCGAGAGCCTTTTGGCGGCTATCTCAAAAGAAAGCCTTGTACGAGTGGAGTTTTCATGGAAAAAGAGCACCACTAGCTTACCGCGCAGAGTGGGGACCTTCTTTATCTCCCGCTCAGACACCTCCCTAAAGGCCAGAGCAGTTTCTAAAATGGTCTCTATCTGTTGGACGCTTAGCTGGTCTAGATCGATTAAATCCTTGGGCCAGGGCTTTACATTGCCTATCATATGAAACCTTTCGGCAGAACCTTAAAAGCAAAAAAAAACCCCTAAAAATAGGGGTATATTGTGAAGGAAAGGGCCCCGTGGTCCTTGAGCCTGAATTCGATAACATGTGTTTTGGGCATAGAAAAACCTGAAAATGGAATGTTATTTAGCTAAGATAGGGGGGCGAAATTAAGATCTAGGTATATCTACTAACAAATTAGTGGTTGATGAATTTAAAGGTTAGTTGGGTAATGTGTCTGTGAACCATCAAAAGACCTAAAAAAGCCATTTAAGTCATTTTGGAGAAGCAAATAAGCAAAAAAACGGGTACCTACTCGATACGCAAAAGGATTCTAGAGGTCCTAAGGCGTTTCCAAAAAGAGATCTTTCTATCAGAGTCCCAGGACCAGTACAGGCGCCAGGCCTTGCCCCGCAGGAGGGACTTGTCCACAAAACCCCAGACCCGAGAATCATTGGAAAAATCCCTGTTGTCACCCATCATGAAGTACTTGTTTTCAGGGACCTTGACCGGGCCGAAGTTGCGGTAAGGACCGTTACGCATATCAAAGTGGCCATGGGGATCATCGACCATTTCTCCATTAATAAAGATAAGGCCTTCCCTGATAAGTACCTCTTCACCAGGTAGGCCTACCACCCTTTTAACAAAGTCTACTTCCGGGTCTTCAGGAAACTTGAAGATCACCACATCCCACCGCATGGGCTGGCCGGTCTCGAAAATTACTTCATTATTAAAAGGGTTACGGATTCCATAAGAGAATTTGGAGACAAGGACCCTGTCCCCCACCAAGAAAGTTGGGATCATGGACCCCGAGGGGATATGAAAGGCCTGAACTACAAAGGACCTAATAAGAAGCGCCAGGATGACGGCACACAGGATGGCCTTGCCGTACTCCCAGAGATGCGTCTGCCAGGTAACTGCCGCTGCTGCCTTGCCGTCCTTATCCTTGGACTTGTCTTTGGACTTATCCTTGGACTTAGAAGACTGGGCCTTGGCTTTAGTTTTAGGCTTTTCTTCGGCTATGGTCTTGGTATCTTCTGTGCCTTCCTTTTCTTCGCCAACAGTCTTCTTGTTGGAAACCGCCTCTGCAGCTAAAAAAGTCTTGTCCTGGCTATCCTTTTCTTGCGGCTGGCTCTTGCTGTTTTCTTTTCTGGGAGTTGTTTTGGGGTCGGAAGGCACTTTAGCGGCCCTATGGGATTTTTTCATGGTTAGCATTATAACCTTATTTTATCCCAGAATAAAGGTTAGATTTATTTAAACCAATGCCCAGAGGGTGCCCTGGAGGGGAAAATTAAAGAGCTCAAGGGGATATTTACACACCGGAGGATAAAAAAGTCTAAAAAATAAAGTCTCCTGCGGAATTAGGGTAGTACTTAGGACCTTGTAGTCATGAGCCCTGTCGCTAGAAGGTGAGGCTTCTAGCCAGCTAATTTACTAAATTTAAAGCTTTTTTAGGTAACCTGCGGTAACTAGCTGAGGCTCTAAAAAGATTCCTAGAAGAACCGGCATTAAGGGAAAATATGACATTGGGCTATCTTAGGGCAGCCTCCATGAGTCAGAATAAGGGGCCATAGAAAAGGGAGTTTCCTCACAGGGTCCTTAAAGAGGTGGTATTTTCAAACCAAATGTGTTCCGACAATTTTCAAATCAAATGAAGGCAAATGTGGAAAGAAATAAAATAAATAAATAGAGTGAAATAGTAAATAAAATAAAAATAACTATAAATATAATAAATTAATCATAAAAATAAAGATAATTAATGATTAAAAAGCATGATTAATTGGCAATAACAGATAAATTAGTATATAAAAGAAAAAAGCAAAATCACCAAAACATGGGAACGTCTTTTCAAGCTAGCCCAATTAACTAGCCTAATATTACTCCGGCCGAGAACCACTGTATGACAAATCCTTAAGTTTCAGGGGGTTTTCTGGTTATTTTCGGTCGCTTCATTTTTCTTACTTATTTTAAGGGTAAAGCACGGCGTAAAATGGGGTCTAGCTGCCAAAGAAATTTGGAGTTTATAGTGAGCCCCTAAAATTGGGGAAAAAGCTGGCAAGATTTCTTGCCCTTAAAAGGCTACCAACAAAGATTGTGTTTTTCTTCCCTTTAATAAAAAAGGAACATATGTTATGGTCTCATAGCTAAGATTATGTCACTAAATAAACAGAAAAAAGCTGTTAACAATAGAGGTAGAGAAAAAACCATCTCCTTGAGGCATAAGCTTTAAGCTATTCTTGGCTTTCTATAATAAATCTAATCATACCTTCATGGGTTTGTTTAGATTGTTTAAATTTAAAAAATCCTCACTAACTGATACTATAAGCCTTAAATAAAAACCTTAGCATACAGTTTACTTTTCTGTAGATAAGGATAAACTAGGATCAGTTGATAATTTCCTACTTAAACCAGAAGATATAAAAAAATGGGTTACCTGCGAAATGAAAAAAACCAAATTTAGCTACTAGATAAGCCCGGCGTATATTTAAGGGCCCTTATTCCTAAAGCTATTTTTTAGGAATTTGCTTTTTAGCTCATTTTATGGTATGTTTAATTGCCTAGAATCTTCCTTCAAAACTAAATTACCCGAAAATTATCATAATCTATTTAACTATGCATATCTATGGAATGTTTTGATGTTTATAGTTAATTAATGCAAAAGGAGGTTTTTTTAAGTATGCCAACATGCGTTAGATGCGGCTTTGATTTTCCAGATGGACCGGCGGCTTGCCCTAGCTGCGGCCTTCCAATTCCAGACCTTTCACCTCAAACAACAATGTATGATCCCTCTCAAGACCCACCTCTGGAACCTCCGCAGGATCAAAATGAACAGCCTCAGAGCCAAGATGGAGCCCCGCAGGGTCAATATGGACAGCCTCAGAGCCAATATGGAGTCCCGCAGGGTCAATATGGACAGCCTCAAGGTACTTCCTCTCCACTCAACATGTCGACTGTTTCACTTCTGGGTATGTTCTTTGGCATGTTTGGTTTACATAGATTCTACATGGGAAAAAATGTATCTGGTATATTCATGATTCTTACTCTAGGTGGCTTAGGTATGTGGTCCATAATAGATGTAATTTGGTCATTCGCCGGAAAATTCCACGATAAAAACGGTCTTCCTATAAATGTCTCTAGACCGATAGATACTGGTATTATACTAATACCGATAATCATTATGGCCATTATGTATTCCTTTTATATTATAGCGGTGATAGCGATGATAATAGCTACTGATAATTATTAAATAGCATGGCGTATAAACTAAAATCAGAAAACAAAGATAATGTCGCTAGAAATACATACATGACCCTGGCGATAAGGTAAGGATTACACTATGTGAAAAATAAGACATATACTGGTGGTTATGATGCTATAATGCTCAAAAACTTGCGAGTCAGAGATCCTTAATCTAAAACAATTTTACTATAATTTATTTGCTTTTTCGTACTTTGTATGGTACTGCTTTATTAATTAGCATCGCTGCACACAAAATCTTAGAGTTTAACATTTATTGTATTTATAACTATTTATATATTATTGACGGTTAATTTTATATATATAATTTATTTATCTAAAAAGGAGGTTACTTTAGATATGCCAACTTGCGCTAACTGTGGCCTTAATTTTCCAGATGGACTGGCGGCTTGCCCTAGCTGCGGCATTCCAGTTCAGTCCCTTCCGCCTCAAACATCAATGAATATGCCTACTCAAGGACATCCTCAGCGCCAATATGGGTATCCTCAAGGACAAATGCCCAGCTTTACTCCAGGCCCGTCGTCCCCACTAAACATGTCGGCAGTATCAGTTCTGTGTTTCTATTTTGGCTGGTTAGGTGTACACAGATTTTATATGGGGAAGATAGGATCAGGTATTTTGATGCTTCTCACTTTTGGCGGCCTCGGTTTGTGGTCCTTCATTGATATAGTTTTAGCTGCGTGCGGAAGATTTCATGACAATAACGGGCTACCTATAAATGTTTCCAGGCCAATAAATTCAGTTCTTTTACTACTTCCAATTTTGATTTTTATTTTTATATGTTTTTTTATTGTAGGACCTGCTATAACTATACCTCAATATGCAAAATATAGACAAAAGCAACTTGATACTCAAGTTATACATGCATACTACAGGGTACGTTATGCAGAAGAACATTACTGGCAGAACCATTTTTTTTATACCGATGATTATAATGAGTTAGAGAACTATACCGGATTAATCAGAGATCCTGAGGTTACTTATGGACCAATAAGATTATACATTTCTGACACCGACCCTGTTAGAGACTGCTTTGCATTTAAAGTTAAGACTAAGGAACTTCCTTATGGCTATTTATACTCATCTTGTGATGAAACACTAAAAAAGTATTAATGATAATTGTGAAATGCAACTTTCAATTCTTCGCAATTAGTAATCTTGCAGGCTGGGCGTTAACGAACAGCATCACTGTTTAATCAATGCGCATTTTTGCCTATAAATCCTGCAGGCACACTAACTCAGCACTTTCATTTTTAGGAGAATCAAAGATAATGCTTTGCTTAAGCAAATCTTTTTACATCAAATTATGATGAAACACTTGTTTCATACTCTTTCTACATAAATTGAAACGTTATGGCGAGGTAAAACTAAGCTATGAAAATAACCTAAGCGACAAAGTTGATAGAAGTTCTAGGCTTTCGGCCAATATCGTCATTTACTTTAAGCACTCTAAAGTAAACGTAATTTAATTAAGAGGATAACTTTCTTCAGTAAAAGAGTCTGTTGAAACTACTTGTTAAAGACAAAATATCTTGTATTTCATTATTTGCACTTAGCTTATGTAATCGGGAATTAACAAAATACTATATTATAAAAAATTTGCTCAAACATACACCAAAACAATTTTTAAATCGCAAGTTACAAAATAGTTATTTCATGATGATACTTATTATATTTCAATTTTCATAATTTACTATGGTAAATAGCATGAGGAATCAACCTGGGAGCTAAAATGATATTATTAAGAGACATCAAAGAAGGGGATATTATAATTGGCATTGTAGCTAATGAACCGGTTACCATCAAAATGGTTAGCCCTCATGGTGAAAATGCATTAGAAGTAATCTACAAGAAGCCGGATAATTCATTAGGAACAAAACTACTTTTTACTGAAGACGAAGAAAAGTTGTCCAGAAGAAC
>JAITII010000099.1 GCA_031279515.1 Deltaproteobacteria bacterium
GGCTGAAATCCTCTTCATGACCTCGGATCCGGTTCCGTCGGACCAGAAGATGGGTATAAGGCTAAAGACAATGGTACCTACGGTCATAGCCTTGGGTCTTACCCTTAAGACAGCTCCGGCGTGGATGGCCTCGTCAATGAGTTTTGGAGTTATTTTCTTAGGGTCTTTAAAGTCTGGTCTTTCAGCTACTGCTTCCCTTAGGTAGATGAGCATGATGACCCCAAATTCGGCTGCCAATCCCGCTAGAGCAATAAATCCCACCCCAGAGGCTATAGAGAGTGAATAGCCACAGATATACATAAATAGGACGCCACCAGCTAGGGCAAAGGGAAGTGAGCCCATGATCATCAAGGTCTCGCTAAAGGAGTGGAATTCACTGTAGAGGAGCACGAAGATGATTAAAAGGGTAATAGGTATCATGATTTTAAGGCGGTTATTGGCTCTTTCCATCATCTCGTACTGGCCTGTAAAAGAGACGGAGACGCCTGGGGGGTAGGTTACTTCTGAGGCTAAGACATTTTTTAGGTCATTTACAACGCTTTGGATATCTCTTCCTCTAATATCCAAATAGACCCATACTGTGGGCCTTCCTCCCTCACTTTTGAGCATGGAAGGTCCCTGGCTGATGGTGATGTTTGCAATATCGGAGAGGGCTATCTCGTTTCCCAAGGGGCTTAAGACAGGAAAGTTTTTTAAAGATTCCAAGCTGTCCCTATACCATTGGGGGTAACGAACATTAATTGGGTAGCGGGCTACCCCTTCCACGGTTTCACCTATCACCATGCCCCCAATGGCTAAAGATACGTACTCTTGTGCCTCTTGGATAGAAAGTCCGTAACGAGCTGCTTTTTGCCTGTCTATATCTATTACCACATAGCGACCTTGCCCCTGGTTTTCCGCTAAGGCGGAAGTGACATTGGGGACAGTCTTAGCTGCCTCTTGGATGGCAACTGCTACCTCGTCTATGGAGCTTATGTCAGTCCCTGAGACCTTGATACCAACTGGACTTTTTACCCCTGTTGAGATCATGTCTATGCGGTTACGGATGGGAGGTACCCAGAGATTGGCTACCCCTGGTATCCTTACGACGCTATCCAATTCCTCTACTATTTTTTCCGCAGTCATGCCTGGGCGCCATTGGGATTTGGGCTTAAGGCGAATGGTTGTCTCTAGCATCTCTAGGGGAGCAGGATCTGTGGCAGTTTCGGCTCTTCCGGCTTTGCCGAAGACCGTATCCACCTCCGGGACTGTCTTTATGAGTCTTGAGGTAATCTGGAGTAGCTTTGAGGCCTCTGCCGGGGAAAGCCCCGGCAGAGTGGAGGGCATATAGAGCAAATCACCTTCGTCTATCCTGGGGAGGAATTCACCTCCCAGCTTAGAGTAGGGGTAAAGGGCGGCTATGGTTACTAGTATTGCTAAGATAATGGTTAATAAGGGTTTTTTTAAGGCGATATTTAAGAGTGGATGATAGATGCGTATCAAAAAGCGGTTTATGGGGTTCTTATTTTCA
This sequence comes from Deltaproteobacteria bacterium, assembly GCA_031279515.1. GTDB lineage: Bacteria > Desulfobacterota > Desulfarculia > Adiutricales > Adiutricaceae > JAITII01. The sequence continues at coordinate 1,511 of JAITII010000099.1, forward strand.
TCTGGCACATGTCCTCGCACCAAATAGCCTAAAAGTACCGGGATTAAGGTTACAGAGAGAAATGCCGCCCCGGCCATGGCATAGGTCTTGGTAAAGGCCAAGGGGGAAAATAGTCTGCCTTCCTGGCCCTCTAGGGAAAAGACCGGGATAAAGGACATGGTTATAACTAGGAGACTAACAAAGATAGCCGGCCCCACCTCCAGTGAGGCCTCGGTTACCAGCTTCCAGTGAAGTTTTGCTCCATACGGGGCTCCTGGGTGCTCTTTTCTGTAGCGCTCTATCTTTTTATGGGTATTTTCCACCATGACAATAGAGGCGTCCACCATGGTCCCTATGGCTATGGCCAGACCTCCTAAAGACATGATATTGGCAGTAACCCCCTGAAAGTACATGATAATAAATGAGATAAAGAGCCCCAAGGGTAAGGTAAGTATTGCTACAAAAGAAGACCTAAAGTGCAATAAAAAGATGGCGCAAGTAATGGCTACAATTATGAACTCTTCTATTAACTTGGAGCTTAAGTGCCTTATGGCATTATCAATTAAAAGGGATCTGTCATAGACTGTTACAATCTCTACCCCAGGGGGCAAGGATGGTTTTATGGATTCCAGTTTTTCTTTGACATTTTCTATGACCTTTCTGGCGTTTTCCCCGTGGCGCATAAGAACCACGGCACCTGCCACTTCACCTTCCCCATCCAGTTCCGCTATACCCCGGCGCATCTCAGGGCCTAAGTTGATGCTGGCCACGTCCCCCAGCATTATGGGTACTCCGTCGGGGTTAGTCATAAGGACAATATTTTTAAAGTCCTCTATACTTTCCAAATAACCCGTTGTTCTTATCATGTACTCTGCGCCAGCCTGTTCCATGACAGAGCCCCCGACTTCTTGGTTAGCTTGGCCTATCTTTTCCAACAGCATGGGAAGGGTAATACCGTAACGGGACAAGAGCAGGGGGTCCGGGACAATCTGATATTCTTTCACTACCCCGCCAATAGAGGCCACTTCAGCTACTCCTTTAACCCCAGAGAGCTCAAAGCGCAAAAGCCAGTCTTGAATACCCCTTAAATCCGCCAAATCGTGCTGACCAGTGGTATCTATCAGGGCGTACTCATAGACCCAGCCCACGCCTGTGGCATCCGGCCCCAAAGAGGGGGTAACGCCCTCTGGGAGCTCAGAAGATATCTTGGAAAGGCTCTCTAGGACCCTGGATCTAGCCCAGTACAGGTCCGTGCCATCTTCAAAGATGATATAGACAAAGGAATCCCCAAAGGCAGAAAAGCCTCTCACTGCACTGGCCTTGGGCACAGTCAACATGGCCCTGGACAAGGGGTAGGTAATCCTATCTTCCACTAGCCTAGGTGCCTGACCAGGGTAAGGGGTCCGGATAATGACCTGCACGTCTGAGAGATCGGGCAAGGCATCCACAGGAGTCCTCTGTAAGGTATAGAGCCCAAAGAGCGCCAAGAGGGCTGATGCAAAGAGCACCATGCCCCTGTGGGCAACTGATAGGCGTATGAGTTCTGCTATCATGGGTAAGCCGTTATATGAAGTTGGTAAGATGCGCCTTTTGCTAAAGGAACTTCAAATACCCTTAAGGGCATAAGTCCGCGGCGTAGGAAAGAGTATCTAATAGGCTAATAAGGCATTAAAGCCTTATCCGCCTTCAAGGCGCAGTAAGCTTTCGCAGCAAAATTTCTAAATAAGGCCTTAAGCCTATATATTTAGAAACTATTTTCTCCCCCCAGGCGCTCTAAGGCGCCTCTTAGGTTGGCCTCGGAATCTATCAGAAAGAGTCCCACAGTTACTATTTCCTCACCTTCCACTAAGCCTTCGGTAATAAGGGTCTCATCATTAGAGGAGGCCCCTTTTTTAACCGCCTTGGGTACAAAGGACCCGTCAGCTGCCATTACTATGACCCTTTGGGTGTCACCTAGGTCAATAAGGCTCTGGGTAGGGATAATTAGGCCTTCCGCACCTGTTGCCCTAAAGCGCACCTGGGCGGATAGACCAGGACGCAGTAGCCTATCTTCATTTTTCACTTTGAAGCGCACAGGCACGTTGCGTGTAACGGGGTCTGCCTGGGGCAGGACAGTCATCTCTAAGATCTCAAAGGCCCTGGAGGGAAAGGCAGGAAGGGTAATGCGCGCCCTTCCGGTAGTTAAGTTAAGATCCCTTTCTGGAACGAAAGCAGTTACCCAAATAGGGGAGGTCCCTTGGATAACGGCCAAGGTCATGGCCCTATCTACGTTCATGCCCATAAAGACATTTAACTCTGTTATTACCCCGGCTACAGGGCTTTTGATGCTGAGCTCCGTCTGGACCTTTCCGGTACTTTCCACCTTATCTAACATCTCTTGGGGCATCCCAGAGAGCCTAAGTTTTTCCCTGACGCCTTCTATGATGTTTTTAGGGGCATTTTGCTTTTTTAATAGCAGATACTCGCTTTGATCCGAGGCCCAGCCTGGAACAGTTATTATTGCTAGCTCATCATCTACTTCCACATAGTCCCCCACAGCCAGGGGCGTAACAGAGCTTACAAATCCATCGGCCCTGGGCTGGATATTGGCCTTTTCATAGCTATTGAATTCCACATTGGCCGGATAGTCGCCGCTAAAGGAAAGCTTTCCCAGCTTAACTGGCACTGTCTTTAAGCCCAGATTCTGAAGTTGTGCCGGGTCTATGGTTATACCGAGGCCCTCTTCATTTTCTCGATAGCGGGGAACAAGGTCCATGTCCATGAAAGGTGACTTACCAGGGGCGTCAAAATGGGTACCTGGATACATAGGGTCGTACCAGTAGAGGACCTCTTTTTCTGAATTAGCCCTATTATTTGTTGCCCCAATGGCATCACCCTCCCCCAAGGCGGCATCTGCCGCCTTGGGGGAGGAGGTGGTGCTATGAGATTCATGGGAAGCTTTGATGGAGCCACTATAGTAGAGTACGGCAAAGGTAGTGGCTATGATAAATAGACCAATTAGAAGATGAGGCCCCGTAAATAAGTTTTTAGGAGGGGCTTTAGCTTTCATTTTCCACCTCTAAGTCAACAATCTGGTAAGACATCTGGGAGCCTTGGGTAGTTACCTTGAGGTCAAAGCGAACCTTATCGGATACCTTTACACCCTCCAAAAGAGAGGGGTCTTCCACTATAAAAGGCATGACCATGGCTTCCCAGTTCAAAGCTTCGATAGCTTCGTGAGTTAAGACTATAGTGGAGTTTTTAGCATCTATCTCTTCCACCACTCCGTGGGAGACAAGGATCTGGGTTTGGGCTGGGTCTGCTCCGTGCTGGTGAGCGCCATGCTGGTGCTGGGCAAAGGCGGGGCCGATTGCAAGAAAAAAGAGAGCGAAAATAGCTAGGGTGCTAAGGGAGAATAAGAGCTTTTGCATGATGTCATCCTTGTAAATGTTAAGGGCTTGCTGCCCTGCTGAAATAGGTAAAAGGCGCTATTTTTAGCTTCTAAAAAGGTGATTAGCCCTTTTACTTACTCTTAAAGTGGTCAGTTTGGTTCTAAAGGAAGGACTATGCCTTCGGACTTTAGTCCCCCGCCTAAGGCGCTAAAGAGATTGATGCGGGTTATGATGAGGTTTTTTCTGGCGTCCAAGAGGGCCTCTTGGGCGCCATAGACCTTTTCCTGGGCATCTAACACCTCTAAATAGCTAACCGTGCCACCTTGATAGCGATTCTGTACCAGCTCTAAGACCCTTTGCTGGGTGGCTAGGTACTGAGCCCTGGCCTTTTCTTGGCGCGAAAGGTCTTCTAATACCCAGAGGGCATCGGCAACATCTTTAAAGGCGGCTATGATGGCCTTTTCATAGTTGGCTACAGCCTTGTCCCTGCGGACCTCAGCTAAGCTAAGGTTGGCGCGGTTGCGCCCTCCGGTAAAAAGGGGAAGGGTTATGGCAGGTGTAAATGAGAAGTTATTAGCTGATCCAGAAAATAGATTCTTTAAATCCATGCTCATGAAGCCTAAGGCTCCAGTAAGAGATACACTGGGGAAAAAGGCTGCCCTTGCGGCACCTATGTCGTAGTGAGAGGCTATGAGCCTGTGCTCTAAAGCCTGGATGTCAGGACGCAAGAGGAGTACTTCGCTAGGAAGGTTTAAGCTGGCTATCGGGATTGGTGCCAGGTCCTTTAAGGGCTTTGGTGGAGGCAGTTCCGGATGCTCTGAAAAATCCCCCAAGAGATTTTTCAAGGTGTTTTCTGCGCGTGTAAGGTCCACGCGAATGGCATAGAGCTCAGCTTGGGCAAATTCCACCTGGCTCCTGGCTTCTTCTAAGGCCAAGAGGTCAGATTGCCCTGTGATGACCCGGTTTTCCACAAATGCCAGGGAGTCCTGGTAGATCTTTATGGTCCTTTGGATAAGCTCTTCCTTTTCAGCTAGGGTCCTTAGCTCCACATAACTATTGGCCACAGCACCAATTAAGGAGACCTGGAAGGCCAGATAGTCCTCTTGGGTAGCCAAATAGTCCTCTAAGGCCAGTGACTCAAGGTTTTTCAGTCTGGAAAAGAAGTCCAGCTCAAAGGAGGGGAGCATTATTTGGGTTTCGTAGCTCTGAGTGGTAGTACTTTCGGCTCCCCCTTGAATCTGGTCTGAGGCCCTGGCCTCTAAATCAAAGAGCCTATTAGAGCGAGCTAAAGAGCTCTGGGCGCGGGCCTCGTATATATTTAAGATGGATAAGCGCAAATCCCTATTGTTTAAAAAGGCTATCCTTATGAGCTCCACGAGTCGCTGGTCGGGAAAAAAGGCTTCAATTGAAATATCCGCTCCAGGCAAGATAGTTGTAGCTGCGGTGCTAAGCTCGCCTTCTTTTCCTTGACCAGAGAGGCTTTCAGGAACCGGAGCCTTGCCCCGGACATAGTCCGGGGCAAGGGAGCAGCCAAAAAGCGCAATTGTGCCGACAAGTATGGTTATAGCTATAGGGATGCCCGAAGATAGCCTGCCGCCTTGGTGGGCTGTCATGGGAAAATCCTTAAGGCCGGTTAAGACTTCTAAAGTAGTGCTGCCAAAAAGTAAAAAAACTAAAAGGCATTCTTTAAAGCGCTACTTATAGTTAGACCGGTGCTATGTTTTTTAAGGCAGAGGCCTTAAAAAGATAGAGAAAAACTGTTTAACTTGTGGGATGTATTTAGGAAAGTATATGGCGAGGGGGGCGGTAAAAAGGACTTGGGAGGGGATCGTCTAAATAATTGGGTAGGTATTGGGTCTTGTCCCTAATATCTAAGTTTAAGATGGGGTTTGGCGACTGGGGGAAAATAAAAGTGGGTGTCTGTCCGCAGATAACTACACTGCAGGTTGCTTGGGAAGCTGGGCCCTTAGTAGTATCTTGATGGGTATCAGTATGATCCGCGAAAGGGAACTTTTTAGAAGCCCCAGAGTGATGCTGGTGGAGAGGCTCTTGGGAGCTAGTTGTCTGGCTATTGTGATTATGGTGTTGTTGCGTAAAAGCTGCCTGGTGAGCCGCATGAGGATCAAAAGCATCCTTTTGGTCTACACTAATAGACTCATCACTGGGAGCACCTGGCTTCAGCTTGCCTCCGGCAATGTCGCTTAAAGTTTTTCCGTAGCAGGTCACTATGCACCTTTGCTGGGCTTGACCCCAGGAGGGCACTAGGAAAACCGCGATTAAGGTTATTGCAAGGACAATTGACCGCATGGTAAGGGTTTTTCCTTAAGGAAATGGCTATAGACCTACTAAAGACCTTACTAGCATTATAATAATTTTATTTAAAGTGACAAGCCCTTTTAATTTATCTTTTTTGGGATAAAAGTTGCCTTTTACCTTTTGAGTCAACAAGTCAGTTTAAGTTAGAGGACCAAAGCCTGCCGCATTATATATTCCATTTTTGGGAGATATTTACATCATATAATAGATAATATTCCAAATTTAAGTTTTATTTGGTGCATAATTTAAAATATTGGTTCTGTCAACTTAAGTTTTGTATTAGCCTAATGCCAGAGTTTTTAACCATCCGGTTCCACATGGATCCCCCAGCTAGCCCCAAGGTTCCCCTAGCTAATTCAGGCTAACTCCGGCTAATCCCAGCTAATTCCAGCTAATTCCGGCTAACTCCAGCTAACCCCATGGCTGCCCCGGGTAACTCCTAGGTCTGCCCAGCTAACTCACGGATACTTACGGCTAAATTCCGGCCCTCTGGCTAATTGAGTCAACAAGTCAGTTTAAGTTAGAGGACCAA
>JAITII010000023.1 GCA_031279515.1 Deltaproteobacteria bacterium
AGCTCTATAAAGGGGAATATTTTGCCAGTAAGCTTGGGTGGGGGGCTATTTCTTCCGACCCATGTCCCAAAAGCAATTCTAAGCCTAGTTTGCCGCAAGGTGCCGCCTAAAATGGCGGAAAACTTTATTAATGTTTGAAAGACGCTGGAAATTTGTCGCCCCTGACATTATCCTGCCTAGGGGCTCCGCCGGAGAGCCGAAATTTGTAGTAAGAATTAGGCCCGGATCTAGAAAATAGGCCACTAGCTTTGGACCCTATGTTTTTTGGCGCTTGACCTTTTAAAATATAGCCCGCCACATTGCGCCTTTTGGGCTAAAAGCCCAAAATTTACGATAGCTTTTTTTAGCTTTCCAATAGGCTTTAAGAATAGCGGCAAGAGGGGATACTTTAGGACATTTAAAGTTCTGCTAAGAGTGCCAAATATCAGGTTAATGTGCTATACTCTCAAGACCTTAGCTATGATTTTCTCTAAGGACGCATGAATTCAAGCTCTCAAATAAAAAAAGGGATGGTATCCAAATGCCGATGGATTGGGAAGAGTGGCAAAAAAGTCGTCAGAAACGCTCATCTCCGCCCAGGAATAATTCTAGTGGCGGCGACAATGGGTCCAAGGGAGGCAGCGGCCGCGACGACGGATCCGGAATGCTGGGTAATATTTTCAAAAAATTGGACAATATTGGCAGATCGATTTCGGGCGTGTGGTTTTTAGGGGTCTTTGTGCTTGTCTGGCTGGCTTCAGGTTTTTTTACAGTAGAGCCCTACGAAAGGGGCCTAATTAAGCTTTTTGGCAAGTACAATCGTCAGGTGGAGCAGGGTCTACGCTACCACTGGCCCTGGCCTTTTGAAAGCGTCATCAAGGTCAACTACACCCAGACCAGGCAATTTGAGGTGGGCGGCAACGGCTCCCGAGGCCTTGAAGAGGCCACTATGCTAACTGGCGATGAGAACATCGTGAATATCCAATTCATAGTGCTCTATAAAGTAGATGATCCAGTGGAATATGCCTTTAGGGTTTATGATCCGGAAAAGGCTGTCCGTGATGCTGCCATTTCAGCCATGCGCGAGGTAATTGGACGCAACACCATTGATGGGGCCTTGACGGAAAACAGGGGAGCCATCCAGGAGGATACCAAAGCTACCCTCCAGGCCATGATGGACAAGTATGAGACAGGCATTACCATCGATAATGTGGAACTCCAGGATGTCCACGTCCCTGCTGACGTCATCCAGGCCTTCAAGGATGTCACCAGTGCCAGGGAAGACAGCGAGCGCTCCGTAAACGAGGCAACCGGCTACAGGAACAATAAGATCCCCGAAGCCGAGGCCAGGGCATATGCCATGGTGGCCCAGGCCAATGCCTATAAGGCAGAGAGGGTCAATAGGGCAAAAGGCGAGGCCACCCGTTTTCTGGCCCTTTTAGAGGAGTACCAAAAGGCCCGGGATGTGACCCGCGAGAGACTCCTACTAGAGGCCATGGATGCCACTCTAGGGGGTGTGGACAAATACATTATGTCCGGAAACGCGGGAAGGCAGGTCCTTCCCATCTTACCTATCACCCCTCCGGCGATAAACTATTCAACCCCTGAACCCCCAGTTTCCAGCCCTGCCCCAGCTAGTGGTGAAAGCAAATGACCAAGACTCAAGCACCCAAAAAAGGTAAATTCTTAAAGATAGGCATATTGGTTGTAATTTTGCTCCTTGTCATAAACTGGGTATTTTTCACTGTGGATCAGACCCAAAGGGCTATAGTCCTGCAATTTGGCCAGCCCGTGGGTAATGTTAGGGAAACTGGATTACACCTTAAGATCCCCTTTATCCAGAAAGTTGTGTATTTTGACAATAGGCTCATGGAATACGACGTAGGGGCCGCTGAGATTTATACCAATGACAAGAAAAACATGGTGGTGGACGCCTATGTGAGGTGGCGCATCTCTGACCCTCTCCTTTTCTACCAGAGGTTTAAGAGTGAAAGCAGCAACACCATTATTGAAGAGGCCAAAAGGCGCCTGGGCGGCATCATAGTAGGTGAACTAAGGCGGGAATTGGGCCTCCACGTGCTCCAGGACATCATCTCTCAGAATCGCGGTTCCATCATGGAGACAGTTACCGATTCCTCCAATAAAAAGCTATTAGAGGACACTGAAGCTGGACTGGTGGTGGTGGATGTGCGCATCAAAAGAGCCGATTTGCCCCCGGAAAACCAAAGGGCCGTCTACGACAGGATGCGCACCGACAGGGAGCAGCAGGCTACTAAGTACCGTTCCGAAGGTAAGCGCAATGGCCAGAAGATAATGAGCGAGGCGGACCTCAAGGTACGGGAGACTATAGCTGAGGCCGAAATGCAGAGCCAGGTCATTCGCGGTGAGGCGGACTCCGAGGCGGCTTCTATCTACGCCGACGCTTACGGTAAGGACCCAGAGTTCTATGCCTTCAAGCGCTCTTTGGAGTCCTACCAGACAGTCATGAAGGATAGAACAGTTTTGGTCTTAGATCCCTTTGAGGTGGATTACTTAAGGTATTTCGGCACCCTAGACACTAAGCCGCAAGAGGTTGGCCAGGGCTCCTTGCCCCACTAATTTTTTACAGCATGGGGTGCCTGAAGGGCGTAAATTGGCACCCCTTTTTTTCTAAGCTTAAAAGGAGATATAACTTCAATGGAAAACATTTCAGATCTCACCATCACCTATGAAGAAGACGGTCAGGTGCTGATGGAGGAATTGGATAAGATAGTTATCCAGAAAGGCGTTTGGGCGGTAATCTTGTACCGTTACCGTGAAATGAACCAAAAGCTAGGTGATTTCGGCCCCCCCAAGGCCTGCCTGCGCCGCTACCAAAAGACCAAGGGGATTTACAAGAAAAGGGATTCAGTGAACCTTTCCAAGGATTCGGCAATTACCTTGCGTGACCAGCTGGACAATTGGCTCCAAGAAGGGCTCTTAGGGGAATAATGCCTTTTAATTGCATTTTAATGGATAGTTTTTAAATGTATGAACTTAAGATTACCAATCATTTTGCAGCAGCCCACAATCTGCGGGAATTCCACGGAAAATGCGAAAACCTTCACGGCCACAATTGGTTTGTGGAGGTACGTGTGCGGGCGGATGGTTTGGACAAGATCGGCCTTGTCATGGACTTTGGTGTGATCAAAAGGCTTTTAAATGACGTTTTGGATCTAATTGATCATAAATATTTAAACGAGCTGGAATACTTCAAAGACCTAAATCCCTCTTCTGAGAATATCGCCTTTTTCATCTACAGTAGACTAGCCCCGGAGATCTTAAAAGCTTCGGAAGAAAGGGTACGCCTCTATTCGGTCTCGGCCTGGGAAAGCGACAATGCCTCGGCGACCTACATCAATGAAAAAAATGCTTGATCCAAGGTAAATGCTAAAGGAAATAAAGAGCGTAGATAAAGTTTAAAAACTCTAGTCTTTTTTCAAACCATTAAAAATTTTTTTAATGATTTTGCTTCTTTTTTTATTTTGCCTAAAAGCTTTTCGAGCAAAGTTCAAAGCCGCTTTAACTTAGCTTAAAATTTGCTTAAGGTTTTCTAAAGAGAAAATTTTTTTAAATTTTTTTGCCCATTTTGCTTGACAAAGCCCTTTAGCTTTGTCTACAATACACTTACATATTTTGGTCCCAATGGATGGTGACCAAACCATATTTAAGCCAGGGTTGGCGCTCAAATAATTATTGTTTGGCGCCATTTTTTTTTCTGGCGTCTTTGGGCGCCCAAGAACCTGGATCGCCACGGATTGGCGGAACCCTATTATCTAAGGAGATATTATGGAGTCGAACCCAATCCAACTCCAGGATTCGCACATGATGTACCAGGCCTCCAATAATGTGAGGCAGGCAGCGGTGGCCCTGACAGAGGGCGGCCCCAACACCGTTGCCCAAATTATCAAGAGCGGGGCCCCTAAACCCCACGCCACTGTCTCCAACACTATGGTGGCTGCGGTGGATAAATTCACCCCGCCCCCTGGCCGCAACATGCGCCACTATCTAGCCTTAGATGTGGACAAGGCCGGTCAGAGCAGCACTACTGTGGTGGATGCCATCCAGCGCTATTTCAATGTTAGGCCCAGGCGCGAGCCTCTTGCGGACCCCAAAGACATAGCCACCACAGACGCCTATCCCACCCTTATCATGGACCAGGCGAAAAACCTCAGTAATGAGGCCTTTCCCTACAAGTACTCCATCAACGGCATAGTCCAAAACCAGAATGTCCCTGATTTCTATGCCAATGCCGGGACTTTAAAGGTAAGAATTGTAGGTCCGGGGATCTCCTCGGTGCAGACCCCTGCCACCGTGGGGGAACCCAGTATCAAGGTGGGACCCTTGGCCAACAAGGGGGAATACTATCCCACGGCCTTTGCAGCCCAGATGGCCATGGACTACATTAACGATATGTTTGACCCCTCCCAGTACATGCAAACCATGACTGTGGGACCGGATACGATGAGGAGCCCCAACGAAACCCTAAGCTCGGTGGCTGCTACCCTTTCTCCTTTGCGCAACTCCTACGGGAACTTAGCCATGAACAGCATCGCCGGCTTAAATCCCTCCGCCCCCATGGCAAGCTACAATAGGGAGCCCAACATAATCTCAAATGTACTTCCGGCTTTAACGATCTAAAAGCCCTAGCTAGAAACAAAAAAACCCGAAGATCTCTTCGGGTTTTTTTGTCTCCAGAGGCTTATAAGCCAATAAAGGGATTTTTACTGATCAATCGTGAAAAAAAGGCTGGCTGTATAGGAAGCCTCGTCGCAGATGCTTTTATCTTCAAAGGTCTCTTTTGTATTGGCTGTTAAAATCCAGCGGCCTGTCTTTAGGGGCATAAAGTTTATTATGCCGTCCTTGTCGGTGCGGCCGGAAAAGGCGTGAGTGCCCTTGGGCATGCCCTCTACAGTCCCGGTTACTAGAGTGCGTGCCAAAGGCTTTCCATCGTAGAGGAGTTTAATTGGAATAACTTCTCCTACCTTGACTGAACTAGGATTTTGCGGGGGTACGAACTCTAACAATTGATTTAGGGTTTTAGTGGCCGGATCATCATTATATTGGTCACCAACATTTAGGATGCTCTTGGCGTACATAGCTACCTTACGGCAACTAGTAGCACCTTCTGTCTCGTTTTTGGGCTTCTCTTGGCGTCCGGTAGGGGTCTCACTCCAAAAAGTAGGTGAGTATTCGCTATAGAGCAGATAGGTACCATTATTTAAGGTTTTTTCGCTGATAAAAGTAAAATTGTTCTCTCCTGACGGGGTGACACTTGAAGTGCTGCCGTCTGCGGCCAAGATGGTGATGGGCGTAAAGACAGAGTCCCTGCCTTCCGGGATGGCCTCGCCATCTGGAAAGTTGTGGCCAAAACCGCGAATTGCCGTGACTTTCTCTCCGTTACTTATAGGTGTAGTTCCTATCCAATGGTCGTGAGCAAATACCAATGTGGAAAAACTCAAAATGGTCAGAGTGGTGAAAATGGCCAAAATTTTTAGTAAATTCAGCGATTTAATGGTTCTCATAATAAACTCCAAATGTTGAAAGTTGTTTAAATAAAAAAAAGTACATATAAAATAGTAAAAAGTGGGCAGAATAAAGGTATTAAGAAATGAGATGCGAAGAACTGTACACAAATTTTATAACATATTAGCAAATGGTTATAATACCACACTAAGAAGGCGGGAGAAAGATAAATTGTGATTATTTTAGGCTCTAAGATTATAAAGCTTCTGGTCCCTTTTGGATAGGTCAGTGATTAAAATTATTATAGCAAAATTCAAATGTCTATAAAAAACTTTTTTATTGCGACTTTAAGAGCCTTTCGGCCAGAATTCTTGGCTGAAGGTGGAGGCTGTCATATATTTTGGGACTCTAAGCTTACCCTAATAACTTTATAAACAGATCCAATAGATACAGCAGATTATCATAGTTTTACCCAATTATTAGGTTCATTTTTAATTTCTGTATCCTCGTTAGTTGTAACTCGATAGTGGCCCATTAACCTTATTAATGGCTGATTTGCCCTTAGAGGAGCCTTTTAGCTGGAAGAAAGCTCTCCCATGGACCAGAACGAAATGGCTCTCTTTTTCTCTGCCAAGGCTATGCCGATAGTCCTATGTGCCTAGTCACAGACAATAAGCTCTATTTTGCAGTTAGTATCTACCTCTTCTGGTAACATGGCGAGGTATTGCGCGCTGACATAGGAAAAATCATCTTTATGACTATGGGTAAATTCTTTTGAGGTATCTTCGGCAACATAGGGACGCAGCTGGAACATAGTGGTGCTTGTGATTCTGTGGTCTTCTCTTTCGTTATGGACTGGGCCTCTACAGCTATTTATCTATAACTTTTTTAAAATGCATTGACAAAGCCTATAAAAGTAATTTAGGGTGGAAGGAAATCTAGTAAATTAATTAGTATCCTTAATTTCCTGAGAAATGCGTTTCATGCAAGAAAGGTATAATTTTTTGCTGAAAAATTAAAAACACATAGGCTATTCTTTTAATTATATATTTATAAATGAGAATAATTTATAGTTATTTTACATTTTTTCTTGACAAAACTATCAGCATATTATAGGCTCTTTAAGTGTGTAACATTAAATAATACTTATCTGCCTATTAGTGATAAAAAATTGCAGATTACGTCTCGAGAAATTAGTTTAAGACAAACCTTGTCTTTTGGAAACATTTTTTTACTAGAAGAAATAAGTCAGAAAATTGGTTGAAATCAAATACTAAGACAACTATTTCCTAAATCGTATAACAAAATATTAACATTAATGTATTACCTTGTAAGCACGGATCAACATTATATGTATTGTGATAATTGGCTAAACGAAAATACCGGTAAAGTTCCTGCTAGTGCAATGAGTTCTGAGTCTATTAGTCAACTTTTCCAATCAATTACAACTAATGTAAAATTCAATTTTTTTCAAAATGGACAAAACTACATAATGGGTCTACGTATCTGGCGTTGGATATTACTTCAGTTTCATCATATTCCAATCTTATTGGTGACGCAGAATGCGAGACAAAAATGAAAATGATCCGCTAGATCAAATCAATCTTGGTCTTTTGTTTGGTCAACAGTCTGTACTTCCAATTTATTCTATTTATTATTCAGGAAGTCTAAGAGATGTTTCGACTTTAATTTCTACAATAGAAAAAGTGACT
>JAITII010000046.1 GCA_031279515.1 Deltaproteobacteria bacterium
GTTGCCCGGCATGTTATCTTTAAACGGGTTAGTTACTGACAAGATAGTAATCAACATAGTGGGATGTAGTATTGACTACCTTAATTTTGTAATTTCCAGTGCTCCTGGGGGTCCATTCACACAGGCCGACGCTGGTATAGTCCACATCTTCTACAATTAGATTATCGTTCATGTCGAAGATCTGGAGATCAATGTCATAGTCGCCTTCGGCGATTACTAAAACTGTTGCCAACTCTCCGCCGTTAAAACGATGGGTGTAGACGTCCCTGGTCCTAGGATTTACCCTGTCGGTATGCTCGATGGCAAATTCAGTGCTCTGACGGCTTCCTACGTTATTGGCCCTTTGGGTAAAAATACCAGCCAAGGCCTCATTTTGCTGCTTAGTGGCCAAAGCGGCAGCTTCATTGAAAAGGGCAGCAGCATCCAGCTTTAAAGCATTACTGGGGGCGGATGCTGTGGGGGCAGGATCATCAGGATTAGCGGCATCGGCTGCTCTAGCCTCTTCGTTTGCTTTGTCCAGGGCCTCTTGCTTGATAACAACGTTTTCAAGGATCTCGGCAGCTGCGGCAATGGCAATGGGTGATTCGGAGGCGCGGCCCTCAATGGCCAACTGGGAAGCTAAACCTATTTGGATGACAAACTGGGCTGCTTCGCCCACTTTCCCTGGATCTTCGGCGGCTACCAAGTTCCGGCTACCTCCAAAGGCCAGCACTAAAGAAAGAGAAAGGGCAAAAAGTAATGCAAGTGCTGAATTCCGCATAATAACTCCTTTGCAGAAATGCTTGTTAGGATAGATGGTAAAACAATTATTAAAAGAACATTAAAGAAAATAATAGAAACACCGTAAAAGTTATAATGAATGGAAGAGAAAATTTACTAATGGGTATGGGCTTATTGCCATAAAAGATAGTTAGTTACTGAAGATTGCATAGTCAACCCAGTTGCTTGTGCCGTTTACAACCTTAATCTTGTATTCCTGGGTAATTTTAGGTATCCATTTGCAAAGGCCGACACTGGTGTAGTCCAAATCTTCTGCAATTAAATTATTGTTCATGTCGTAGATCTGGAGATCAATGTCATATTCGCCATTGGCCACCACCAAGACTGTTGCCTCCTCACCGCCGTTAAAAGAATGGGTGTAGACGTCTCTGGTGCGGGGCCTTACTGAATCATTGTGTGAAACGACGTAATGTGTGCTTTGCCTTGAGCCGACATTAGTTTTCTGGGCAGCTATTACGCCGGCTAATGCTTCATTATTTTGCCCATTGGCCAGCGCAAAAGCCTCGTCATAGAGAGCTATTGCGTCTAGCTGTATACCGGCTACTGGGCCGTCTGGACGGATGGCTGACTGGTCACCACCTTCCTGGGTTTTATCCTGCGCCTCTTCATTTATATTAATATTAGCTAATATTTCAGCCGCTGCAGCCAGGACCAGGGGAGACTCGGTTTGCCTACCCTCTATGGCCAACTGGGACGCTAAACCTATCTGGATTACATATTGGGCAACCTCACCTTTAACGCCATCATTATCAGAGGCTAATACATAGCGGCTTGTGAAAACTACTGCTACTGCGAGAACCAAAGATATGGCTAAAATATATTTTTGCATAATGCCTCCTTAATGTGATTTTTCTTCTGTGGGGCCTTTGGCAGCTCTATAAGCGCCATCTTAAATTGGTCCCCACTATCTATTGCGGTAGGGGCCCCATAATTTGTAAAGGGCGAAAAACTTTATTTGGCATCCCCATTGAGTTTCGGGGCTTATTGCCAGACTTATCACTATTTTTTGGAGCGATTATCTAATACTTCCAAGCTAAGGCCTATTTTTAAAGTCTAAGTAACTTCCCTCATCTTATGAACCCGTTTCTTTATCTGTTAATTTCTTGAAAGTTATTTCCTAGTAATAGTTACTTAATTACATCTAATTATAATTTGATTAAAAATATTTCTTGTAAATTAACCTTAAATCATTTGCGCCTTTCAGGCAAAATTTCCCAACCTAGGCGGCATGTAGGCTCTTTTTCCAGGACCAAGAGCTAATTCCGCATTAATCATTCAAAAAATGTTACTTTAATTGTAAATTTTTTGTTTAAAAGCTACTATAAATACATTATGTCTTACTGTCAACAATTATTTAAACCGACTCAAGACACAGTTTACTTAGTTGGTGTCTAAAGGAAAACTATCTCTTCTTTCCTCGTCCCCCAAAAATTTTTTTGACGCAACATCCAAGACACTAACTATCGGTTCAATACTAAAAATAAACTTTTGAATAATTTCCTACACTATATTTACAACCCTTGAACTATTGAAATTATTTTTCTATCCTCAGGGAGTCCCCCCTCCGGATTGAGGGGGGACGTAAGCTCGCGATTTTGTTTAGTTTCTACCATGTCTACCTTGGCCTCTGTCTCCTCTGTCTCCTCTGTATCCTCTGTCTCTATATCCATCGTGACCTCTCCCGTCACCATCACCATGGTGCCTACCGCCGCGGAATCCATACCCATCAGAACCACCGCATCCATCATCGTCAAAATGCGCACCTGGTCCCCAATGGGAGCCTCTCATGTGCGGAAGGCCGCTATTATTATAAGTGTTATCAAAGTCTACTCTATGCTTGTAGAGCTCATCGCGTAAGCGGTGCATCTCTTTTACCACTGCCTGGATATCTTCCAACTTGGCATTGGGGTTACCAACCAAAGCGTCATAGATGAGTCTTTGATCGTAGAGATCTTGCCTCAATGGCCTTACCTTTTGGAAGTAATCGCTAAAAAGCGCATCCTGTTGGGCCCTTTGCTCAGGGGTAAGAGCCGGAGGTGCTCCCGGTGCCGGTTGTCCGTCCGGCGGTGGGGGTGGACCCTGGTTGTCCTGGGCTATTGCTGCTATGCTCATAGCCAAAAAGAGGACAATGGCCAAAGATGATGCCACAAGACTTTCTTTAAAAAATTTTTCCATGAGTGTGCTCCTAATAAAGGTTGCTTAATTTATTCCACTTCATGTGGAATCTTTCATGATAAACGGGATTTTTTTTGTTCACCCGTACTGTAGGGCAAGTGTCGAACTTAAAGATGCAAAAGAGCTCCATTGTGCACTTGCCAGATTTTGGTAGCCCCTTAAGCTTACCATCTCAAAAGCTTTAGGTTTATCGTAGAATACTAGACTAAATAAGTTCTTCTCAAAGGGATAAGTTTTACTGCTCATTAAAAGGTTCTGATACGGCTCAAAACTTTGAGAAGAATCATGCCAGCTCCATTCGCCTTGATTTAAAAACATGGCTCCGGTGAGGGGCTCTTCGGTCTCCGAAAGGGCCCATACCAAAAAAAAGATAAATGAAACTACAATGATACCTAGTTTTTTAGACATTTGAGTCAACCTCTTGCCTCTACTAACTTGTCCCCCCGCTTTTTTTGCGGGGTCGTTAAAGAGCAGAGCAAAAGGTGTGCCAGGGCCTCTTTTCTCCTTAAAGCGACTTAATGGAGGCTTCTTGCCCCCTTGTTTTGGGTTTTGGCCCGGATCGTGCTTTAATATTTAGGGTTTTTTTCGTCTGCGGGGAGAAAATACCTGCTTTTTTTCCCCTTTCCCATTGGAAACGCCCCATTTCCCTAGTATATAGACTTATTGCCCAAAAACTTTCCTCTAGCTTAATAAAAAAAGTCCTTCCGATTCTTAGGGGAAAAGGGGCCCCAATTGGTTAACTTTTACCCGCCAGAGTGGTTATTTTTTACTCACTAGAGCTACCTTTCTATTAGGCTTTCTATCAAAAGAGGCATCCCTATGACAGGTTCCCAGGACATTACTTCATTCTATAAGCTCCCCATCTGGCTCAAGATTTGTCTTATCTTGGGGGTCATTATCCTGGCGGTCCTTATAGCCAATAGGGACCTGGATAGGGAGAGAAGCTATTTAGAGGAGCTCTGCTTGCAAAAGGGAGAGATATCCATCCGCTCCCTCAGTAGCGCCTCCATGCTCTTTGGCTGGGAGAACCTAAATAGTGAAGAAACACTTTCTAAGTTTTCCAAAAGTCCAGAGGGGCAGGAGAACTTTTACTTTGTCATAACCGACATGCAAGGAGAAGTTAAGATTGCCTCAATCCCCTTGGAGGAAGTAAATCCAGAAGTCTTCCAAAATCCAGACCCCTTCACCAGCTTTGTGCCCCCCAAGCCCCATTGGCGCATAGGCGAGATAGGGGGTAAAAATATGTTCTGGGTCTTTAGACCCCTCTGGTTTACCTTTGAAATCCCGCCTGTGGATACTTCCTTAAAGGGCTCTTCTCACCCAAGATCCGAATTCAACTACCCCCCCAAGCACGCATACAGCACGCCGCAAGATTCCAAACACCATTCTGGCCAAATCCAGGCCCCCACAGAAGAAACCCCCAAGGTCTTCATCCCTCCCAAGCCCATGGACCCCACTAAGGTCCGCTACTGCTGGGTAGGCTTTGACATGGCGCCTTTCGAGGCCTCGGAACGCGCCGCTAAGCTTAATACTACCATCTTTATAGGCCTTATCACCTTAGCCGGCCTAGCAGGCCTCATGGCACTCTTCTGGGCACAAAGCTCCAGGTTAACAAGCAGGCTCTATCAGGACACCAAGGCCAGGTCAGGGGAGATAATCTCCAGGCTTCCTATAGGGCTTGTGATAAATGATAACGAAGGCCGGGTGACCCTGGTGAACCAAGCCGCCTTGAAGATAAGCGGACTTAAAGAGTCCGACTTTATGGGTAAGAAACTCTCCACCTTGACCTTCGGCGCCTTTCCCCAGGACGAGGAACTCTGGGGCCTGGAAACGGATGTTAGTTTCCAGGGCGGCTCCACTTCACGCCTTTCCATTACAGCCGGCCCGGTCCTTGGGCATGACGGCACTAAACTGGGAAGGGTGGTCCTCCTTTCTGACTTGGGAGAGCTAGGTAGGCTCAAGGCTGAACTCGCGCAAAAGGAGAAACTTGCCACCATTGGCAACATGGCCCGGACCCTGGCCCATGAGATCCGCAACCCCTTGGGAGCGATAAAGGGTCTTACCCAGCATCTCCTGGGCAAAAGCTCCGAGTCCTCTGAAAAAGAGGCCCTGGAGGTGATCTTAGCCAGCGTGGAACGCCTGGCCGGCACCATCACGGACTTTTTGGATTACGCCCGCCCCACCAACATTAAACCGGCTCCCCTGGCTCTGGGAGCCTTCCTCAAAAAGATGAACACCCTCATCATCCACGATGCGGTCTGTGAAAACGTAAATCTAGATCTAAAGCTTCCACCCCAAGAGGTAGAGATCCTAGCCGATGATACCTTCCTGGCCCAGGCCTTCTTAAACCTTTATATAAACTCCCTCCAGGCAACCAGGGATAGTGGGGCACAAGACGGCAGCCTGACAGTGACCCTTGCCCCTGGGACCAAGGGTGAGGCCATAGTTACAATAGCTGACAACGGGCCTGGCTTTGGAGAAGCTCAGCTGTCACATCCCTTCGTGCCCTACTTCACCAGTAAGGCTAGAGGCTCCGGCTTAGGACTGGTTCAGGTGAAGAAAATAATCGAAGCCCACGAAGGTCAAATCCTTTTAGGGAACCAGGAAAGTGGAGGCGCGCTGGTAACAGTTGTCCTACCCCTCATCGGACAAGGCGATTTAAAGGTTTCCGCTGTCCCAGAGGAGCCGCAAGATACCTTAGGCCAACCCCTGGTGCTAACAAAAGGAGAGAGCCAAATAGACACAAGGCCCCAGGCAAAGTAAAGGAACTTTTAAACCTTGCTCTGTAATATATGCCGCATTCAATATGTACCTATTGGCCGTGGATTATTCATTATGTACCTATTGGCCGTGGTTTAATTTTTCCTAGTGGGCAATAAGCTTTGAAATTGCAAGGTTACAATTTTTTTCTCTTGCCTAAAAAGCCTTAAAACAAAAATTTTTTTAAGCTGTTATTGCATCATCTTCAGGATAAAATATCTTCTTTTTTTTATGCTCTTGATTTATACTTTTTATTTCTTTAGAAAAACTGAAAAAGAAAAAAAATTTATTTTAGTCTCTTTCTAAAGCTATTTTGACCTTATTTAAATTCCCAATAGATTATAACGTATCAGACCATTAACCCCAGAGAGTTCTATCTCGCAATAGAAAATTATACCTTTAAGTACGCTCTAATAGAAATTCAATTTTTCTATTTTTTTAAAAAACCCATGGGAAAAGCACTAGAGGATTTACTAAACCTAAGATTAACCTTATAGGCATTGGACTATTAATTTGAAAACACTCTTTAAACGAAAGCCTTTCAAGGCGCCCTAATTCCAAAATTCATAACTATTCTTTTATCATATTTAATTGCTAGTAAAAACTTTTAATTAAGCATAATAATTACTTTTAATTATAATTAATTAAGTAATTATATAATCTTACTTTCTTGCCCCTCACAAATTTTCTTTGCCTTAGCTAACCTTTAAAGCCTTTAAGTTAACTTGCAGCAAAAAATACCGATTTTTAAGAGCTCTTCCATAATCAAGAAACAAGTACCATTGCAAAAAAAATTCAACTCTACTACAATACTAGGTTCAGGGTTTTTAGATCTTCTGTTTTTTCCTAAATCCTAATCTTTTACTTTTTTTGCTGATTATGGACTAAATAAAAAGAAAGGCACTAACACTTGGACTTACAGGAGAAACACATTTCCAAATTGACCTTATTTAAGGCAGGAGTTAGAAGTCTTTTTCTAGAGTCGGCCTGGAACAATGAAGGTCAGCAGAATATCGGCCGCACAGCTGTCATGCAACCTGTTATAGAAGAGCTTTACCAGGACCCAACAACCAAAAAGGCTCGCTTTTTAGAGCTCCTTATGCCTTTTAACACAAACCCCATTACCTCAGGGCTGGTTCTGGGGGCCTCCATCAAAGTCGAGGAACTAAGGGCAAAAGGCGACACAAAAATCACCAATCAAGACGAGCTCCTTTCCAGCATTAGCTCGGTGGCAAGCGCCCAGGGCGACCAGATATTCTGGAACACCTGGCTCCCCTTCTGCTGTTTGGCCGCTTTTTCCCTCTATTTTTTATCTGGGTCATATTTAGCGCCCTTCCTACTCCCTGTCCTATTTTCTCTCTTGGCCTTTCCCACTAGATTCGCCACTATGTCTCTGGGCTACAAAAGCAGTTTAGATGTCTGCAACCTGAAGCTCATGTCAATGGCCCTTTCTTTTAGAAGGGGTTTTCACACCGCCACTATTTTCCTTGCGGGTTTTATCACAGCCCTTGTTTTGGCACAGGTCCCTGGCGAGCTTTCCCTTTCCAAGCTGCGCATAGGAGTTCTGTCACTTATTATCTTTATCATATTGCTCATCTCCACTTGGCTCAGAAAAAGGTGGCCACAACTTGTGGCCTTTTTGTATCTCATTAATATTCTATGCTTTTATCTGGTTTTCATGCTTATTTTGTAAGTTCTCTTCTTAAATCAGTACTTAATGTTAAACTCCTCTTTAAGGATTCCATCATATGCCCAAAGGACAAGATAGTCAGCAGAGAAAAACCAACAATAAGGAAGCCAGATTGGGCAAAACCCTAAATGAGCCTCAAAAAACCAAAGTGCCCAAAAAAAAGGGCCTTGCGCGCACGGATGAAGGTGTCAAGGACAATAACTTCAAGGCAATAAATCAGGGTTTTAGCGCCCAAAGCATAATCTTAAATAGGTTGGGACTCCACGCCAGGGCGGCGGCTCGCCTGGCTCAGGCTGTAGAAAACTACGATGCTGAAATCTATCTAAGTAAAGGCGATATGAAGGCTGATGCCAAGAGCATCCTGGATTTAATAGGCCTCTGCGCTCCGCGCAACACTAAAATAGAGATATCCTCTTACGGTCCAGAGGCCCAAAAGGCCCTGATGGCCGCTGTAAAACTTATAGAAGACAATTTCGGGGAGGCCGAATAGGTGCAACTTCCGCCACCCTTCGTACCAGAAAGCTCCATCTTTAAAGGCGTCGGCATTGGTACCGCTGTGGTTTTAGGGGAGATCTATGTCTCTGAGGCCCTGACAGTCCAGCGCTACTCTATCCACTCGGCGGAAGCGGTGGAAGAGGAAGTGGAGCGCTTTATAGATGCCCATAAGAAGCTGGAGGGGCATTTTCGGGACGCCAAATCCTTTCTACCCCCGGACACGGCCCAGGAAAACAAGGAGATCTTCGAGATCTACTTAAGGCTTTTAAAGGAACCTTTCCTCTTAAAGTACACTGTGGACCTCATCCGGCAAAAAAAGATAAATGCCGAGGCCGCTACAGTTGAATCCCTTACCTATATCCAGCACCTCTTAAACGAGAAGATGGCCCCCAAGGCCTTTTATCTGAAAGATCGCATAGATGATATAGAGCTCTTAATGGACTCCTTTGTGGCTGTACTCCACGGAAAGGAGCGCTTCCCCACAGCCAACTTCCACCCGAACTCCGTAGTGGTTACTAGGAACCTGTCCCCAGCGGAACTTGTAGCACTCCCCCGCAAGCAGGTGGTGGGCATTATCACCGAAAGCGGCAGCCCCACCTCCCACACGGCGCTCTTGGCCCAGGCCTTGGAGCTTCCAGCGGTCATGGGGGTACCTGGCATCCTGGACAAAATCCAGGCCAGGGGACCTATTATCTTAGATGCTGCTTTAGGCCACGTAATCTTAAATCCTGACAAGGACACCTTGGGTTTCTACAAAACCCGCCAGGCCTCTTTGGCAGTTTTCCAGAGAGAGATAGTGCGCATGGCCCATATCCCGGCCCGCACCCTGGATGACCGCCAGGTGGAGATCTGCGCCAACCTCCAGCTGATAGAGGAGCTCCCGGCCATCATGAGCTATGGTGCCGAAGGCATTGGACTTTACCGCACCGAAATGATGTATCTGGCTAGGGGAACCTTACCCACCGAAGAAGAGCTCTTTGAGAGCTACAGGAAGGTGGTGGGGGCCACCAACCCCCGCGTAGTTACTATCCGCACCTTGGACCTGGGTGCTGACAAGATGCCCGTGTCCTTGGGACCTGCCCGCAGCGACCAGAACCAGGCCTTAGGGCTCCGGGCTATCCGCTTCTGCTTAAAGCACCCGGATATCTTCCGGGTGCAGCTAAGGGCCATCTTGCGGGCATCCATCATGGGGAATGTGCGCATTATGCTCCCTATGGTATCCAACTTAGACGAGATAGATGAGGTCAAAGAGCTTGTAAAGGACGTGAAAAAGGAGCTTTTATCCGAGGGCAAGAAAGTGGCCCCCAAGATCCCCTTGGGCATTATGGTGGAAGTACCTGCTGCCGTCATGATGGTCAAGGAATTTGGCAAGAAAACGGACTTTTTTTCCATAGGCACCAATGACCTCATTCAATACTGCCTGGCCCTGGATCGCACCAATCCCGAGGTAACAGACCTCTACCAACCTTTCCATCCTTCCATTTTGCGCATGATAAAGATAGTAATTGATGCCGGAAAGGCCTTAAATATCCCTGTTTCCATCTGCGGCGGCATGGCAGCCGATCCGGTCTCAGCAGCGCTTCTAGTGGGAATGGGAGCCGATATGCTCTCTATGCCATTTTTTGACATCCCCAGGATCAAGAGGCTGGTGCGCATGTCCTTTATCAAGGATATGAAGAAAGTTGCCGCAGAGGCCTTGGCCACCAGCTCTTTTAGGGAAGCGGACAACATAATTAGTGGTTATCTCAAGCGAAAATTCCCGGATCTCTACTCCTAGAGAAAGATCTTTTACCATTTAAAACCCTAATAGCCTTTTTCATTCAAACCCCACCCTGGCCCCAGATCTTCTTAATATGCTAACTAGCAAAAAGTCCTTGTAATTTTAGAGAAGCAAAAAGTCAACTAGATGATGCCTAAAAAAATGAGTTTCATCTAAATATAGTGAAACTTTTTCAAATTTTCTTTTTTTGAGCCTTTTTTGCCCTAGTATGAAAAATATCTTTAAAATATAGTAGGCCTTTAGTACTGTTAAATTGTAAAATCTTGGTTAATTAGCCATCCAAGCCGCGTATCAGGGAAAAATACCAGCCTTTACCCTTGACAGGGCCTGTTTCATATGGCAAACTCAACTCTTCATATCAGTTTTGTTCTCTCTAGGAGCTTGATGCAGCATCCACAGATTTTTTGTGGCCTTTTTCAAGACCATACCCGCTCTAATTTCCTTATAAATAATACTGATCCAGCCACATCTTGTGCAAACAAAAATACAAACACTATATATATGGATAATACTAAAGTAAATTTTGTGAAAAGGGGTATAGGTATTGATGTTTTGCCCCTCTAATGGTAAAAAACAATAATATATTTTAAAGGAGATATAAATAAGTTATAATAACAATGTTTTTTTGCTTGGATAGCTATAATTATTCTTTTCCCTTGTATTTACTGGTGGAAAAATAAATTTAACCCTTTTAGTCATAATTTAACGGAAACTCACCATAAAAAATGCCTGGAAAGGACCTTAAACAATTTTTGGCCCTTTTTGGCACCTTTTTTCCATTTGTCTTAAAGCACCATTTGGGTATCTTTGTCAACGACACTTCTAGAGCCCATCTGCTAATCCCAAAATAATGCTCTAATTTAAAACTCTAGAAATAGAGGATCTTTAATGCGGGCAAAAATCAGGAGAACCGATGCACGCCTCTTCAATATGCATTACTAAAAAACAAACTTTTTCTAAACTTTACCTAATACTAATTTTAACGCTACTTTTAGGACTCACTGCCTGTCAAAGCACTCGCAAGAACCTTGCAATACAAGCAAGACCTTCCGCTGACGCTATCCTTACCCAAATGGCCCAAACTAGGGTCAACAGTATCTTAAAAACGGCTTTTTCCCAAGTAGGCAATCCCTATCGCTATGGCGGCAGCTCCCCGGAGACAGGTTTCGACTGCAGCGGTTTTGTCGGCTGGGTTTACGCCCAATACGGCATAGATCTGCCGCGCTCCTCTAGAGATATGATGTCTGTGGGCACCCCCATAGATAGATCAGAATTGCGGCCCGGGGATCTGGTCTTCTTTAATTATGGATACCACCATGTAGGTATCTACACTGGGGACAACAAATATATCCACAGCCCCTCCACGGGCAAACGCATCCAGGAATCCGATCTAAATGGACGGGGACGCACCGAACACTATGTGGGGGCCAGGCGCATCATAGATAATAGAGGCGTCACTACCATATCTGAAAACCTCAAAGACCTCTGGGTCAAGGAATCCAGGCATCAGACTGCCCTTGCCCTAAATGACACTGCTGCCCAAAGACACACCGGAGCCAACGCAGCCTATAAACCCACCAGAACGGCTACAAAATCCAACACTACAAAGAAAAAGAAGGGCTCATCTACTACTAATACAGCAAAAGGCAAGACCCACAAGGTGGCCTCTGGGGACACAATAGTAGATTTGGCCAATCGCTACGGCGTCACCACCCAGGAATTGGTAGCCTACAATAATATAAAGGACGTAAGAAAGATAAAGCCAGGCCAGACCATAAAGATTCCAGATTCCACAAGCAAATCCGCCAAGGCCCAGCCTACGTCCAAAAGTAACAGTAAATCCAAGAAGAAGACCTCAAAGCCCAAGGCTAAATCCAATGGGAAAAAGAAGGGCTGAAAGCAGTTTAATTGACTTCGTGGGAAAAGGAGTTAGGGCACATTTAAATTCTAGCTCGCTATTAAGATAGCATCTTAGACGCATAAGTTTTATCTTACGTTCTATTTTATGAGGGATTAAAAAAAGTTCTGGAGCGAGAATTTTCAAAAATGGTTTTCCCTAATCTTCTTTAAAACTAACGGATACAAACTTTACAAAAATTGCCCTCTTCTTAAGCTGAGAAAATGCGCCTCATTAGTTAATCCTCTTTAGGCATTTCTAATACGCTGCTTCTCTTTGACCTGCCCCAAACGGAAGCCTAGCTCATAGGCTTTGTGGAGGTCGCCAGGAAATTCTAATTCCCGCGACCTTTTCTTTGCCTCAGAGTTAAACATAGGGGCATAATATTTATCGTAGTCGTTAAACTGTAAGGTGTCGCAACTACAGATCTGCTCCAGTATAGGCGGGTTCAAACGCTCTAAAAAATAAAAATGAGAACTTAACAGGATATCGTAATTCATTACAGGCATCATGTCTTCCGGAATGTTCATAGTATAAATGACGCCCATCCCTGGACCTCTTTCCAGGACACTTTGCTCTGTGTTGCTGTAAATAATGTTTTGAAAGACATAGCGTTCCCAAAAATTACGTAAGCTGCCCGTCACATCACTAAGGTAGATGGGTGACCCCATGACCAGACCTGTGGCGTCTTTAAGGGTCTTAAGGACAGGTGCCAAATCATCCTTCTGGGCACATTTTCCTTTGTGGTAGTTTTCTTTTGTCTTGCAATAAAAGCAGCTAACACAGCCCTTAAAATTCATTTCAAAAAGGTCATACCTTAAGGTCCTAGCCCCGGCATCACTTGCGCCACGCAAGGCCTCTTCCAGCAATAAAAAAGTGTTCCAATTTTTCCTTGGTCCGCCATTTATTGCCACAACTAGTCTCCCATCATCACCTACTTTATCATCCTGGCTCATAAAAACTCCCTAGGGCGGCTTATGGCCGTATAAGTAATTTATCTTTTCCCATATAACAGCCCACAAACCGCTTTTCTCAAGTAAATTAATAAATTACACTAAAGCCTGCCAATACTAAATTCTTTTTTCCCCCGCTAAAGGAAGTGTCATAGTAAAGACTGTCTGCACCCCTGGAATGGAGCGCACCGCGATATCGCCTCCCCCATTTTTCAGCATGGTCCAAGCTGTAGCCAAACCCAGACCTGTCCCCTTGGGCTTGGTGGTGTAAAAGGGCTCGAAGATGTTTTTCATCTCTTCCTCTTGTATTCCCTTACCATAGTCCGTCACCAAAAGTCCCACAGTGCCCGCCAGACAGTTCTGGGTGCTTATATCTACCTTAATCTTTATCCCCCTGCTGTCATCAGCTGCTTCTATGGCATTTTGCAGAAGATTCCACACAACCTGGGAGAGCTGCCTCTTATCGAAAAAAACCGGGGCCACAGGTTCACTATTTATGCTGATGTCGGCATTGTCTCTCTTCCAGCTCTTCAAGATCTCCAGCTGATCCGTTACGAGCTCCAAAAGGTCCAAGGGCTGTGGATTTCCAACTGGCGGTCTAGCAAACGCGAGAAACTCGTTTACCAATTGGTCTAAGCGCTCCATCTCCCTTCCGATTATCTGCATGAGGCGCCTCTGGTCCTCTCCGGTTAAATTCTGGCTTAGAATCATGTGCCATGACCCTTTCATGGAGGCCAAAGGGGTCCTTATCTCATGGGCCAGGCCAGCGGCCAGTTTTCCCATGGAGGCCAAATGGTCTTTTCTCCTTATCTCAGCTTCCATCTGGTTAATGGTGGTCAAATCTTTTAAGACCATAAGGCTCCCCCAGGGCTCGTTGTTCTCGTCCAAAAGGGCCATCATATTGAGCTCTAAAGTGATCTCCACCTTGTCTACGGGCCTTATGTGGGAAAAGCGCAGACCAGTACCCAGGTCCCGCACGTGGGGAAACTTTAATGGGAATTTTTCTAAATAATCCAGTTCAGGAAAGAAAAACCTGATGGGCCTTCCCACCACCTCTCCAGCGGAGAGGCGCAGGAGCTCCCTGGCGGCGTGGTTGATTGAAAGGACCCGCTCCTGGTTGTCCATGGTTATAAGACCGGAATCTATACTGTGGATGATATTGTCATTTAATTCCGACAGGCGGTCTAAGGTGCTTTGGCTAGTAATTAAAGCCTGGCTGGAGAGCTCCAATTGGGAGGACAGTTGTCCTCCCAAAATAGCAACCATATAACAAGCCCCGGCGTTAACCAGGATGCTTACCACCAGCTCAGTGTTACTTAAGTACTCACCTAAGGGAGGAAGTCCAGGCAAATAGCCGTAATAGTGGAAATCCACTATCCCAGCCCAGGCCCCTGCGGAAAGAGTTGCCGCTATGAAGGATACCTTAAGCCCCCCCAAAAAGCCGCTATTTATTACTACTATTAGAAAGAGAAAGGTAAAAGTGCTTTCGTAGCCGCCGGTTAAGATTATGAGC
Organism: Deltaproteobacteria bacterium; assembly: GCA_031279515.1. Taxonomy (GTDB): domain Bacteria; phylum Desulfobacterota; class Desulfarculia; order Adiutricales; family Adiutricaceae; genus JAITII01. The sequence goes on from JAITII010000046.1 coordinate 14,044, forward strand.
ACAGACGCCCAGATGATATCTGACAAAAGCTGGATAGTCACCTGGATAGCCGGCCCGAATAACTTAGGCCAGACTAGGTAATGAGCTGTGGCCATGCCAAAGCTCAAGATGGTGACTATTGTTATGACATCAGACCAGTAGCCTAAAATATCCGGGATCTGCTTGTTGTAATGTAAGATGACTACGATAACGGTAAGAAATATATTAGTAATGAGCCGGAAAATAAAAAGCCATTTCTGGCGGCTTTTTTCTATTTTCGCAGGAAACCACTGCATTTCTCACCTAACACATCGGAAAACCTTTACAAATTTTTTTAATGTTTGCCTTCTAAGGCCAGAGAGGCCTTTAAAAAACATAAGGTAATCCATTTCTAAAAAAGCTATCATAAAAAGCTTTTTTCCAGAAAAACTAAAAAGCTTACATGCCGGCGCTCATGCTGAAGATAGGCAGGTACATGGCAATGATGAGGGTTCCCACGGTGCCGCCCAAAAAGACTATCATGAGAGGCTCTATCATGGTCATGACCGTCTCCACAGCTGAGTCCACCTCATCGTCAAAGAAGTCGGCAATCTTTAGGAGCATAGCATCTAAGGCGCCTGCCTCCTCGCCAACGGCAATCATAGAGGTCACCATGTTGGGAAAGACCTGGGACTCCAAAAGGGGATCGACTAGGGGCCTTCCTTCGGCAATGGCAGCCCTGGAATCAATCAAGGCCTCCTCCACCACCTTATTGCCGGCAGTACCAGCAACTATTTCCAGGCTCGTGATGATAGGGACACCGGCCTGGAGCATTGTGGCTAATGTGCGGGAGAACTTGGAGACCGCCACCTTACGCATGAGATCTCCAAAGACGGGCATCTTTAGGGAATAAAGGTCAAAGAGATAGCGGCCAAGTTGTGTCCCTAAGAACTTTTTGATGGCTACTACGAAAAGAATTATCCCAGGGACGATAATGTACCAGCGGGAGGTGAAGACATTGGAAAAGTCGATGACTAGCTGAGTTAAGGCGGGGAGCTCTCTGCCCATGCCCGCAAACATCTCTTCGAAGGTTGGGATAACGAAGATCAAGATGACCACCATAACGATGACACCCACGAAGATGACTATGACCGGATAGGCCAAAGCGCTCTTCACCTTGCGCTTCAGCTTCTCCGCCTTTTCTATGTATTCCGCCAGACGCTTTAAGATGGTGTCCAAGATACCAGCGGTTTCTCCGGCAGCCACCAGGTTGCAGTATAAGCTATCAAACTGCTTGGGGTATTTGCGCAGGGCGTCCGAAAGGGTGGCGCCCGACTGCACCGAGTTATTGATATCCCTTATCATGGACTTTAAGGTGGGGTTTTCCGCCTGGTCAGCCATGATTTTAAGACATTGGACCAAGGGGAGACCGGCATCGATCATAGTGGAAAACTGCCTGGTAAAGAGCATTACGTCCTTAACCGTTATCTTGGGAGCGAAAAAGGCAATACCTGAGAATAGGTCCTTAGGCGCATCCTTTACAGTATAGTCGGAGATGCGCAGACGCTTTAAGAAGGCTTCCACCTGACGAGTATCCTGGGCCTCCATGGTGCCTTTGCGTCTCTTGCCTTTTGCATTGATACCCTTCCAAGCGTAAATTGGCATATTACCTCCCTGGTAGCTAGCCTAAATATGAATTCAGCCGGTAAACGGCCCTAAGATGATAGAATAAAGTGGGGTAATTTTGGAGCTATTAGAGAACTAGAGTAAACTTTTGAGCGCCTTCTCTCTCTCAAGGCTGACAAATAACTAGAGTCAAAACAAAAAATCTTGGAATAATTTAGCAGGAAATGAAAAAAATTTCTAGATTTTTGCAAAACCAATGACCCAGGGCATGATAAGAGCCCCCCATTTTAAAAAGCCACTGTTGCAATTTATGGAGGAATATGCTATTTATTCCAAGCACTGCCCCAAAGGGGCTTTCTTTTACAGTTTTGGGGCCAATAGCTCAATGGTAGAGCCCCCGGCTCATAACCGGTCGGTTCCAGGTTCGACTCCTGGTTGGCCCACCAATAGATATTCCAAAGAAATCCAGTTTAGTCTGAAAGTCCTATAAAATCAAGATTTTCAGACTTTTTCATTTCCAGGAAGGCACTGCCCTGGATAGCTTTCTAAAATGGCGGTATTTTCTCTGACAGAAAGGCTATACTGCCCTGCCTCTAACTGATATATCTATCAAAAATCTTAAGCCACATATTAAAGCCCAAAAGCACACAGTTGGGGCGGATTGTACCTATTTCTGGCTCTAACAGGCTCAAAGTCATAGATACTATTATCGTTTCCACAGTAAACGCCAGACCCTCACTTTTGGGGCATATCCAATGCTATCATTAAGAGAGGCAGAGGATAAGCTCCTTGAAGCCAAAAATGCCAGAAACCTGGCGTCAACCCATCTGTGCGGAAAAGAGTTCGACCAATTCTTTTGAGGTCGTTACCAGGGAATGATTCCAGAATAAGAAAGATTCACTGAAACCAAGCTTTACTTCCAAGATTTTGGGGCATTGGGAACTGGAGCTCTTCCCTTCCTTTCTTTAAGGCCCATAGCGGAAATAACTGCTAGTGAAAGAAATAAAGTAAGAGCTGCCTATAACTACGATGATTTCCTACCAGAAAGACGAAAAATGATGCAGGAATGGGGGGATTATTTAGTGGGAGCAAAATTAAATCTTATTAGTTAGCCTTAAAAATGTCACCAACATCTTATCAAGGCAAGCCCTTGACTTGGAATCTCTGAAAGAGCCTTAAATACTAGCTTTTTCGAGAAATCTTTGAAAATTTACCAAAAAGACCCCCTATGCAATAGGCAAGATTCCATCCCAGATGGTGGCAAGCGCCCCGGAAGGCAAGGCCGAATCTCTTCTATTTACCGAAAGAAATAAAAGCTAAGATACTTAAAATTAACTACTAGTAGAGAGCCGCGTCAATAACCAGCAATAAAATCTTCATTAATTTAGTATTACCTTGGGGAAAATTGCCTGCCAGTACTTTTTTAGATTTATCTCATATCTTATTAGGCAAACTCTGGAAAGCTTACAAATTTCTTTCGACATGATTTAGCCCAGGGTAGCGTAAAGGAACTTACAGAATGGTCTACTAGTCAGTTAGAAGTTATGCTTAAGAAACTAGCCTTAGTAATGGGGATGTTTTTAAGGAAAGTTTTGCTTATTTAAGAAGGATTTCATTGATAAATTTTGAAATTAAAGTCAAATCCTCTTTGATGTATTGCAGTTCACTGGCACTTATTTTAGTTTCTTTGAATTTTTTAAGCTTGAGCATAAAGATATTGGCGTGCTTTTTTAAACCTCTAGCTTTTTTACCCATAGGGGCGCCTGTGGAATTTGCTTGTTCATCCATTCTATTGGCGCTTTCTGAGATATCATCTTTTATTTGAGCTAGGGTCTTATCTGTTTTAGCCTGCTTTTTGGCAATTTTTTCCTTAAATTCTTCAAATTTATGTAATTTAAGCTCGTTGTTTTTTATACTAGCTAGCTGCAGTAGCTTAGAGCGAGTCCAAGCTGTTGATTTTAATGCCTCTTCTTTGATGTTATCAGTGAGTTTACTGATTTTAAGCAGTTCGGAGATGTAGCTCTCAGATAAATTTACAACTGGAATTAAGTCTTTTTGCTGGAAATCAAGCTTTTGAGCCTTCTCTCTAGCTAATATTTTTTCCAGAGCAATCGCCTTTTCCATAGTTGTCAAATCATCGCGTTGGACATTTTGTGAAAAAGCTACGATCTCATAGTCAAGGGATTGAGGCGATATGACACAGCAAGTGATTTGGCTGTGATTTAGTGCCTTACAGGCTCTCCAGCGTCTTTCTCCATCTACGATGAAATATGAACCTGGTTTTTCAAGGTTTTCTCTGACCACCAGGGGGTCAACAAAATTAGTAGCTTGAATCGAATTTGTCAGTTGCTGTAAAGAGAGAGCATCAAACAACTTCCTTGGCTGGTTTGGATCAGGCTCTAATAAGTCAATATTTATCTTAAAAATATTGTCTAAAGATGCATGCACATGTGAATTAGACCCGGAAGTAGCCAAGCTTAGAGGCTGGGGAGAATTGGACTGAAAATCTTGTTGTTTCTCTTTTGTACCTGAATTTAATAGCTGCAAGTCTGTCTCTGAAACAGTTGTAACAGACTCTTCTTGTAAAGCCTTTTTTGATTTTTTAGTTGAAGTGGATTTTTGAGCTTTCGTTGCCATAAGGTCACCAATTTTTGCTAAAAATTTCACTTCGTTAAACGAAGTAAGGATCTTTGCAAAGCCTTAGTTTTTAGAAAGATTTAAAACGCCAACACTTTTGGAATAATTTAACATGAATTCTTAGATTAAAAAAGCGCAAATACATTGAAAAATCAAATTATTGGGAAATGAAAGGCTCCAAAGCCCCTAAAAAATGCATTTGGAGCAATATATCCCCCTCTAAGGGACATTCTTTTTCAATTAGGATTAGGCTAGGACAAAAACACTCTCCAAAATCCTCCAAAATTCACTAATATACTTTATTACACTATAATATAATATATATTATCTTACATCTTTTAATATTTTCTAATATATTCTAAAATCTTCTAAAATTTTCTAATATACCCCCCTTTTTCTTCTTTTTTCTTAGTCTCAAATAGATGATCATTCCCCACAAGCTTTTCCCTAAGTTTCAGACTATCTTGCTATTATCCTTGGAAACCTAGGTTTTTTACGCCTTTAGCCCTCTGCCTGAAGATTTTAAGGAAATTTAAGGGGCGCAAATACAAAAAATCCCTTGATTTCTTTAATTGTCTCCATTATATTTTTTTATTGCCTGGATTCTGGCCAGGCTCATAAGTTTATAAGCTTAGCTTAAGCAAAAAGGATTATCCTATGAATGTGTCTTGGTCAACGGCGGCAACAACTTTAGCCCTCCCAAGCCAGATGCGGGCCCTCCTCTTATGCAGCCTAGAAAGTCTAGAAAATCTAGGGAGGGGCGGCTCAAAACAGCACCATAGCCCAAGATATCCTTATTAAAATAACGCCCGCTACCGGGCGTTTTCTATTTTAAAGGTCATTTTTATCCGTGAAAGCCTCTGACGTCTATAATGCCATCGACTCCTTTGCCCCTTTTGCCCTCCAGGCAGACTGGGATAACTCCGGATTCCAGGTGGGAGACCCTCAAAGGGAAGTCTCCAGGGTGGCAGTATCTCTGGACCCCACTGTGGAGGTCATCCAACAAGCTTTAGACTCTAAGGCTGAACTCCTTGTGTGCCATCATCCTTTAATCTTTAAGCCCTTGTCCCGGCTCATTTTCGGAAACCCGGTCTCAGATGCGCTCCTAATGGCCATAAAAGGTCGACTCTCTATAATCTCTGCCCACACCAATTGGGACGTGACTGGTATCTGCCAACCCTTGGCGCATATCCTGGAGATCCGACCTCTGGACTTTCTGGAAGAAATCCCCTGCGAGCTCTTAAAACTAGCGGTATTCGTACCCCCAGAAAACACGGCCGAACTCATGGAAAGCCTCTTTGCCGCAGGAGCTGGCCACATTGGCAATTACTCCAAATGCTCCTTTAGGGCGCAAGGTATTGGCAGTTTTTTTTCTGGAGAGTATACAAATCCCCATATTGGCACCCCTGGCACCTTTTCCGAAACCCCGGAAGAACGCCTGGAGCTAATCCTCCCGCCTTCTTTGAGGCATAAGGTGGCAGAAGCCATCTTAAAAAACCACCCCTATGAGGAACCCGCCTATGAATTCTACCCAATAAAAAGCTATGGGGAATTTGGCTACGGCCTTTATGGCCTTTGGGACCCACCTAGGGAACCCTTGTCCTTTGTGGCGGAAAAACTCCATTTAGACGCTTTAGTCCATACTTCTTTTATCCCCAAGCTGGTAAAAAAAGTGGCCCTCATGCCTGGCTCCATGGGGTCCACCCTAAAGCTGGCTCAGCATGCTGATGCTGAGCTCCTTATTACTGGAGATCTTAAGCACCACCTGGCCCAGGAAGCTAAGGACCTTGGCATAGGGGTGATCTCAGCTGGCCACTTTGAAACCGAAGACCCTGGAACCAGGGCACTTATGAATATACTTAAGACGAAACTGGACTCTTTAGATTTTTTCTATATTGACGGCATAAGCCCCATGGCACTCTGGGAAAGATAAATGCCAAAAAGACTTAACCCAATAATACACAAAGGTTTAGCCCCTCTAAAAGTCCAAGATCTATGCCCACTATTAAAGTAAACATTTTGGCCAATGGCCAATCGACTCTTTTGAGGTAGTACAGTGCAGGAAGTAATTTCGACCTTCATCAATATCCAAACCCTTGAACGGAAGATGCTTGAAGCCCAAAAGGTGTTAGACGAAGCTCCGGAAAAGCTGGAATCCTTGGAGGGACGGCTTTCTAGAGCCAAAAAAGATTTTCAAGATCTTAAGACCTCCATAGACAATAACCTAACCTTGCAAAAGACTTTAGAGCAGGATCTCATAAAGCTTGGTGAAATGAAAATTGGTCACAAGGCTCGGCTCACAAAGGTTGATGACGAGAAGACTTACAAGGCAGTCTTAAAAGAGGGCGAGACTATAGCAAAGCGCACCAAGGAAAAGGAAGACGAGTCGCTAACCCTCATGGAATTGCAGGATACCTTAACCGCCAAGCTCCCTCCTTTGGAAGAAGCACTAATCATTACCCAAAAGGATTATGATAAAGAGATGGCAGAAATCCTCGCGGCCAAAGAGAAAGCTTCAGACTTTATCAGAAAGTCCAATGAAGAAAAAGACGCCCTCTTGTCTTCCATAGAACCAAAACTAGCTGAGCAGTACCTCTATGCCTCCTCTATGAGGCCGGGTCAGGTAATGGCACCTATTGCCGACTCCACCTGCCTCATATGCCGGATTAGCATCCCCCCTCAGCTCTTTATTGAACTCCAACGCAACGATAAAATCATGCTCTGCCCCAACTGCCACCGCATCATGTATTGGAGGGATCATCCCGCCTGGGCACCACCAGAAGAGCCAAAAGATGAGTCTACCTTAGGGGAAGATAGCCTAATGTCCCAAAAGAAAGAAATTAAGAATAAGACCCAGGACTTAGGTGAGGAGGACTGGCAGCTTCAAGATGTGGGTTCCTCTAAAAAATAATCTAAAGAGCCCTTCTAGATCTAGACTTATTGCCTTTGTCTGGCTATGCGCTTCCTTGGCTGTAACAATAAGCTTATTTTCGGCCATAGCTTTAAAGGCGGACTCCTCCTCCATGGCGGCCGGGGCTAAAGATCTTACCTCCAGCTTACCTCTTAATTCCCCAATGCCCCATGACTCCGTCCCCATACCCGGGAGCCTTAAAATTAACCTAGAAGCTGACCCTGTGACCAAATTGGAGGCCTTTTTGGCCATCCCCTACAGGGTGGACGGGACCATAGATGAAAGAGCCAACTTCACCCTCTGGGGCGACCCCCAAAGGGTCTTCCAAAGCCCGGGGCTCAACTGTAGCGGTTTCCTTTTATCTGCCACCCGCTTTTTAAAGGGCGTAAACTTCACCCTTTTAGAGGCTAAAAGGGATATTTTAGGTGACTCAGGTGTGGCTTCGGAAAACGGAGAAGACTGGGACTTTGGTCTCGATGTGGTCTTAAACCTTGCCGGAGCTGATGCCAAACTTTACCCAGACCACGGCCTTCAAGGACGTATTGTAGACGATAAGGGCACCGTCCTGGGCCTGGGGGTAAATATCCATGGCCCCGAGTTTTTAGAGCTCTTAGCGTCTTTGCAAAACGACAGGCTCTACCTCTTTGCCATCTCTAAGCCAGACAGACGCTTTAAAGGAGGAATCTCTTACTACCACAACGGCCTCATATTAAAGGGACCAGATGGGGAGACCTGGCTCTACCACTCCACCCACCGGGCCGGGGTAAATAGAGTGAACCTTAACGCAGAGCGCGGTCTTTCAGCTTTTCGTATTTCCTTTCCAGAAACAGCTAGAGGCGAGCGCCGGATACTCTTAGTAGAAACCGGCTTCGATTACCATGCCAAGCCGGTTTTACGGCTTGGCTATACGGCTAGCATCTTCGGACCTGTAGCCTTTTAGTCCCCTTTGGGCTATAATCCGTTCACATTTAACACCTTTAGCTGCGCCATTGCAGCCTCGTTTTTTTTAAAGCTTAACTACGGAGACCTCTATGACCAACAAGGCCCCCTTCTCCTTCCAGGAGGTGGTCCAGACCCTCACCCAATTCTGGGCGGATCGCGACTGCGTAATTCACCAGCCCTATGATAGCGAGGTGGGCGCCGGCACCTTTCATCCCGCCACCACCTTAAGGAGCCTGGGACCAGAACCCTGGCGCACCGCCTACGTCCAACCATCCAGGAGGCCCACAGATGGCCGCTATGGAGAAAATCCAAATAGGCTCCAGCACTACTACCAGTTCCAGGTCCTAATCAAGCCTTCCCCTTTAAAGTCCCAGGAGCTCTATTTAGATAGCCTCAAAGCCTTAGGCATAGACCCCCTGGACCATGATATCCGTTTTGTGGAAGATGACTGGGAGTCTCCTACCCTAGGCGCCTGGGGCATAGGCTGGGAAGTGTGGCTAGATGGCATGGAAGTCACCCAGTTTACCTATTTCCAGCAAGTGGGCGGCTACGATCTAAAACCCATATCCGTGGAGTTCACCTATGGCATAGAAAGGCTAGCCATGTACCTCCAGGGTATAGACAATGTCTACGAGCTCAACTGGAACGGAGAAATCCGCTATGGAGACGTGCACCACCAGGGGGAGGTGGAATACTCCCGCTTCAACTTTGAGCTAGCCGACGTCCATATGCTTATAAATCTCTTTGACATGTATGAGCACGAGGCCGCAAGGCTCTCCGATGAGGGCCTGGTTTTGCCTGCCTATGACTACTGCCTCAAGTGCTCCCATGTCTTTAACCTTTTAGATGCCAGACGCGCCATCTCAGTCCCTGAAAGGACCCGCTTTATAGGAAGGGTGCGCAGACTGGCGCGCCAGTCTGCGGCCCAGTACATTCGCCAGAGAGAAGAGATGGGCCATCCCCTTTTGGGCAGGTGGGAGGTGAGTCTGTGAGCACCTTAGATTTTATCTTGGAGCTGGGCGTAGAGGAGATCCCTGCCAGCTATTTTGGTCCAGCTATGACCTATATGCGCGAGCGCATCACCAAAGAGCTGGCCCAGGCTAGATTGCCCTTTGTGCGCATGGAGGTGTGGGGCGGCCCCAGACGCCTGGCCCTAGGGATCTGGGGCATAGAAGCCATGCAGCCCGACGTAGTGGAAGAGCTCATAGGGCCGCCCTTGTCTTCCGCCTTCGACTCCAATGGGAACCCCACCAAGGCGGCCGTGGGCTTTGCTAAGGGTAAAAACGTACCAATTTCTGAGATCTTCACCCTTACGACCCCTAAAGGCTCATACTTGGCTGTGCGCAAACAATTGACCGGCCAGCCCTGCGGAGAGATCTTAAAGAATTTGCTTCCCAATGTCCTGGAAAACTTACCCTTTCCCAAGGTCATGCGCTGGGGAACTGGAGACTATTCATTTGTGCGCCCTGTGCATTGGCTGCTTTCAGTCTTAGACGGAGAGGTCTTGCCTATGGAGTTTGCCGGCGCCAAGGCCGGCAAGGTAAGCTATGGGCACAGATTCCTTTCCCCCGGGGCAGTAGTTCTAACCTCTCCGGAAGAATACGTGAGCCGTCTGGCGGAGATCCATGTCCTGGTGGACTACAATACCCGCAGGCAGCGGGTCATAGAAGAGATCGCCTTGGTAGTGGGCCAGTCTAAAACGGATCTGGTGGTGACCTTAGATGACGAGCTCATAAGCGAGGTGGCCAATCTGGTGGAAGAACCGGTGGCTATTTTGGGCCGCTTCGACTCGCAGTTTCTAGAGCTCCCCCTGGCGGTCTCGGCTACTGCCATGAAAGAACACCAGCGCTACTTTCCTATAACCGACAGCTTAGGTCGCCAGGCGCCCTATTTCGTGGCAATAAATAATACCAGGGCCAGAGATATGGATGTAGTGCGCGCTGGACACGAAAGGGTACTAAGGGCCCGCTTAGAAGATGCCCGCTTCTATTACCAGGAAGACAAAAAGACGCATCTTTCCCAAAGGGCAGACGATCTAAAACACGTAGTCTTCCACCACCTTTTGGGCTCCTATAGAGAGAAGGTGGAAAGGATAGCCCTCATTGCCAATGAGCTAGCCTCTTTAGTGGCCCCGGAAGAAAAAGAGACCATCTTGCGTGCCGCTGCCCTTTGCAAGTGCGATCTGGTGACCGGAGTGGTGAAAGAATTCCCCTCCCTCCAAGGGGTGATGGGCCGTGAGTACGCCCTTGCCGACGGTGAGAAGCCCGAAGTCGCAGATGCCATTAGTGAGCACTACCTCCCCACTAAGGCAGGGGGCCAGTTACCCAAGACCCTTTTAGGGGCAATCCTATCTGTAGCCGATAAGCTAGACACCATCTGCGGCTGCTTTTCCGTGGGCTTAAGTCCCACAGGCGCTGCCGATCCCTTTGCCTTAAGGCGCCAGGCCTTGGGGATAATCCTCATAATTATAGACCGCAACTGGAGGTTCTCTTTGGAGCCCTATGTGGATAAGGCCCTGGCAACTTTAGGGAATCTAGTTAAAAAACCTCTAAGGGAAGTTAAAGCTGATATTTTGGACTTTTTTAAAGCCAGGTTAAAGAGCCATATCCTAGCCCAGGGGATCTCCGCAGACGGCGCTGAAGCAGTTTTATCTGTCCACGGAAGCTATCCTCTATCTGTGCTTTTAAGGGCTCAGGCCTTAGAGGAGCTAAAAAGAAAGGAGGGCTTTATAGATCTGGCCCAGACTTTTAAAAGGGTGGTCAATATCATCAAAAAGTTCGGAGGTCGGGAGATAATCTTGACCCCGGATCGCCTTGTAAAAGATGCTGAGAAAAACCTTTTAAATGCCGTAATTACCCTGGAAAATGAGTCCGGAAAATACCTAGAGCAAGGGAACTTTAAAGAATTATTGAACCGCATCACTGCCCTGCGCGCCCCTGTGGATGCCTTTTTCGAAGAGGTCCTAGTAGACGATCCTGACCCGGAATTAAAGGAGCTTAGGATCGCCCTCTTAAATAGGACCAGCTCACTTTTTGAGCTCATAGCCGACTTTGCTCGAGTAAGTACCATTTAAAGACAGTGAAAATGATCTGGATTATTGGCGACATACACGGCATGATAGGGCCCCTTAAAAGGGTCTTGGAGGGAATAGAAAAATCTATTAATGATAAAGACCCACTAGAAAAGATTATCTTTATAGGCGACTATATAGACCACGGAGAAAACTCCAAAGAGGTCTTAGATAAGCTTATGAACATAACGGCCCCTTGTGTATTTCTCGCAGGTAATCACGAAGATCTGGCCTTACGTTTCTTGCGTTCCAAAGATATAAGTGCTTTAAGGGATTCTTCCAAATGGCTCCAGAAGGGAGGCTATAAGACTTATATCTCGCTACTTAAGGGGAGTGAAAAAGAAAAAAGGTTTATAGAGCTCTACAAAGAGACAGAGACCAATGAGGCGGCAAACTTCTCTTTTGAAGAAATAGCCCCTCCAGCAAAGTACATAAACTTTTTGGAAAATTTAAAGTACTCCCACAGGGAAATAATAGATTGTGGTTACGGGCAGGTGGGCTTTAGTTTTTTTCACGGCCTTCCTAGAACGGATAGGGACCTAGACTCCCAAAGGATCTTGAACTTCGATGAGTACGAAAAATACCGCTATGGGGAATTTTCAAGAGAACAAGAGGAAACTGCCATAAGCGAAAAACCAGCCATGGACCACAAGACACTTGCCAACCAGCCAGGCAGCCTCTCCGCCTTCCGCAGGAGCACCTTTCTCATGGGAAGAAAATATAATTTTTACAACTCCTACGGGGGCGAGGTGATAGTCCACGGTCACACACCTACCCTCTGTTTGGGGGGTGAACATCTAACGCCCAAGCCTCTAGAGCCCGGCTTTGAGCCCCTCTTTGACCGCTATAAGGTTGAAACGCGACTGCCTTTTCTCTTTTCAAGGGGAGAAGACGCTGGCTACAAGGTGAAGCAAAAAGTAAAGGCCCTTACCAGCAAAAACCTCTTCCACTGCGGAAAAAACGGGGCAGTGGAGGGAATAAACGTAGATACTGGTGCCGTGTACCGGGGAGGGGCCCTTACTGCCTTAGGGCTATCGGGCCCACGTCTAGCTGAGGGCGAACTGGTGGTTTTAACCACCCTGACCGCTGCTTCAGACAAACCCCGAAGAAGGGCAGCGGGAACTGTAGAAGACGCCCTAAAGCCCACCATCCCACAGTCCGGAACCCTTTTGCGGCGGACTATTAAAACCGGCCGTTTCGGTTGGGAAACTAAAAAAACTATCAAGTCTCCGAGGGCTGGCACTTAGTGCCTTAAGCCATAGCTGGCGGCGGAACCAGTAAACTACAGGGCGTGGCCAACTAAAAGATCACCAGAACAAAATGATTAAACCTTTTCTAAATTCATAATTTAAGAACTTGTTTTTTAGGAGAAAACATATGAAAAAAGTTTGGACATTTTTAACCAGTATTATACTATCACTCTTATTTGCTCTTCCTATTATTGCGCAAACAAATGGTGCTGCGGAAAATAAGGATAATTTACCAGATGGCTATTACAGTTCCGACTGTACTCAAAACTCATTTACTCTAGCCCAGCTCCAATGTGAAGCGGACACATGCACTTTAACCGTGGCCTGCTACAAAGAAGGAATGTCCTGTATCTTTATAGGTACTGCTGATTCTAGTGCCGTTTTAGAGGGCACCAATAATGGGAAACCAGTAGTTTTCTCCCAGTTGGTTACCTCAGAGGTAAGGACATTAGCCCAAGGTGCCTTAGACGATACGGAGGAAATACTTTTTAGCGTAAGCTTTGTGGAAAATGCCATGGTCATAGAGTCTAGCGGAACTACTTCCGACCCCACACGCTTCGGAGCGGAGATCCCAGGCAGCTGCCAGGATGGCGGCAGCTTTACTCTTAATGTTGAAATACCGAAAACTAACGGTCCCTGCGAGTAACAAAATCCTTTTTTTGCCACATGCTCATGATACAATATGAAATAATCCAAACTTATCTCATATGGATAAAATTTAATTGCCCATATATAGTTAAATACCATTCTATTTCTACAATATGTAGATAAAATAAAATTTTATTTCTGC
>JAITII010000139.1 GCA_031279515.1 Deltaproteobacteria bacterium
GATTTCTGCCAAGGCAACGCAATAAATATAGCTATGCTTTGCCAAAAATACTAGATATCGTGGGAAAAGCCTCTTAGCTAAGGATTTGTGAAATAAAGGGCCCTAAAGCTTGAGGGGCCTATTTTCTCTCTGTAAGCTGCCCGGGGGGCCAAAAGCTAGAAAGCCGGCTCTTCTATTGGAAGAGCCGGCCTGGTTTATGGCTATTTAGAAAAAGCCCTTTGGTATTTTACTCAGCCACATAAAAAGTGAGAGTATGCACGTGAACGGTCTGGGCGGCTTCGCTGGTGTCTTCGTTGGGTACGTAATTACGGACTTTGAGCATCCATAATCCCCCCTTGGCGGGTATAAAATCTAGCTTTCCTTCCTTGTCAGCCTTGCAGTAAAAGGCCTTGGCCAGTCCCCAGCTGCCAGGGGGGTTAAAGCCGCGATAATCACCGTATACCTCAGCACCGGCAAGGGGCTTACCATCGTAGTAAACCTGCAAAGGAAGAGAGCCGCCTGCCTTTAAGGTCTTGGGGTTGGCTAGGGTCACTAACTCCAAAGCGGTCTTGCCTTGTGGTTTGGTAATGAGTTCATCATTACTTGCCCCTATATTTATAATGTGCTTTCCAGTCATAAAAAAGCGGTTATTAGGCTCGTTTTCACGGGCAGATAAAAAAGGCTCGTACTCCACATAGGCCAGATAGCCCCCTTCTGACAAGGGAGTTTCAGTCACGTATTCATAGTTAGCCCCTCCTGAAAGCTTGGTTAAAATCTCCCCATTTACCCCTATTACAGTGGGAGCAGATATCTTAGAAACGCTCGAATCGCTTATAGCAATGGGTTCAAAGAGATCGTTAAAACCTATGTCAACTTTTACAGGCTCATCTTTAGCCGGATTTTCCGGTGCCTCCACCCACAAAGAATGGGCTAAAAGTGAGCCAGTACCCAAAAGGATGGTAATTACTGCCGCTGCGGTAAAGGCCAAAACAAAAACTGTCAAGCTAAGTGATTTAGGTAAGTTTCTTTCATCTCTAATTGCGCCATTGCTTTCTTTGACATGATTTTTCATCATTATCTAGTCTCCTTAATAAAAAATATTGTGATTGGAGTGAGAAAATAGTAAGTCTATAAATATTTTTAACAGTTAAGACATAAAAGGGGTAGAAGCATAAGATGTACTTTACCCTTTTTGTTTCATATTTAGATATATCTTGGATTTTAGAAGACAAGGCGCAAAAAATCAAGAAGAAATTGCCTTTCTATTGTTAATATTATTTACAAAATTGATTAATCTTGTTTGTTCCTCTGTCAGAGTTATAGGTGTATTGGTTTCATTGAATCTATCTTTGGCTTGTAAGAAAAATCTTGTAGCTTTACTCCAATTTCGGTAGTAGCTAGCTGGACAGTAAGCTTTTTATCAAACTGTTCTCCTGTAGATTCATATTGATAGTTATTTAGTTTTTCCTGATATCTAGCTTTGTCTCTCTTAGTCTTTGCCTCGTTTAATTTCTTTTGGTGTCTAGTTATCTCTTTCTTTTTCTTAGTAGCATGATAATTTTTATTTTCCTTATAAGCTTTACGGGCTTCTTCTAAAAGAATATCGGCATTTTTCTATATCATTTACAGCACCTTGCCTGAAAGCTGCGTGACCTTCGGTGATTAAATGCTTTAAGGTAGCTACATAGTTCCCCATTTCATGGACTCTATTTATAGAAACTCCCTTAGCCTTAGCTGTTTTGCGAATCCAATTGTCCACAGGTTCAATTACGGACTTCATTAGGCGGCTTTGTACAACATTACGCTCCCCATCAGACCGGACCAGGGCATTAATTAAAGGGGTATCAGATGCAGTGCCTGCGACCCCCTCATACCGGGCAACGAATTCTTTAAACGGGGCTGTCTGGTCCTCAGCTAGGGCCCTGAATCTAGCCGCCCGCGATATCTGGTAGGCTGACTCATCAACAGCAGTTATTCTAGTAGAGATTTTAGGGGTAGCCTGTTCAGACCCTGGCAAGACCGCTTGACTTTCCGCCTCTCTGCGGTCAGCTACAAGCTTCATAAAGGCGTCAGTGACGCTGGCCGGGGTAGCCGGCGCTACATACTCTCTAGGTCCTCTAACAAGCTGCGTTTCAGGAGCTGGGGAAGTGATAAGGTTATTGACTCTTGATATAAGATTCTCTACAGTTTCAGCCCCGCGGCGATAAAGAGATTCAATCCAAGTCTCTGGCTCAGGTATCGCATCCCTTACATCTAGAGAATTGGTTAAACCCAACTCATCAGAAGTTTTTGGCTTATGGCCAAGCTTCCGCTTCAGGTTTTCCTTTAGCCTATTGGACCTCGCCCCAAAGCTCCTGGGACTGTCCTGAGCTCTTCGCGGGCCTGCTGCATTAGGTACCTGAAGTACGCCAGCATCTGGAAGATTAGCTCCGCGTATGGGTCCAGCATTTTCTCCATCTGTTCTGGTGGAGGAAGCTCCTTTATGTACCTCATGTGCTTCTTGTATGGTTCCTGAAGCTTGTGTGTCCAATATAGTATATCGTTGCTGGTCCGATCCTCTAGGCGTAGAGCTAGACGGAAGTCCAGTAGCCACATCTCTTGACGCAGTATATGAAGTCGAACCATCCGAAAATGCCGTTGGATCGCTTTCTTTATTAGAGGAATCAAACGACTCTGCGAAAGATACTGTTGAAGTTTGTCTCGCATATTTCTTAAAGGGCCCATGTACGACCTGCTGTCCAATAGAAATGCGAGGATTGATACGTATCTGCGATCCTCCATTATATCCTTGCACTGTACTTGGTACTCTTCCCATGCCGAGTCCATAATCTGAGACTCTTCCGGCGTCAAGGTTAAGAATTTGTGTTCCATTAGGACTCGCCTCCATAATAAGGGTAGTAAAGAAGTTAGTGATAGCATCATTACTATAAACATTAAAGAAGCGTTTGTCAACTAGTTTAGAATATTTTATATCATAGCTGAGGAGCTCAATAAGGTTAACAAACATATAGATTTTATTATTCAAAGACCTTAAACGATTTATTGGTAGATTCCATTTAGAGTATAATATTCAAAAGACTTTGCGAGAATTTAACCAGGCTAAGTATAATATTCGGGATAAGGAACTACCCTTCGGGAGCAGTCAACAAATCCAGGCAGGTGCGTCTAACGCTACCTAAGCACTTATGAAGTATGTATTCTTCACCGCGGTGAAAGACCTTAAAGAAGTCATCAAGGGTTGCAAATACCGACATTTTGAAAGACGACGAAAATCTGGATCTGCGCAAACAAAAATTAATGCCTTGAGAAAGTCATTGCCCTGAAATCTCATATGCCAGCTGGATACCATCTTCAAAAAATCCTTGAGGCAATTCTGCTCCAAAGGCTAAAGAGGAAGCCCGAGGCCTTCATCAGAGCCTTGATATGCTCTGTGTGGGTTATCGGCATACATATTTTTTACACACGATGGCAAATACAATGGAAAGGCACATAGAAGGTGTACTCAAGTACTACACGCACGACAAAGTCATTTCAAAAGCGATTGAGAGCCAGAACAACGGGATCAAAGTCTTGATCATGAAGCTCTACAGATTCAGGAAGATAAAGAAAATAGCATTACTAATAAAGGGAATCAGAGACTTCAACCAGTAAGATGTTTTCTTCGGGGTAGAAAGGAAAGC